>CAJTYN010000001.1:0-36407 GCA_910584115.1 uncultured Lachnospiraceae bacterium
CGGGAGATCGTGCGGGGGATCGCGGTGCCGATACGCAGGCTCTCAGAAGCGACCCACCAGGCGGGGAGCGGGGATTTTGCCGTCCGTGCCCAGGAGGGCAGCGACGACGAACTGGCGGTCTTAAACGCCAGCTTCAACCGGATGGTGGAGAAGATCGGGCAGCTGGTGGAGGATATCAAGACAGAGCAGATCAACCTGCGCCAGTCGGAACTGCGTGTCCTGCAGGCGCAGATCAACCCTCATTTCCTCTATAATACGCTGGACAGTATCATCTGGCTGGCCGAGGCGGGTGAAAAAGAAAAAGTGGTACAGATGGTCTCCGCCCTGTCAGATTTTTTTAGGACCACGCTGAGCAGAGGGCGGGACTACATCACTGTGAAAGAAGAAGAGGCCCATATCCGCAGTTATCTGCAGATCCAGCAGTTCCGTTACCGGGATATCCTGGAATACGAGATTGATATCCCGCAGGAGATGGACTGCTATCCCATCCTCAAGCTGACCCTGCAGCCCCTGGTGGAGAATGCCCTCTACCACGGGATCAAGAAGAAACGGGGCGTGGGCCACATCCGGATAGACGGCCGGCAGGAAGGGGAGAGCTGCGTTTTCTGCGTCCAGGACGACGGGATCGGGATGGGGCCGGAGGAACTAAAGCGGGTGTGCGGGCTGATCGATGGCGTGCAGGAGGGCGGGGACACTTCCGGTTTCGGCCTCTTTAACGTGAACCAGCGTCTGCAGCTCAATTACGGGGCAGGCTACGGGATCTCGATCCGCAGCCAGTACGGGGAAGGGACGACGGTGGAGGTCACGATCCCCGCTCCCTGTGCGGAGGGCGATACCGCAGCGGACATCTGAAGGCACTCAGATACCCGCCAGTATTCCATCCGGAAGAAATCCAACTTAAATCGTAAAAAAATGAAATTTATACAAAAGCCGGGACAGATCTCCGTAAAAATACAACCGACTCAAGAAAAATCTCCATGGATTTCTGATGCGATGCAGGTATAATCTATAGACATAAACTGCAGCGCAGAAGAAAAACAAGGAGGTTACAAAACTATGAAAAAGAAGATCAT
This sequence comes from uncultured Lachnospiraceae bacterium, assembly GCA_910584115.1. Lineage (GTDB taxonomy): Bacteria > Bacillota > Clostridia > Lachnospirales > Lachnospiraceae > MGBC164599. Next base: position 1,074 of record CAJTYN010000001.1, read on the forward strand.
CTCGATGCTGCTCGCTGCGTGCATGTGCATCAGTCTCACAGCATGCGGAGGGGGCAGCAGCAACGACAGCTCTGAGGCCAGCAGCACCACGGACGACGCGACGGAGGCGGCGGCCCAGGACGACAGCACAGGAGACAGCGGATCAGCATCCGGCGGACTGCTCAAAGTGGGCATCATCAACAACGACCCCAATGAGTCCGGCTACCGCACCGCCAACGACGCGAACCTGAAAGAAAACTTTACAGAAGAAAATGGCTACGATGCGCAGTTCGCGTACAGCAAGAAGAACGACGAACAGATCGCATCCGCCCAGAAGTTCATCCAGGACGGCGTGGACTATCTCCTCATCTCCGCGGCCGATACAGCCGGCTGGGATTCTGTTCTCCAGGACGCGCAGGATCAGGGGACGAGGGTCATCCTGTTTGACCGTGTGATCGACGCGGACGAGGCCCTCTACGAGGCAGCCATCGTTTCCGATATGGAAAAAGAAGGCGAGACAGCCGTACAGTGGTTAAAAGACCAGGGCCTGGACGAATACAACATCATCCATCTCCAGGGGCAGATGGGCACCGCCGCGCAGGTGGGACGCTCCGCGGCCATGGAAAAAGCGGCAGAGGATGAAGGCTGGAACATCGTCACACAGCAGACCGGCGACTGGAACGCGGACAACGCACAGCAGATCGTACAGTCGGTCATCGACTCAAAAGACAGCTTCAACGTGATCTACGCAGAGAACGACGATATGGCCAAAGGCGCCGTGGCGGCTCTGGACAAAGCGAACATCTCCCACGGCGTGGACAAAGACGTGATCATCATGGGATTTGACTGCAACAAGTGGGCTCTGGAAGAACTGCTGAACAAGAATTGGAACTATGACGGACAGTGCAATCCTTTCCAGTCCGAATACATCATGGAGGTGATCGACAAGCTGGAAAACGGCGAGACCCTGGCCGAGAAGAAGATCATCATGGAAGAAAAAGGGTTTGACGCTTCGACGATCACACAGGAAGAAGTCGATCAGTACGGGGTCGGATGATCCATATAGGACCATTGTAAAAAAGATGCGGTGCGGAAAAACAAAATGACTCCGCGCCGCATCCTTTCTTTTGAGGAGGTGGACTGGAACGTGAAAGAAAACGTTGTATTAGAGATGCGCAACATCTATAAGAGCTTTCCCGGCGTGCGCGCCTTACAGGGCGTGGACTTTACCCTGAGAAAAGGCGAGATCCACGCGCTGATGGGTGAGAACGGCGCGGGAAAATCCACATTGATCAAGGTCCTGACCGGGGTCTATGGAAAAGACGAGGGCGAGATCCATCTGGACGGGTGCCAGGGGGCGGCCGTCATCCATTCCCCCCAGGACGCCCAGAACTTAGGAATCAGCACCGTGTACCAGGAGATCACCCTGTGTCCCAACTTGTCCGTAGCCGAAAATATGTTCATCGGGCGGACAAAAGGCATGGGTCAGAGCTGGAAAAAGGTCAACGCGGACACCGATAAGATCTTAAAGTCCCTGGACATCCCGGCGAAACCCACCCAGCAGCTGGAGAGCTGTTCCATCGCCGTGCAGCAGATGATCGCCATCGCGCGGGCGGTGGACATGGAGTGCAAAGTCCTGATCCTGGACGAACCCACGTCTTCGCTGGATGAGCAGGAAGTGGAAAAGCTGTTCGGGCTTATGCGGAATTTAAGGGAAAAAGGCGTGGGGATCATCTTCGTCACCCATTTCCTGGACCAGGTATACGAGGTGTGCGACCGGATCACCGTCATGCGGGACGGCCAGCTGGTAGGGGAATACGCCATCAAAGACCTGCCCCGTGTACAGCTTGTATCCAAGATGCTGGGCAAAGAGCTGGACGACATGTCCGATATCAAAGACGAGCAGCAGGAATACGTAAAAGAAGCGGGCGTGCCGCCTGTCCTGGAGGCCGAAGGGCTGGTAAGCGACGCGGGGATCAAGCCCTTCGACTTCCATATCGACAAAGGCGAGGTCAACGGATTTACCGGGTTATTGGGTTCCGGCCGGAGCGAGTGCGTGCGTGCAATCTTCGGCGCGGACCGGGTGACCGGCGGAACAGTGAAGATGAAGGGCAAGCCCGTGAAGATCAACAAGCCGCTGGACGCTATGAAGAACGGCGTCGCCTATCTGCCGGAAGACAGGAAGATGGACGGTATCGTGGGGGATCTCTCGGTGCGGGACAACATCATCCTGGCCCAGCAGGTACTGCGGGGATTCTTCAGACCGTTTTCCAAAGCGGAGGCCAATAAGATCGCGGATGAATACATAAAGCTCTTGAGCATCAAGACGGCTTCTGCGGACACGCCGATCAAGTCCTTATCAGGCGGGAATCAGCAGAAGGTCATCCTGGCCAGGTGGCTCTTTACCCACCCGGATTACCTGATCCTGGATGAACCCACCCGGGGCATCGACGTGGGGACGAAGGTGGATATCCAGAAACTGGTCCTGAAGCTGGCCTCCGAAGGCATGAGCGTCACGTTCATCTCCTCGGAGCTGGACGAGATGCTGCGCACCTGCTCCCGCCTGGTGGTCATGCGTGACCGTCAGATGGTCGGGGAGCTGACCCAGGAAGATCTGAACCAGAATAAAGTCATGAGTACTATAGCCGGAGGTGATGAACAGTCATGAAAAAAGATAGTATATTGATGAGGATCGTCAGGAACCAATGTTTTATCCCTCTGATCGCGCTGCTGCTCCTGGTGGTATTCAACCTGGTGGCGGATCCGGGATTTTTCAAGATCACATTGGCGGATAACAGCGCGGGAAATCCGGTATTGTCAGGATTTTTGGTCACGATCTTAGACAGCGGATCGGAGCTGGCCATCCTGGCCATCGGCATGACACTGGTCACGGCGGCTTCCGGCGGCCAGGATATCAGTGTGGGCGCGGCGGTAGCCATCGCGGGCAGCGTGCTCCTGCGCGTGCTCTGCGGCAGCAACTCCCGGCCGGAGACTCTCCAGGCGCCGATCATCGTGGCGTTTCTGGTGAGCTGCCTGGTGGCGATGCTCTTTGGCGCCTTCAACGGTGTGCTGGTGGCATATTTTAATATCCAGCCCATGATCGCCACATTGATCCTATACACGGCGGGCCGTTCCATCGCCGCCTGGGTCAATAACAACGAACTCCCGGTGATCAGTGAGCCTTCTTTTAAATATTTCGGAGAGTTCATCCCGGGGATCCCGATCCCCACGCCGTTCTTTATCGCGGTGGCGTGCATGATCATCATCGCCCTTGTGCTGAGGTTCACCAACCTGCGGCTTTATACCGAGGCGGTGGGGATCAACCAGAGTTCCGCCCGGCTAAACGGTCTGAACCCGGCCATGATCAAGGTATTGTCCTTTGTGATCCTGGGTGTGTGCGTGGCCGTGGTGGGTCTGATCAAGGTCAGCCGTATCTCTACGATCAACTATTCGGTCATCGCGAAAGATATCGAGATGGACGCCATCCTGGCGGTGGCCCTGGGCGGAAATGCCTTGAGCGGCGGAAAATTCAACATGGCCGCTTCGGTGATCGGCGCGTATGTCATCCAATTCCTGACTACGACCCTGTATAAATTCCACGTCCAGTCCGACGCGCTCCCAGCCTACAAGGCGGTGGTGGTCATCGTCCTGGTAGTGGTCAGCGCGCCGAAAGTCCGGGAATGGTTCTCCGGGCTTACCAGAAGATCCATGAAGAAGGAGGTTGCGTAGTATGCAGAAGAAAAAAATCTCATTAAAAGATCTCACAGACACGAACTTGCTGCTGACGATCACGATCGTAGTCTTCTTCCTCATGTATATCGGCGCGATCTTGTTCCAGGGGGGCGGCTTTACGAAACCGCAGACGTTCTTTAATCTCTTAAATGCCAACGCGGCCCTGGTCATCTTATCCTGCGGGCTGAGCCTTGTGATGATCACCGGGGGGATCGATATCTCCGTGGGCGGCGTGACGGCGCTGATCAGTATGTGCTGCGCCGTGTATCTGGATTTCCACGGGGGAAATGTGTTCACATCCCTGCTGATCGCGCTGGGGATCGGCCTGGCGTTCGGGATCTTCCAGGGCGCTCTGGTGGCCTACCTGGATATCCAGCCCTTTATCGTCACGCTGGCGGGGATGTTCTTCGCACGCGGCCTGACCACCATCGTCAATACGAAGCCTTTTAACGTGGCCAACAAAGCCTTTACTGACTTAAAGATGACCCGCGTGATCGTACCGGGCATGGGCGCGCCCAACCGGCGCGGTGTCTATGTGGACGCTTATGTGGAACTGGGCGTGGTGGTGGCCATCCTGGTGGTGGTGGCCATGTTCGTCCTCCTCAGATGGACCAAGCTGGGACGTTCCTTCTATGCGGTGGGCGGAAACGCCCAGAGCGCGCTGATGCTGGGCATCAATGTGAAGCGGACGAGATTCATCTCCCATGTGCTCTGCGGGCTGCTGGCCGGTATCGGCGGCTATGTGTATTTCCTCCATGTGGGTTCCGGCTCCGCCGCCCATGCCACCGGCGCGGAGATGGACGCCATCGCTTCTTCCATCATCGGCGGCACCATGCTCACCGGCGGTGTGGGAAATATCGTCGGTACGTTTTTCGGCGTGCTCTCTCTGGGCACCATCCAGAATATCGTATCCTCGGCCGGACTGGACGAGGCATGGTGGTCCGGGATCACCAGAGCCGTCATGCTCTGCCTGTTCCTGGTGATCCAGAGCGTGGTCATGGCCCGTAAGAAGAAAGCGTAAAGATCTGGTCTTGATCTGGTCTGAAAAAGATAAAAGGAGAGGTCTTATGATAAAGAGATTTTTCAGTATCTTTGTTGTGGTCCTGCTGGTCAGTATCGGCGGGGGATGGATGTTTTTTGGATGTGTTCCGGATAAAGAGATCCCTTCGGATGACGCAGTGCAGGATGAAGAGGATTATATCGTGATCGGCCTCTCCCAGATCGGATCGGAGTCAGATTGGCGCAACGCCAATACAGGATCTTTTAAATCTGTGTTTACCGCGGAGAACGGGTATTATCTCCTCTTCGAGGACGCGCAGCAAAAACAGGAGAACCAGCTGAAGGCCGTCCGGGATTTTATTTTGCAAGAAGTGGATTATATCATCCTGGATCCCATCGTGGAGACGGGCTGGGACACGGTGCTCATGGAGGCGAAGGATGCGAAGATCCCGGTGATCTTAGTGGACCGTCAGATCGTCGTGGAGGATGAGGACTTCTATACCTGCTGGGTGGGCAGTGATTTCCGTGAGGAAGGGCGCAGGGCCGGAGAATGGCTGGAAGAGTATCTGAAGGATCAGGGGCGCCAGGGGGAGGAGATCCGGATCGTGACGCTCCAGGGCACGCCGGAGTCTTCGGCCCAGATCGGACGCACCATGGGTTTCCAGGATGTGGTGTCCCGAAATGCGGATTGGAAGATGCTGGACCGGCGCAACGGGGAATTTACCCAGGCCAAGGGCCAGGAAGTGATGCGTGATCTTCTGCGGACCTATGAAGATATCGATGTCCTGATCAGTGAGAATGACAATATGACGTTCGGCGCCATAGAAGCCATCGAGAGCGCCGGGCGGACCTGCGGACCCAAAGGGGATATCATCGTTATCTCCTTTGATGCGGTGCGCGCCGCCATCCGGTACATGCAGAAAGGAAAGATCAACGCCGACTTCGAGTGCAATCCCCTGCTGGGGCCGAAGGTCGCGCAGATCATCGAGGAACTGGAGGATGGCGGGCACGTGGAAAAGATCCAGTATATAGAAGAACAGTATTTTGATGCCTCCATGGATCTGGAGAGGATCCTGGAGGAGAGAGTATATTAAAAAGGAGAGTCCTATGTTAAAGACGAAAAAGTATCAGTTCTGGTTTTGTACCGGGTCCCAGGACCTGTATGGGGAGGAATGCCTGGCCCATGTGGCGGAGCATTCCGGGAAGATGGTGGAGGCCCTGAACGCTTCCGGGAACCTGCCCTATGAAGTGGTGTGGAAGCCCACGCTGGTCACCGACGGGCTGATCCGCAGGACATTTAACGAGGCGAACATAGACGAGGCGTGCGCCGGGGTCATCACCTGGATGCACACATTTTCACCGGCAAAATCCTGGATCCACGGACTGCAGGAGCTCCGCAAGCCTCTCTTGCATCTGCACACCCAGTTCAACAGGGAGATCCCCTATGATTCCATCGACATGGATTTCATGAACGAGAACCAGGCGGCCCACGGCGACCGGGAATACGGACATATCTTCAGCCGTCTGCATATGGCGCGCAAGGTGATCATGGGTTACTGGGAGGAGGCGGATGTGCAGAAACGGATCGGGGACTGGATGCGCACAGCCGTGGGTGTCATCGAGAGCAGGCATGTGCGCGTGATGCGTGTCGCCGATAATATGCGGAATGTGGCGGTCACCGAGGGCGATAAAGTGGAGGCGCAGATCAAGTTCGGCTGGGAAGTGGACGCTTATCCTGTCAACGATATCGCCGCGTCCGTGGCGGCAGTCTCCAAAGGAGACATCGACGCGCTGGTGGAAGAGTATTACGATCGATACGAAATCCTGCTGGAGGGACGGGACGAGAAAGAATTCCGTGATCATGTGGCAGTCCAGGCGGGCATAGAGATCGGGTTCGAGCGCTTCCTGGAGGAGAGGGACTACCACGCCATCGTCACCCATTTCGGGGATCTGGGCGCGTTAAAGCAGCTTCCGGGCCTGGCAGTGCAGAGGCTCATGGAAAAAGGCTACGGCTTCGGGGCGGAGGGCGACTGGAAGACGGCGGCCATGGTCCGCATCATGAAGATCATGAGCCAGGGGATGAAAGACGCCAAGGGCACATCCTTTATGGAAGACTACACGTATAACCTGATCCCGGGAAAAGAGGGGATCCTACAGTCCCATATGCTGGAGGTGTGCCCCTCTGTGGCCGACGGCCAGATCAGCATCCGGGAGCAGCCCCTTTCCATGGGTGACCGGGAAGACCCGGCGCGGCTCGTGTTTACCGCCAAGACAGGCCCGGCCATCGCCACGTCCCTGATCGATCTGGGCAACAGGTTCCGCCTGATCATCAATGAGGTGGACTGCAAGAAAGTGGAAAGACCCATGCCGAAGCTTCCGGCGGCAACGGCATTCTGGACTCCCAGGCCCAGCCTGCAGACGGGCGCCGAAGCGTGGATCTTAGCCGGCGGCGCTCACCACACGGCGTTCACCTTCGACCTGACGGCGGAGCAGATGGGCGACTGGGCAGAGGCGATGGGGATCGAGGCGGTCTATATAGACGGCGACACGAAGATCCGGCAATTTAAGAATGAACTCTTCTGGAACAGTATTGCATATAGATAGATGTGAGAACCCCTGGCTGGTCTTTTTTGACCGGCTGGGGGTTTTTTGTGCTCCGGAGGGAAATATGAAAAAGGCATTGACATCTTATTGGTATCAATATATGATACCAATAAGAGAAAGGGATAGAGCAAGGAAGGTGAGAGCTGTGAAGATATTCCAGAAAGGCTTTAATTATTCCCAGGACGGGCAGGGAAACCGCCTCGTCTACCATCTGCAGGGCTGCAATATGAAATGTCCCTGGTGCTCCAACCCAGAGGGGATGCCCATAGACGGGGTGATCCTCGCCGACGGGGAGTGGCTCCTGGAGTCCATCTGCCCCCATCACGCGGTCACCGGGACACAGGTGGACCGGTCTGTGTGCCGGACGTGTGAGAAGAGGGAGTGCATCACAGAGCACAGGACAAAGGGTCTGTACCTGTCTTACGAGGAGATGTCCGCGCAGGAACTCCTGGAGGAAGCGAAAGCAGATGAGATGATGTTTTACGACGGCGGCGGAGTGACGTTCACAGGGGGCGAGGCCACGGTCCAGTACGAGGAACTCAAGGAGGTCCTGATGGGGCTGAAGAGCTGTCAGATCCACACAGCCATCGAGACGAACGGGACACATCCTGGCCTGCCGGAGCTGTTTCCCCATATCGGCCAGCTGATCATGGACTGCAAGCTCTGCGATCCGCAGGAACACAGACGCTGGACGGGGATCTCCAACGAGCGGATCTTAAGGAACATCCGGGAGGCGGCCAGATGCCATCCCAGGCTCCATGTGCGGGTGCCTCTGATCGGAGGCGTGAACGACAGCGCGGCGGCCCGGGAGGCGTTCCTGGATCTCTTCCGGGAGATCAAGGGGGAGAATGTGACGTTCGAAGTCCTGGCGTACCATGCATTTGGCGAGAAGAAATGGAGCCAGTGCGGGCGGACGTATCGGATGACGGATGATGCATATGTGGATGAGAGCGTCTTAAAAAGTTTCCGGGAGGCGATCCGCCAGACCGGAGCCCGGTACGAGCGGACGTGAAGATCGCCTGTTGATAAAAAGGAGGATGAAGGGATGAGGATCGAAGAGATATTGACGGCACAAGAGATCACGGATCTGGCCAAGAAGAGATTTGAGGAGGAGCGGGCCACGGACCATCTGGAGGGCTGGTTTTTGGCAAGAGAGATCATGCGGGAATGCGACGAGCGCTACAGAGACGAGGCGGACAGCATCCGCAGCGCGAAGACCCTCGTGGAAGTGGCCAGGAAGATCCCGCTGTGGCTCAGCGACCACCATATATTTGCAGGGACCCAGGACGACGCGTTCGCCCGGTCGTACGCGCTGATCAACCCGGCGTTTTCGGTGGACTCATTCAGCGGATACTGCGATCCGGTGGCGGTGTTCGGGGATATCGACCCGATCGGGGATATCACCCGGGAGAGGATCGATGATCTGAGAGAATACAACAAAGATACGAAATTTGCAAAAGCATTATGCAGAGCCTACGACATGGCTGAGGGGAACACCAACGAAGCGATCTATTTTATCGAGCAGGTGACCGGCCATCTGATCCCGGATATGCGGGGCGTCTTAAAAAGCGGCGCAGAAGGGCTGAAAGAGCAGATCAAAGAGCGGCAGGCCGGGGAAAAGGACGCAGGGAAACAGACGTATCTCAAAGCGATGGACATCGCTCTGGATGCGGTCCTCATCTTAGCTTCACGTTATGCGGATCTGGCTCAGGAAAAGGCCGGGCGGGCGAAAGGCAGGGATCGGGAGCGTTTCCTCCTCATGGCCGAGACTCTAAAGAGAGTGCCAAGATCCGGCGCCCGGGACCTCTATGAGGCGATCCAGTCCTTCATCCTGATGTGGCAGGTGATGTGCCTGGAGCAGACGCCAAACCCGTACGCGTTCTCGGTGGGGAACGCGGACAGGATCTTCGAGCCGTACCGGGACGCCAAAGGCACCGGCCGGGAGATGACGGCGGCCCTCTTAAAACACCTGCTGGTCTTTTACAATGTGGCGGATAGGAGCTGGGCGATCTCCCAGAACCTGATCATCGGCGGGAAGTCCGATACGGGGGAAGATATGACGAACCTCACGTCCTATGCGCTCCTGGACGCGTATTACGACATGAACCTGCCGCAGCCGATCCTCTCCGTGAAGCTGCATAAAGATACGCCCCAGGAGCTGTATGAGAGCATGGGCAGGTTCTTATTTACCCCGGGATGCCTGACGCCCTCGTTCTTCAACGACGATGCGGTGTTCGAGATCCTAAAGGAGAAGAACCATGTGGATCCGGCAGATCTTCAGGATTACTCGGTGGCGGGCTGCCAGGAGCCGCTGATCATGGGAAAAGACAACGGGAACACCACGAACAGCTGGCTGAACCTGGCGAAAGTCCTGGAGCTGAGCCTGCACGGGGGAGTCTCCGCGATCTCCGGAAAGAGATACGGCAGGAGCAGTGAGGAGCACGGCTGCAGCTCGGATCTGGAGGTGTTAAAGAACATCCGCGAGATCTTTTACAGAAACCTGGAAGAGTATGTGGATCAGATGGTGCGATGTGCCAACGCCGCCTCGGAGGCCATCTCCATCCTCAAGGTGCCGTTTCTCTCCACGCTGATGGGCGGTATCGAGAGTGGTGTGGACGTACGGGACACGAAAGAGCAGGGGACCAGATATAACGGGAGCGGCTGTCTGATCCACGGACTCTCGGTGGTGGCAGATTCTTTCATCGCGATCGACACGCTCCTGGAGGAACGGCCGGAGGACGCGGAGCGGCTGCTCAGAGCCCTCCGGGAGGATTTTGCAGAAGATCCGGAGATGCGGCAGTATCTGCTGAAAGCCTGCAAATACGGCAACAACATCGCCAGGGTGGACGACGAGGCGGCCCGGATCGCGGGAAGGGTCAGCGACCTGGTATCCTCAGAGAAAAATTACCTGGGAAATCCGTTCCGGGCAGACTGGGCGACGCCCTCCACCCATCTCCTGTACGGCTATTGGGTGGGTGCCACACCGGACGGACGCAGGGCCAGGGAGCAGTTAGGCTACGGGATCGATCCTCTGTACGGGGAGGCCCATGCGGGGCTGGGATTTCGGATCCTGTCCAACATGAAGCTGCCCTTTGAGAAGATGAACGGCGGCTGCGCGTCCCACTTGGGGCTTGACCCTGGCTATTTCAGGACGGAGACGTTCGAGACGAAAGGGGTGGAATTCAGGGACAAAGTCATACGGCCTCTGTTCTTCAATCCGAAGAAAGAAGGGATCTCGCCCTTTTACCTCTATGTAAATGTGACCACGCCGGAAATGCTGCGTAAGGTCCTGGCGGAGCCGAAGAGATACGCGCCCAGCGGGGTCTACATCATGCGGATCCACGGCACGTTCGTGAACTTCCTCGATCTTTCACCGGATATCCAGGAGGACATCATCAAACGTCTTGATATGGAGTCCACGGCCATGTGAGGGGAAGGAGGACGCATGAGCGACGAGAATCTGTATAAGATCGTAAAAGAGCGCATCTGTGATCAGATATACGAGGGGATCTATGAGGATGGGGATAAGATCCCGGCGGAGCGGGAGCTGGCAGAGCGGATGGACGTGAGCAGGGTCACGATCCGCCGGGCCCTTGCGGAACTGGAAGAAGAAGGTCTGGTCAAAAGGGAAGTGGGGCGGGGGACGCGGATCACATTTGGCGGCCGCGGGCATCCGGGGGAGACGGATATGATCGTGCTGATCGCGCCCGCCAGGAATCCTTTCTTTTCAAGATTTATCGAACGGTTCCAGGTATATGCCGAGGAAAGGGGCGCACTGCTGCTGTATGTGGAGAAGCCCCGCCGGGAGATCTTAGAGGACTGTCTCTACCGGCTGTATAAGAGAGGGCTGCGAAACGTAGTGGTCTGGCTGGAGGATATCCGGTCAGATCCGCAGAAACTCAGGCGTCTGCGGGCGCTGGGCATGAACATGGTCTTTTTTGACTCCGATCAGGGGCTGCCCTATGCGGATTGTGTGACGCTCGATAACAGGCAGGCCGTCTGGGCGCTCTACGAGGAACTCAAACGCTGCGGATGCGGTCAGATCGGATATGTGGGATGGGATGCCGTGGGGATGTGCAGCGTCCGGGAGCGGGAGGCGGCCTATCGCGAGAGAGCCGGGGCGCAGGGCGTGTTCCTGCACATGCCCTGGAAAGAGAAGAGCCGTCTGGAGGAGATCGTCAGGACGGTCTTTGGGCAGCGCAGGGAGGAGCTGCCCGGCGCGCTGATCTGCAGTGACCAGGAGGTGGGCGGTGCGGTGCTGAGAGCCGCAAGAGGACTGGGGGTCCATATCCGGGTCGCCACCGTAGATGAGATCGCGGAGGAGGGACGGGGGGACGTCGTCCTTTATCGGCAGGATCTGGATGGGACCATCGCGCGGATCTTCACATGCCTCCTGGCCCAGTGCAGGGACGGGGGCGGCTGGCGGGCGGATATCTATCGGATCTCCGGGATCTTGATGTCCTAAGATCCGGCGGTCTTAATAAGACATGGCCCGATGACCGTTCTCGCCCCACAGGACGCGCAGCTCATCGTTGCTGATCTGGCCCTCGGCGCCGGTCCACGGGTCATTGTAGTAGAAACTGTCCTGGTCGTAGCCTGTCAGGGCAACCGTGTGGGAGCCGAAACCATCCAGCCGCGTCACCCAGATCAGCACCAGATGTTGATCCCAGAGCTTTTCCTTCAGATCTTCCATGCTGCAGTCAGTCATATCCACATAGCTGCCCAGATACCGCTCGGTCATATCCTCTAACCCTCCCGGGTATATGACGAGGCTGCCGCCGCTGGAGGAGTAGGGATCCCCAACAAACCCCTTGTTGGGGTCGGAGCTTTTTGGCATGAGATCCGCGGCCCGGATCTTATCCATCTGGATGCCTGCGTGGACGGCCATCATCGTCCAGGATGTGATCTCGCACCCGGTGGGCAGTTCCGGACGCTGGCAGATGATCTTCGCCCGGTTTTTGACGGAGCAGATCTCGCCTGTGGCGGAAGCCTCGTACTCCACGTTGGAGACGAAGAACGTCCCGGTCTTTAGATGTCCGTTCTTATCGTAATAGGTCCTGATCTTGGATCCCTTGAGGTCTTGGGTAAAGAACCCGGTGACCATCTCGCCGGTATTTTTCCTGAAATAATATTTATGAGCCCCGATCTTGCGGGCGTTGAAGACTTTTTTGCCGGTCTTTTCATCGTAATAATATTTTTTCGAGCGGATCTTGACAAAACCCGTCTCCATGACCCCGTTGGAGTCGAAATGATATTGGTCGCCCTCGATCGTCTGGCTCCCGGTGACCATCTCGCCATCTTCATCAAGATAATACCGCCTGCCTTCCAGATCCAGAAAACCTTTATGTACTCTGCCTTTCCTATAATATCTGATCTTGCCGTTTTCATAAAAAAAACCATTTTTCATGATATCCGTGATCTTCGGACGGGGCGCAGGCGTAGCCGCCGCCAATTCCATCAGAGTCCGGTCCTCCTGCGCCGGCTTCAGCACAGCGGCATCGGCGCTGCATGTGCATAGAGAACTCGCGATCAGAAATAGCAATAGTCTCTTTTTCATGACGGTGTGTGTCCGTATCCCTCCTCATTTCTTTATGTGGATCATTATAGCACAGAACAGGCCCAAATGGGCGCGGAAATATCATCCTGCATGAAAAAAATGTTGGAATGCTCCGGCGGTATGATATAATATGGAAAAGGAGGGAATGTTTTTATGAAGAAGGATAAAGGAAGAGGGATCGGTATAGCCCTGTGTATGTGGATCGCGGCAATGGCTCTACTTTTCCTGCCGGTGTGCGTTCATGCCGCGTCGGGTCCGGTCGTGAGATACAGCGGAGCGAAAAAAGAATATCATCTTTATCGTGCAGACGGAGAGAAAGTCCGTGCGGCGGGATTGTATAAGATCCGGGGAAAAAAGGCGCACGGGCATGTCTTTGACGGGATCTACTATGTGTCTGATCGGGGCCGTATCCACACCAACCCAGCGATACACTATATCGAAAGATCGAAGAAGATCGGCGGACAGCATTATCACAGAGGCTATTATCATTTCGGAGAAGACGGAAAGCTGCCTTCCCGCAGCGGCGTCGTGTATCGGAAAGGAACGAAGGTCCATGGGTACGTATTCCGGGGGTATTATTATTATACAAAGAACGGGCGGATCGCGTCTGCGTCCAATGGCCTGGTCCGTCTGTCCTGCAAGGTCAATGGGCGGACGTTCGACGGCTATTATTACCGGGAGGCCATGAGCCGGATCAACCTGAAGAGCACGATCCGAAAGATCGGGGCGAAAGACAGCTGCGGCAAGCGTTTCCCCGGTTACCGCTATCTGGGAAAGGGCGGGCGGCTGGACACCGCGCAGACGGTCCGCCGGCTGGATCTCACGTATGAGAACGTCCGCTACAAGGGCGTGTATTGTTTTGCCGGGAAAGACGGGCGGATGGTCCGCAGGAAGGGCCTGGTCTCCGTGGGAGATACGTATTATTATGTAAAAGATACCAAGGGCAAGTGCCTGACCAACAGTAAAAAGAAGGTCCAGGGATTTACTTACGCCTTCGATGCCGACGGCAGAGGCAGGCGCACCAGCACAAAACTCGGGGGCCTGACAGGCCAGCTCAATTCCATGATCGGCAGTTACGGCGGGATCTGGTCCGTGTATGTAAAAAAACTGGATGACAACGATTCCCTGACCATCAACGATTCACCTTTATTCGCGGCCAGCCTGATCAAATCCTTTGTCATGGCTTCCCTGTATGAGCAGATCCAGAAAGGGAACGTGCAGGAGACGGCCGAGATCCGCGCGCTGCTCTCAGCCATGATCACGGTCAGTTCCAACGAGGCATATAACGAGCTGGTCATGCGGCAGACCGCCAGTCATGGGTTCCTCACAGGCTGCGGCGTGGTCAACGACTATCTGGCGCGGAACGGCTATGGGAAGACCGGGGTACATACCGCTTATGCGGGGCTTCCCATCTCGGACGGAGGGACGAACACCACCAGTGTAAAAGACTGCGGCAGGCTGCTGGAATCGATCTACAGGGGGACCTGTGTCGACAAGGAGAGTTCCAGGAAGATGCTGAACCTGCTCCTGGCCCAGACCCGGCGGGGAAAGATCCCGGCAGGTGTTCCCGCCAGCGTGACCGTGGCAAATAAAACAGGTGAAACGAGTTTCTGCGATCACGACATGGCGATCGTGTACGGGCCGAAATGTACGTACATCATCTGCGTCATGAGTGTCAATTCCTACAACTCAGCCGGTCGTGTCGCGCAGATCTCAAAGGCCGTGTATGACCATTTAAATCGATGAGGAGGATCCGGTGATGTTATATTTTGTAAATGATTATGCAGAGGGAGCCCATGAGAGGATCCTGGACAGGCTTAAGGAGACAAACCTGGAGAGCACATCCGGATACGGGACAGATCCATACTGCGCGTCCGCGGCCAGGAAGATCCGGGAATCCTGCGGATGTCCATCTGCGGATGTCTATTTCCTGACCGGCGGGACGCAGACGAACCAGTTGGTCATCGATACTATGCTCGCGTCCTATGAAGGCGTGGTCACGGCCGATACCGGCCATATCAATGGCCACGAGGCCGGGGCGATCGAGTTCTGCGGCCACAAGGTCCTGGGGCTGCCCCATAAAGAGGGGAAACTCCCGGCGGATGCGCTGCAGAGATATATGGAAGATCATTACGCGGATGAAAACCACAGCCACATGGTCTTTCCGGGGATGGCTTACATCTCACATCCCACAGAATATGGGACTCTCTATACGAGACAGGAGCTGGCGGATCTCTCTGCGGTGTGCAGGGAATGGAAGATCCCTCTGTATCTGGACGGTGCCCGTTTGGGCTACGGACTGGCCTGCCCGGAGTCAGACGTGGAACTCTCAGATATCGCGCGGTACTGCGATGCATTTTATATCGGCGGGACGAAGGTGGGCGCGCTGTGCGGGGAGGCGCTGGTCTTCACGAAGGAGAACACCCCTCGGCAGTTCGTGACGCTGATCAAACAGCACGGGGCGCTGCTGGCGAAAGGCCGTCTGCTCGGGATTCAGTTCGACGTGCTGTTTACGGACGGACTCTATCTGGAAAACGGGCGGCACGCTCTTGAGATGGCGGAGCTTTTGCGCAGAGCATTTGAGGAAAAAGGGTATCCATTTTATCTCAGGACACCCACAAATCAGATCTTCATCGTCCTGGAAAACGCGCAGATGGAAGAACTCCGGAAAAGGGTAGATTTTAGTTTCTGGGAGCGTCTGGATGACCGGCACACAGTCGTCCGTTTTGTGACCAGTTGGGCGACAAAGGAGAGCGCGGTCCGGGAACTGATCGCGATATTATAGAAAGAGAGGCATTGTGGCAGTCATGGATCAAAGTAAGATCAGGAATTTTTGTATCATTGCACATATCGACCATGGGAAATCGACGCTGGCGGACCGGATCATCGAGATGACGGGACTTCTGACCGACAGGGAGATGCAGTCCCAGGTGCTGGACAACATGGACCTGGAGCGGGAGCGGGGCATCACGATCAAGGCCCAGGCGGTCCGCACCGTATACAAGGCAAAAAACGGCGAGGAATATATCTTCAATCTGATCGACACGCCGGGGCATGTGGATTTTAATTATGAGGTGTCCCGCAGCCTGGCCGCCTGTGATGGCGCGATCCTGGTGGTGGATGCGGCCCAGGGGATCGAGGCGCAGACCCTGGCCAACGTCTACCTGGCCCTGGATCATGATCTGGACGTGCTGCCGGTGATCAACAAGATCGATCTTGCCAGCGCCGATCCCCAGCGGGTGATCGGTGAGATCGAGGATGTGATCGGCATCGAGGCCCAGGACGCGCCGAAGATCTCTGCCAAGACCGGGGAGTATGTGGATGAGGTGTTGGAGCAGGTCGTGCAGAAGATCCCGGCGCCTGTGGGCGATCCTGACGCGCCGCTCAAGGCGCTGATCTTCGACTCCCTCTACGACTCCTATAAGGGAGTGATCGTCTTTTGCCGGATCAAAGAGGGCAGGGTAAAGAAAGGCACGCCCATCCGGATGATGGCCACCAAGGCCACGGCGGAAGTGGTGGAGGTGGGGTATTTCGGCGCGGGTCAGTTTATCCCCTGCGATCAGCTTGAGGCGGGCATGGTGGGCTATATCACCGCCAGCATCAAAAATGTGCGGGACACTCGTGTGGGCGATACGATCACCAACGATCAGCACCCCTGCCAGGAGGCTCTGCCCGGCTACAAGAAAGTCAATTCCATGGTCTACTGCGGCCTGTACCCGGCGGACGGGGCTAAGTACCAGGATCTGAGAGAAGCGCTGGAAAAACTGCAGCTCAACGATGCGGCCCTCCAGTATGAGCCGGAGACATCGGCGGCGCTGGGCTTCGGATTCCGATGCGGATTTTTGGGCCTCCTGCACCTGGAGATCATCCAGGAGAGGCTGGAGCGGGAGTACAGCCTGGATCTGGTCACGACGGCGCCGGGCGTTATCTATAAAGTGTACAAGACCGACGGGGAGATGATGGAGCTGACCAACCCCTCGAACCTGCCGGATCCTTCGGAGATCGATCATATGGAGGAACCGATCGTGGCGGCGGAGATCATGGTGACCACGGAATTTATCGGCTCGATCATGGAGCTGTGTCAGGAACGCCGGGGCCAGTACCAGGGGATGGAATATATGGAGGAGACCCGCGCCCTCCTGAAATATCATCTGCCCCTCAACGAGATCATCTATGATTTCTTTGACGCCCTGAAATCCCGCTCCAGAGGGTACGCGTCCCTGGATTATGAACTGTGCGGCTACGAGACCAGCAAGCTGGTGAAGCTGGACATCCTGGTCAATAAGGAAGAGGTGGACGCCCTGTCCTTCATCGTCCACGCGGACACCGCTTACGAACGGGGACGGAAGATGTGCGTAAAACTAAAAGACGAGATCCCCCGGCAGCTCTTCGAGATCCCGATCCAAGCGGCCATCGGCAGCAAGATCATCGCCCGGGAGACGGTGAAGGCACTCAGAAAAGACGTGTTGGCCAAATGCTACGGCGGGGACATCACCCGGAAGAAGAAACTGCTGGAGAAGCAGAAAGAGGGCAAGAAGCGGATGCGTCAGGTGGGCAATGTGGAGATCCCGCAGAAAGCCTTCATGAGTGTCTTAAAGCTGGACGATCAGTGATGGGCAGGAAAAAGAGTTTCCGTCTGTATGTGCATATCCCATTCTGTATGAAGAAATGCGGCTATTGCGATTTTCTGTCTTGGAAAGGGAGCCGCGAAGACCAGGAACAGTATGTCCGGGCATTGTGCCGGGAGATCCGTTCTCATAGAGGAAGATATCCGCGCCGGGTGTCTTCCTTATTCATAGGCGGCGGCACGCCCTCTATCCTGGATGCCGGTCTGATCGAGCGTATCATGGACGATCTGACAGACGTGTTTTCTTTTGACGAGGACGCGGAGATATCCATCGAGGCCAATCCGGGCACGGTCACCCTGGAAAAATTCCGGACGTACAAGAAGGCGGGGATCAGCCGCATCAGTCTCGGCCTGCAGTCTGCGCAGGATACGGAGCTCAGAGAACTGGGCCGGATCCATACGTACAGGGATTTCCTGATAAGCTATGACCAGGCCCGGAAGGCGGGGTATGACAATATCAATGTGGATCTGATGTCGGGGATCCCCGGACAGAGCCGGGAGAGCTGGCAGCAGACGCTCTTACGGGTCATGGAGCTCGGGCCGGAGCATATATCGGCGTACAGCCTGATCGTTGAGGAGGGGACACCTTTTTCCCAGAGGGATCTGGATCTGCCGGGGGAGGACGAGGAACGAGAGATGTACGAGGTCACGGCGCAGATCCTGGCGGAAAAAGGCTATGTTCAGTATGAGATCTCCAACTATGCGCTGCCTGGCAGGGCCTGCGCCCATAACATCGGTTACTGGACGCGGGACGACTATCTGGGGCTGGGTCTGGGGGCGGCTTCGCTGGTGGATGAGCGGAGATGGAACAATACGGCCTCGATCGGAACGTATCTGGAGTATCCGGAAGATCCCAGCCGGCTGCATGTGGGCGTGGAAGGCCTGCCGGTCAGGGAACAGATGGAGGAGATGATGTTCCTGGGCCTGCGCATGATGGCGGGTGTCCGGCGGCAGGATTTCCAGGAAGCGTTTGGCGTGGGCTTAGAGGAGGTCTATGGCGGGGCCATCCGGCGTATGAGGGAGCTGGGGCTTTTGGCGGACGACGGGGAGCGGATCTATCTGACCCGGCGGGGGATCTCGCTGTCGGATCAGGTGTCTGTGGAGTTCATGTTCTGATCGTGGCCGTCGCAGGATCCTTATAGGATCATCATAGCATCTGACCGATCGCCCACAGGACCAGGAGATGGGCCGGGTAATAGATGTAGAAGGCCCATTTGGCGAAGGAGGATCCTGTCAGCCGCTCGGATCTCTTTCCATTATAGAGGACCAGGGTCACGACGGCGGAGGCGATGATCCCCAGTGAAGCATAAAACCCATGCAGGATGGCATGACCCGAGAGCAGAGGGTACGCGGCGTCCGGCGGGGCGTATCCCGGGATGTTCAGGGACCAGAAGAGCATCGCCACGATCCCGTATGCGGCTGCCTGGCCCCGGGGCGATCCTTCGTTTCTCTTAAAGAGGATCGCCGCGATCGCCAGGACGACCGCCCAGTCACAGATCACGGTAAAGAGGACGAGTCCTGTCAGGAGCAGGTTTTTTTGCAGATCAGGAAGGGAGCTGTCCATCACGCAGAAGATCAGAAAACAGATGAAGAGGGTGAACAGCACATTTAACTGGAAAAATCCCACCGCCAGGACATAGGGCACCTGGGAGATGAACGCGAATATCAGAAGTCTTTGGGCGTATGCTTTCTTTGAACGGGTGTATCGGTAGCCTTCCGCGAGAAAGAAGCACATGGTCACAGCCGTAAAATACCCGATGTCCTCAAAGACCTCCGCCAGGATGCTCCCCGGCGTCATCAGGACATGGGATATGTGATTGAACGTCATCGTGATGATGGCCAACAGCTTGATCTGGTCCCGGTCCAGGACCCTGCAGGAACTCAACATATCAAAACCTCCCCGTTTTCTCCTCTCTATCATAGCATACGAAAATATACCTTTCTACTGTCTTTTCGGACATTTTTCTTAAAAGAAATTAAAATATCTATAAAAAATACGGCCGCCATGAAACTTTTTTGCCCGCTTCTCCATCTAATGGGTGTAAACAAAAGAGGTAGAGACGGAAAGGAGGGAGCACAGGCAATATGCACAGACTTGTAGAAAGAGCGGTCCAGGGCGACGCGGACGCTTTTCTGGAACTGATGGAGGAAAATTCTCTGTCTATGTACAAAGTCGCCCGCGGGATTTTACGGAACGACGAGGACGTGGCGGACGCCATACAGAGTACGATCCTGACCTGCTTCGAGAAGCTCCATACGCTCAAGGAGGCAGAATATTTCAGGACCTGGATGATACGGATCTTGATCAACGAATGCGATCAGATCTGGCGGCATCATAAGAAAGTCAACCCCATCGAGGAGATGCCGGAGATACCCCGGCCCGACCAGTCGCTGGCCGAGTTTGAGTTTAAGGAGATGCTGAGGCAGGTGGATGAGAAATACAGGGTCATACTGACGCTTTATTATGAACAGGGCTTCAAGATCGGGGAGATCGCGGAGCTTTTGGAGTTAAATGAGAATACTGTGAAGACTAGGCTTGTCCGGGCCAGGGAACAGATACGGCTGGCCTATCTTCAGGAAACGCCCAGGGAAGGAGGGACCTCAGATGAGAGAAAATACACGGCTGGATGAAGAGATCCGCGCAACGATGAAAAAGGATTTTCCCCTGCCCCCCAATGTGAAAAGAGCCCAGGAGGCGGCGTTCGCCCAGATCCGGCGGCAGGTCCAGGAGGGGAAGGAAAAAGAAGAGCAGCAGGAACGGCAGAAGACGAAAGGGCGTGTTTTTGTAAGATCCTTCGCGGGGCTGGCCGCGGCTGCGGCGCTCTTTTTGGTCATCTGCATCGCGGACCCGGCGTTTGCGGCGCAGATCCCGCTGGTGGGCCGGGTGTTTGAGGCGGTGGGAGATTCCCTGGGATTTTCCGGGGATTACAGCAAGTACGCCGAGCCGGTAAGAGACGCGGATGAGATGGCGGCCGAGACGGATGAGACGGCGGCGGAGGAAAACGGCGCGCTTCCATACAGCCAGACAGAGAACGGCGTGACCATCACGCTGTCCGAGGTGTACTGCAACGACGCGGCGCTTTACATCAGCATGGTGATCAAGTCGGAGAGCGGATTTCCGGAGACTATGTGCGATCTGAATGAGAAACCCATGCTCCAGCTGTGGGACAGCACGCTGACCTTTGATTACAATCCTGAGAAATGTCCATTGGCTTATGGAGACGGCGACCGCATAGACGGAAAATTTGTGGACAGCCATACGTTTGCGGGGGTGGTCCGGTATGACCTTTCCGCATCTGAGGACGCCTCGGATCGGGAGGGATTTGAAAAGGAGAAAGATAGATTCATACAGTCGCTGGGCATTACCCAGCAGGAGATAGATACGGATATAGCGGCGGCAGAGGACAGAGCGTGCCAGATCCTGGGCATAGACGAGCTGACGGACGAGGCTCTGGCCAGAGCCGGCGGGCCGGACTGGAAGGATTACCAGAAGAAGGCAGAGGTCCCGGAGGATTTTAAAGTCCAGCTGTCCATTCCCATGGTCTTGGGGCAAAAGGCGCAGGTGACCACGCCGCAGATGCCGGAAGATCTCCGAGAAGAATATGAGCAGGCCATGAAGGCGCAGGGACTCGGAGTGACCGACGAGGATTATGCCGGTTTTACCGACGAGCAAAAGGAGA
Source organism: uncultured Lachnospiraceae bacterium (assembly GCA_910584115.1). Lineage (GTDB taxonomy): Bacteria > Bacillota > Clostridia > Lachnospirales > Lachnospiraceae > MGBC164599. The sequence goes on from CAJTYN010000001.1 coordinate 22,252, forward strand.
CGGAGCATCGTCTGTTTCAGGATATGTGGAATAAATACGGCCTGCGTTTTCCGAAGACCAACGAGCATCCCAATGAGTACGAGAACTGGTGGGTGGACGGCCCCTGGGAATTTTCCCTGGACGTGGCCAAAAATCGAGAGGGGACCGTCGTAAAGGAATTTGGCGATCTGGACGAGAACGGGCTTGGACTTGTTTCGGTGACGAAGACGCCTTTTGAGATCACGATCGACGATGGCCAGCCGGGAGCGGATTATTTTACGGTGGCGCTGGATGCGGACGGAGATATCCTGGACTATGGGAGCAGCAGCAATACGAACACATTTGCCATCCAGGATCGGGACGTTTCGAGGATCGATGTCTATATCTGCGATTATGTGGAGTATATGGATGAGCTGAAAGGCTATTACTGGTCCGAGGACTATGAGAGCAGGAAAAAAGAAAAGACGTTCAAGCAGCTCTTGGATGAGCGGGCCCTTTATCATAAGGAGGTCGTGTTCGGAGAATAGAGCTTGTCTGAAAACTTTGGGGGAGCGGTCTTGAGCTCCCCCTTTTTGGCTGTATGCGGATCTGCCGATTCAGCCTTTTTTCATGCGGATCTCGGCCGCCTGGGCGTGACCGGCCAGCCCCTCGCCCCTGGCCATGCGAGCCACCAGCGGCGCGATCGTCCTGGACGCCTCGGGAGTCATGCTCTGGTGGGTGCAGGTCTTTAAGAAAGTCCCGACCCAGACGCCGCCGGTATAGCGGGAAGCCCGCAGGGTGGGCAGGGTGTGGTCCGTGCCGGAGGCGTAGTCCCCGAATACTTCCGCCGTATTTTCTCCGATGAAGAGGGAGCCATAGTTGTAGAGCCGGGGCAGGAGCGAGAGGGGGTCTGCCACGTTGATCTCCAGGTGTTCCGGGGCGTACGTATTGGTCAGGTCGACGGCTTCCTGGAGGGAATCTGCCAGCAGGATCTCGCCGTAGGCATCCCAGGACTGTCTGGCGATCTTGGCAGTCTCTAGGGTCTCAAGCTGCTTTTCCACAGCGGAGATGACGGCCTGGCCGAAGGCTTCATCGGTGGTGATCACGATGCCCTTCGCGTTGATATCATGCTCGGACTGGGCCAGCAGGTCGGCGGCTACGATGTCCGGGTCTGCCTGTGCATCTGCCAGCACCAGGACTTCGCTGGGTCCGGCCACGAAATCGATCCCCACCTGGCCGTAACACTGGCGTTTGGCCTCCGTGACATACTGGTTCCCAGGTCCCACGATCAGGTCCACGGGCGCGATCTGTTCTGTGCCGTAAGAGAAAGCGGCGACCGCCTGGGCGCCGCCCACTGTGTAGATCTCATCCACACCGGCTAAGTCCAGGGCGACCAGAGTCTTGGGGTGGATCATCCCGCTCTCCTTGACGACAGGTGAGCAGGCGGTGATCCGGGGGACGCCTGCGGCTTTCGCGGGGGCGGCCAGCATCAGCGCGGTGGAGTACAGGGGATAGCTGCCTCCCGGTACGTAGCAGCAGCAGGAGCGGACGGGGATGACACGGTGGCCCAGGTGGATGCCGGGCATCGGGCTGAAATCCTCGATCTCTGTCAGGGTCTTTCGCTGGGCCTGGGCGAACGCGCGGATATTTCCAAGAGCCGTCTTGATATCTTCGATCTCCTGGGGCGTCACCTGGCTGTATGCTGCCTGGATCTCTTCGGGAGTGACGCGCAGATCTTTGCGGCTGCATTGGTCAAATTTTTGATTATAATATCGCAACGCATCGTCGCCCTCCTGGCAGACCTGGTCGATGATCTTTGACACGGCGGTCTGCAGGCTGCGGGTGTCCGCGGGGGTGCGTTTTTTTGAATCTTTCAGTATCTTCATGATCTATTTCCTCTCTTTGGGTATTTACGTTGATGGTATATCATGGAGCGAGTGAAATGTCAAGACGGGATCAGGGGATTTTCTGTGAAAACCTTGAGTGCTCTTTGGGTTTATGTTATGATGTATACCGAATGTTTTTGTGAGATTATTAAAAGATCCTAAAAAACGAACGGATGTTTGAAAAACGATCTTATTTATGGTATACTGTATGGAAGATCAAGGAAATGGACATTTTATACTCTGCAGATCATAAGGAGAAGCATCATGGCAGAACCAAAGAGATCAAAAGAATTTATCAAGATCCGGGGGGCGAATGAGAACAACTTAAAGCACCTGGATGTGGATATCCCCCGGAACGAGTTCGTGGTCCTGACCGGGTTATCGGGTTCGGGGAAGAGTTCCCTGGCCTTTGACACCATCTATGCGGAGGGGCAGCGGCGGTATATGGAGTCCCTGACGTCCTACGCCCGGCAGTTCTTGGGCCAGATGGAGAAGCCGGATGTGGAGAGCATCGAGGGCCTCTCCCCCGCGATCTCCATCGACCAGAAGTCCACCAACAGGAATCCCCGCTCCACGGTGGGGACGGTCACGGAGATCTATGACTATTTCCGCCTGCTCTACGCGCGGATCGGGATCCCCCACTGTCCGAAATGCGGGCGGGAGATCATGCGCCAGACGGTGGATCAGATGGTGGATCAGATCATGGGTCTGCCGGAAAAGACACGCATCCAGCTCCTGGCGCCGGTGGTCAGGGGGCGCAAGGGAACCCATGTGAAACTGTTCGAGCAGGCCAAGAAGAGCGGCTATGTCCGTGTGCAGGTGGACGGAGACCTGTATGACCTCTCCGAGGAGATTAGTCTGGAGAAGAATATCAAGCATAATATAGAGATCGTGGTGGACCGGCTGGTGGTGAAGCCGGGGATCGAGAAACGGCTGACGGATTCCATCGAGAATGTGCTCTCCCTGGCGGAGGGGCTGCTCGTGGTGGATACGATGGACGGCAACGTGATCAATTTCAGCCAGAGTTTTTCATGTCCGGACTGCGGCGTGAGCATCGAGGAGATCGAGCCGCGGAGCTTTTCCTTCAACAATCCGTTCGGGGCCTGTCCGGCGTGCAGCGGACTGGGCTATAAGATGGAGTTTGATGTGGAACTGATGATCCCGGATCAGTCCTTGAGCATCGCCCAGGGGGCCATCGCGGTGATGGGCTGGCATTCCTGTACGGATAAGGGCAGTTTTACCAGGGCGATCCTGGACGCTCTGGCGAAAGAATATGATTTCGACCTGGAGACGCCTTTTGAGGACTATCCCCAGGACATCCAGGATGTGCTCATCTACGGGACAGACGGAAAGAAAGTCAGAGTCCATTATAAAGGCCAGCGGGGAGAGGGCGTCTATGACGTGGCCTTCGAGGGCCTGATCCGCAATGTGGAGCGGCGTTACAGAGAGACAGGGTCTGAGACCAGCAAACAGGAGTATGAGAGTTTCATGCGGATCACACCCTGCCGTGTCTGCAAAGGCCAGCGGCTGAAGCAGGAGTCCCTGGCGGTGACCGTGGGCGGGGAGAATATCTATAAGGTAACGTCCATGTCTGTGGTCAGGCTGCAGGGTTTCCTGGAGCATCTTGAGCTGACCAGGCAGCAGGAGCTGATCGGACATCAGGTGCTCAAGGAGATCCGCGCCCGGGTGGGTTTCCTGGTGGATGTGGGGCTGGAATACCTGACCCTGGCCCGGGCCACGTCCACGCTGTCCGGCGGGGAAGCCCAGCGCATCCGTCTGGCCACCCAGATCGGATCCGGGCTGGTGGGCGTGGCCTATATCCTGGATGAGCCCAGCATCGGCCTGCACCAGCGGGACAATGATAAATTGCTGCGCACACTCTGTCATCTGCGGGACTTAGGGAACACGCTGATCGTGGTGGAACACGACGCGGATACGATGCTGGCGGCGGACTGCGTGGTGGACATCGGGCCGGGCGCGGGAGAACATGGCGGCAGGCTGGTGGGCATCGGGACGGCCGAGGAATTGATGAAAAACGAAGAGTCCATCACCGGGCAGTATCTCAGCGGCAAGATCCAGATTCCCGTTCCGAAGGAGAGAAAAGAGCCCACCGGTTTCCTGAAGATCCGGGGAGCCGCCGAGAATAATCTGAAAAATGTGAACGTGGATATCCCTCTGGGGGTGATCACCTGTGTGACCGGAGTCTCCGGTTCCGGAAAGAGTTCCCTGGTCAATGAGATCCTCTACAAAGGTCTGGCCAGAAAGCTGAACAGGGCCAGAGTCCTCCCGGGAAAACATAGAGGGATCTCGGGGCTGGAGCAGCTCGATAAGGTGATCAACATCGATCAGTCGCCCATCGGGCGCACGCCCCGTTCAAACCCGGCCACGTATACCGGCGTCTTTGACCAGATCCGCGACCTGTTCGCCTCCACGGCGGATGCCAAGGCGCGGGGGTATAAGAAAGGGCGTTTCAGCTTCAATGTGAAAGGCGGCCGGTGTGAAGCATGCGGCGGGGACGGCATATTGAAGATCGAGATGCATTTCCTGCCGGATGTGTATGTGCCCTGTGAAGTTTGTCAGGGGAAACGGTATAATAGGGAAACTTTGGAGGTAAAATACAAAGAGAAGAGCATCTTTGACGTGTTGGATATGACGGTGGAGGAGGCGCTGGAGTTTTTCAAGGCGATCCCCTCGATCAACAGGAAGATCCAGACATTGTACGATGTGGGCCTGCCGTATATCCGCCTGGGACAGCCCTCGACCACCCTGTCCGGAGGGGAGGCTCAGCGGGTAAAATTGGCCACGGAGCTGAGCAAGAGGAGTACGGGAAAGACGATCTATATATTGGACGAACCCACCACAGGACTCCATTTTGCAGATGTGCATAAACTGGTCCAGATCTTGCAGCGTCTGGCGGAGGGCGGAAACTCTGTGGTGGTGATCGAGCATAATCTGGATGTGATCAAGACGGCAGACTATATCATCGATATCGGGCCGGAGGGCGGCGACCGGGGCGGGACGATCGTCGCCCAAGGTACGCCGGAGGAGGTGGCGGCCTGTCCGCAGTCTTATACGGGGATCTACATCGAGAGAGCGATCCATGCATTTTCAAACACGCTCAGAGGATGACTTCAGCTAAAAAACAGATAATAACAGATGATGGATAGAAATAGGAATGACCATGTTCTGCAGGAAAGGGGATCGAGATGGCGGCGACTGACATTGGAATAGATTTGGGCACATCCAGTATATTGGTATATGCCACAGGAAAGGGGATCGTACTAAAGGAGCCCTCTGTCGTAGCATACGATAAAGATACAGAGAAGATCAAAGCCATTGGGGAAGAGGCGCGCCAGATGATCGGGCGCACACCGGGCAACGTGGTGGCCATACGTCCTCTGCGCCAGGGCGTGATCTCAGATTATGACATCACTGAAAAGATGCTGAAATATTTCATATCCAAGGCCATCGGCAGGCGGGCGTTCCGCAAACCCCGCATCAGCATCTGTGTGCCCAGCGGCGTGACAGAGGTGGAGAAAAAAGCAGTGGAAGAGGCCACATACCAGGCGGGCGCCCGGGAGGTGCACCTGATTGAGGAACCCATAGCGGCGGCTATCGGCTCCGGCATAGACATCCTCCGTCCCTGCGGGAATATGGTGGTGGATATCGGGGGAGGGACCTCGGATATCGCGGTGATCTCCCTGGGGGGAACGGTCGTCTCGGCTTCTGTAAAAGTGGCCGGCGATAATTTTGACGAGGCGATCATGCGCCATGTGCGCAAGAACCACAACCTGTTCATCGGGGAGCGCACGGCGGAGGATATCAAGATCCAGATCGGGATGGCCTGTGAGCGGCCGGAGCTTCTGACCCTGGAGGTCAAGGGGCGCAACGTGATCACGGGGCTCCCCAAATCCGTCACGCTGACGTCGGAAGAGATCCGCCAGGCCATGTACGAATGTACGTCACAGATCGTGGATGCCGTGCATGGTGTCCTGGAAAAAACCCCTCCGGAGCTGGCGGCCGATGTGGTGGACCGGGGGATCGTCCTCACGGGGGGCGGCGCCCTGCTGGGCGGAATCGAGAGCCTGATCGAACAGAAGACGGGGATCAACACCATGACGGCGCAGGAACCCATGCTGGCCGTGGCCGTGGGGACCGGGAAATACGCGGAGATCGCGGCAGAGCTCTAGAGTGTGAAAGGGGCAGTTGTTATGACGGATACCGTTTCCGGGTATGTGGATCATATCATATTCAGGAATGAAGAGAATGGCTATACGGTCTTTGTGCTGGCGGACGAAGGCGAAGAGATCACTTGTGTAGGCACATTCCAGTACATCGGCCAGGGCGAAGTCCTTGAGGTGCAGGGCCATCATACAGAGCATGCGGTCTACGGGCAGCAGTTCCATGTGGAGTCTTTCCGGACAAAAGTGCCGGAGGACACCGCGGCCATGGAGCGCTATCTGGGTTCCGGTGCCATCAAGGGGGTCGGCGCAGCTCTCGCGGCCAGGATCGTGAAGCATTTTGGGGAAGATACGATCCGGGTGGTGGAACAGGAGCCGGAGAGGCTCTCGGAGGTCAGAGGCATCAGTGAGCGGATGGCCCGTGAGATCGCGCGGCAGGTGGAAGAAAAGTCCGATATGCGCAAGGCCATGATCTTCCTGCAGAAATATGGGATATCCCTGAACCTGGGGGCGAAGATCTATCAGCAGTACGGCCAGGATCTGTATCAGGTGCTGCGGGAAAACCCCTATCAGATGGCCGAGGATATCCCTGGGGTGGGTTTTAAGATCGCCGACGAGATCGCGGGGAAGATCGGGATCCGCGGGGATTCTGGCTATCGGATCAAGAGCGGGCTCCTCTACACACTGCTCTTGGCCACCGGCCAGGGCCATGTGTATCTGCCGCAGCAGGAACTCTTCCGGCAGGCGGCGGCTCTCTTGCAGGTGGAGCAGGAGCTCATGGAAAAACACTTGATGGATCTGGCCATCGAACGCAAAGTGATCTTAAAAGAGATGGGAGCTGGGACAGTGGTCTACGGCAGCCAGCTCTATTATCTGGAACTGGACACGGCGCGTATGCTGCGGGAGCTGGACGTCCGGGACGAACAGGGCCTGGCGCATACAGAGAGCCGGATCAGGGCCATGGAAAAAGAGACAGGCATCCAGCTGGATGAGCGTCAGAAAGAGGCGGTGCGGCAGGCGGCCTGTCATGGCCTGTTCATCCTCACCGGAGGGCCGGGGACCGGAAAGACCACCACGATCAACGCCCTGCTCCGTTATTTTGAAGGGGAAGAGCTGGCGATACAGTTGGCGGCACCCACAGGGCGGGCGGCCAATCGGATGACGGAAGCCACCGGATGGGAAGCCCAGACCATCCACCGGCTCCTGGAATTGTCCGGGACGCTGGAAGAGTCCTCGGCGGGGGTGCATTTTGAGCGGAATGAACAGAATCCATTGGAGGCGGATGTGGTGATCATCGATGAGATGTCCATGGTGGATATCTATCTGATGCATGCGCTCTTGGCGGCTCTCAGCGTTGGGACGCGTCTGATCCTGGTGGGGGACGTGGATCAGCTCCCTAGTGTGGGCCCCGGGAACGTGCTCAGGGATATCATCGCGTCGGAGGCTTTTTCCGTGGTGGAGCTAAAGAGGATCTTCCGGCAGGCGGGCAAGAGCGATATCGTGGTGAACGCCCACAAGATCAACCGGGGGGAGCAGGTGGAGCTGAGCAATAAGAGCAGGGATTTTTTTTTCCTGGAGCGGCAGGAGGCTATCCTGGTCCTGCGGGTGGTGATCGCGCTGATCCAGGAGAAACTGCCGAGATACGTCCACGCGGATCCGATGGAGATCCAGGTGCTCACACCCATGCGCAAAGGCGTTCTGGGGGTGGAGCAGTTAAATCCGTTTTTGCAGAGATACTTAAATCCGCCGGATGAGTCAAAGAAAGAAAAAGAATATGGACATACCCTGTTCCGCCAGGGGGACAAGGTGATGCAGATCAAGAATAACTACCAGTTGGAATGGGAGATCCGGGGCGCCTATGGGATCGCGGCGGAGAAAGGCGTGGGCGTCTTTAACGGGGACATCGGCCGGGTGCGGGAGATCAACGAGTTTGCCGGGCTCATGACGGTGGAATTCGATCAGGGCCGGTACGTGGAGTATTCTTTCAAACAATTGGATGAACTGGAACTGGCCTACGCGGTCACCATACATAAATCCCAGGGGAGCGAATATCCGGCAGTGGTGATCCCGCTGCTCACTGGGCCCCAGATGCTGATGAACCGGAATCTGCTCTACACGGCGGTGACCAGGGCGAAGAAATGCGTGACCCTGGTGGGAAATGTGGAGACATTCCGGCAGATGATCGCGAACAAACGGGAATCCGGGCGTTACAGCGCTCTGGATATCAGGATACAGGAATTAGGTGAGAGTCTCATATGAAGAAAGTGGAACTCGCAGAACAAGTGCTCCAGGCGATCTATCCCAGGCGCTGTCCCATATGCCATGAGATCGTACAGCCCAAAGGGGCGCTGGTATGCCGTTCTTGTACCAATAAGATACGGCCGGTCAGAGAACCCCGCTGCAAAAAGTGCGGCAAATCCCTGGAAAAAGAAGAATTGGAATACTGTACAGACTGCAGCAGGCACGAGCATGTCTTTGACGAGGCGGCGGGGATCCTTCCATATGATAAGACCATGAGTGTGTCCCTGATGAAATGCAAATATGGCGGGCGCAGGGAATATCTGGATCATTACGGACAGATGATGGTGCGCTATGGAGGAACGTACATATCCCGCTGGCGGCCGCAGGCCCTGGTGCCCATCCCGCTCCATAAGAGCCAGATGCGGCGGCGCGGTTTTAACCAGAGCGCCTGTCTCGCCCATGCGATGGGCCGGGCGTTTGGGATCCCCGTACGTGAGCATATGCTGGAAAAAGAGAAAAAGACCCGCCAGCAGAAAGAGTTGGATGTGGATGCGCGCAGGCAGAATATCAGAGGGGCGTTCTCTGTGGGAAGGGATCTTGCGCCCCTGCAGAGGATCCTCTTGGTGGATGATGTCTATACGACAGGCAGCACCGTTGACGAGGCGGCGAGATGCCTGAAGAGGGCTGGATGCGGGGCAGTCTATGTGTTGACACTGTGCATCGGGAAAGGTTTTTAGAGGCTTTTCATCGCAAATAATATGTGTTACAATGGTTTTATCGCAGGTAAGGGAGCCATATATGTTAAATCTAGAGAAAGTCAGGATCATGACAAAGTTAGCTGCATATGAAAAAGGGGAAGGAAAAGAGTATCTTCCGATCAGTAAATATTACCGCACGGATTACATCGGTCTGGCCCTGATCAAGAATTTCTTTCTGGTGTCTATCGGATATGTGATCCTGCTTGCCATGATCGGCGTCTATTTCCTGGAGGATCTTCTGGAAAATATCCACAAGATGGATCTGATCAAGCTGGGGGGCAAAGTGATCATCGGATATATCGTTCTCCTGATCGTATATTCTGTCCTGGTATACGTGATACAGACAGTGCGGTACAGTCGGGCCAAGAAGAGTATAAAGAATTATTACATGCAGCTCGGCAGGCTCACGAAGATCTATGTGAAAGAAGAGAAACGCGCCCAGAAGCGGAATGCGCTCAGGAGGGATTAAGATATGACTGCATTGCTGGAGATGAAACAGAAGTTAAAAAACTTTTATGGACAATATGAAGGTTATCTCACGCCGGTCTTGAGATTCCTTCTGGCGTTCGGATACTTTTGGTGGATCCGGATGGCATTGGGGATGATGGATAGGCTCTCCGATCCGTTTGTGATCATCATCACGGCACTGCTGTGCGCGATCCTGCCGGGCAATGCGATCATGTGGATGGGTTTTATCTTTATCCTGGGACATTGTTATGCGGTGGGCATAGAGGTGGCAGGCTTTGCGGCGGCACTGCTCCTGCTCATGTCGATCCTCGCCCTGCGTTTTGGCGGAAGATATAATCTCGTGTATCCCATGGTGCCTCTGGGGATGGTCTGTCAGCTCTCGCCGCTGATCCCGATTGGGTGCGGGCTTTTAGGGCTGCCTGTGATGGCTGTGCCGGTGGGGTGCAGTGTGGTCTTTTACCATCTGATCACGTTCATCAAAGAACAGGAGTCGATCTTAAGGAGTGATGATATCGAGATCCAGAGGGCGCTGAAACTGCTCATAGACGGGCTGGTGAAAGACCAGGATATGTGGATGTCCCTGATCACCTTCGTGGGTGTATTGCTGCTGGTCTATCTGATCCGCACCCGTGCATTCGATTACGCGTGGCGGGTCGCGATCATCGTGGGCGCAGTGGTCTATGCCTTTATCATGCTGGCCGGAGGACTTTTTTGGGGGATGGATGTGGAGATGGTCCTTTTGATGGTCTCCGTCCTGGTGTCTGCCCTTTTGGGGTTTGTATTGGAGTTTTTTGCCTTTGGAGGGGATTATACCCGGACGGAACATCTGGAATATGAGGACGACGATTATTTCTATTATGTAAAAGCCGTGCCGAAGGTATCGATCAGCACATCCAAACGCAAGATCAAGAAGATCAATGGGGTATCACAGAAGACGGAAGAGATCCCGCAGTTGTTGGGAAGGGGACAGATGCAGTCCAGACCGTCGGCCGGGAATCCCGGGCATGTGGATTTTGAGAAAAAATTGGAGGAATCTCTGAAAGACCTGTGATCTTTTATAAGGTAAAGGAGCAAGATTGCTATTGAATAATTGGGGAGAATTCTTTGAAGATTACATATCTAAAATATCAGTCCCAAAGATTGGGGTCATAGACATCATCGAGATCCTGCTCATTTCTTTCTTTGTCTATGAATTTATGGTCTGGATCAAGAACACCAGGGCGTATACACTGCTCAGAGGGATCTTGATCGTCCTGATGTTCGTTTTTGCGGCGTATATCTTCCGGATGAATACCATCCTGTGGATCGTGGAGAAGATGGCGGCGATCTTGATCACGGCCCTGTGCGTGATCTTCCAGCCGGAGCTGCGCAGGATCTTAGAGCAGCTGGGGGAAAAGAATATCATGTATTCGATCATTCCCTTTGACAGCAGCAAAGGGGTGGAAGAGCGGTTTTCAGACCGGACGGTCAATGAAGTCTGTCGGGCCAGTTTCAGCATGGGCGAGGTGAAGACGGGAGCACTGATCGTGATCGAACAGAATGTGCTCCTGACGGAGTACGAGAAGACGGGGATCGCCCTGGATTCGCTGGTGAGCAGCCAGCTTTTGATCAATATCTTTGAACATAATACGCCTCTGCATGATGGGGCGGTGATCATCCGGGGCAATCGTATCGTGGCGGCGACCTGCTATCTCCCGCTCTCTGATAACAGGGAACTGAGCAAGCAGCTGGGCACCCGGCACCGGGCAGGGGTCGGGATCAGCGAAGACAGTGATTCCCTGACCATCATCGTGTCGGAGGAGACAGGGGATGTCTCCATGGCCCAGGGCGGCGTCCTGCATCGGGGCGTTACATTTTCAGAATTGAAGAAGGCCATGTGTGCCGTGCAGAACAAAACGTATGTGAACAGCAGTAAATTCAGGATATGGAAAAGGGGTAAGGACAGGAATGAGAAAGACTCTGGCGAATAATATCCTTTTAAAGATAGTCTCTGTGGCGATCGCTGTCATGTTCTGGCTCGTCGTGGTCAATGTGGACGATCCGATCATCAAGACCCAGATCCCCGGCGTTGTCGTGCAGGTGCAGAACGAGGCATACATCGAGAGCGGCGGGAAGATGAGTATGATCGAGGAAGGTCAGAATGTCATCACGGTGGAAGTGACGGGGAAGCGTTCCATCGTGGATAAACTGACGGAGGAGGATCTGGTGGCGACTGCGGACCTTAAGCAGATCGTCAATATGAACACAGAGCCGATCATGGTCCCGATCACGGTCAACTGCAGTGAACTAAAGTCTGCGGATCTGATACCCAACCCCAGGAATCTGAGTGTGGATATCGATGAGATCATGACGCAGGAATATATCGTCACCGTTGCTTCGGGGGAGGGGCAGCCGGGGAAGGGCTATGAGATCGGAATGCTCAGCGCCGATCCAGATAAGATCAAGATCACGGGTCCCCAGTCGCTGGTCCGGAAGATCGACAAAGTGGTGGCTACGGTGGATCCCACCAACATCAAGGAGGATACGACAAAGCTCGTGGGTCTGGAGATCATCAACAGGAACCAGGAGAAATTTTCGGAGAACGAGATGGGTTATCTGAAATATGATACCAGTGTGCCGGAAGTGAGTGTCTCGGTGGATCTCTGGGCGATCCGCAACGATGTGGCGATCAAAGGCGGGTATATCGGGAGTCCCGCGGATGGCTATAAAGTAGATAAGATCTCTTTTACACCGGGGCACATCAGCGTGGCGGGCAGTGAAGAGGCGTTAAAGGCGCTGGCTGCGGCGGGCAACAGCATCCAGGTGCCTGATGAGACTATAGACGTGACGGGGAAGAAAGCGGACTTTGAGATAAAAGTCAATATCGAACAGTTGCTGCCGGATGGGATCAAACTGACGAAAGACACCAGTGATACGGCGATCGCTGCGGTCAATATCCTGTCCCAGGATAGTAAGGAATACAGCATCCCCACGACCAGCATCACAGGGCAGAATGTTCAGAGCGGCCTCCAGCTCGTATATGAGACGGAGAAAGTCCAGATCCGTATACGGGAAAACGGCGGAGAGCTGGAACAGCTCAAAGAGAGTGATATCCGGGCCAGTGTGGATCTCGTAGGAAAGACAGAGGGCAGCTATCAGATCCCCGTCAAGATCGAGCTGCCGGATGGATATGAGCTGGTAGAGCAGCAGAAGACAGTCGTCAAATTAGTAAAACCTGTAGAAGGTGACTAGATGTGAAATGAGGGTGAGGATGGATGATAACAAAGAAAGTGTGCATAAAAAACCCTACAGGGCTGCATTTACGGCCAGCCGGGATCTTATGCAAAGAGGCGATGCGATATAGATGTTCGATCACCTTTGCTTTCCGCAATGGTACATATAATGCCAAAAGTGTATTGGGGATACTGGGCGCCTGCGTAAAATGCGGGGATGAGATCGAGCTGATCTGCAGCGGAGAAGACGAAGCCGAGGCGATGGAGGCCCTGGAGGGGGCCATCCAGAGCGGCTTGGGCGAGTGACGGGAAGATTTTTTATAAGATCTTATAATGGGGATCGAAGCGTTCCAGTTCATCGACGGAGTCAAATTCCAGGATGATCCCCGGCGGGTAGGCCTTCATATGCAGGCAGAGCCGGTCTAGATGGCGCATATAGATCTGTTCCCACAACAGGTCTTTCGTCTGAGGGAGCGGATATTCTCTTTCGAGGATCCGCAGGAACTCCTGGGAAAATCGTGCATCCCAGAAGACATGCCCGAGCATGTACCAGGAATCCCTGCCTCCGATGGAAACATGAGTGATCCGCTGGTCTTCATCCGTCTCCAGACAGTATTCTTCTGTCTCACCAGGGCTGTACACGGCGGAATAGTAGGGGCGGTCTACGGCGGCGGTGAAGACATTTTTTGTAAAATAGTTGTCACAGGAGCAGATATAAGAGTTTGCCAGGTATTCCCGGGCGGCATAGATGGACGAATGGTTATTGCGTTCCCGGTATGCCGGGTTTTCCACCAGGAGGACCCCATACTTTTCAGATAGATAAGAAAACATGGGACTCTTGTATCCGGTGACGACGATGATCTGCGGGATGCCGGCGGATAGGAGCTGGCGTATCTGGCGCTCGATCAGGACTTCGCCCTTGACGGTGAACAAGCCTTTGGGGCATCTGTCCGAGAGAGGGGCGAACCTGCGTGCATATCCTGCGGCCAGGATGATCGCATTGTCTGCTTTTATTAACATGGCATATAGCCTCCTTGTCTGTATCTGAAGATTATATCAGAAAAAGATATATTTGACAAATGCTTAGGCTTGGGGCTACAATAGGGTGGATGCAATAGGAGTTTTTGAGATCCATGTACATAAGGAGGATGGCAGTTGAAGAAGAAGAGTAGAGGACTGTTGGCTTTTGCATTGGCTTTCTGTATGACATTTTCTGCAGCCGCACCCGCAGGGGCGGGGACTTTTGATCATACGGGGATGGCAGGCCAGCAGCCGGAACAGATAGCAGAAGATGCAGATGTAGATGAAGCGCTCTCAGATGGGCAGATACAAGGAGAGGATCAGACGACTGATATCGGGGAGGATGGCATCCCAGGAGATGTGACGTCTGGAGACGATATCGGGGAGGATGGTATCTCGGGAGAGGTGACACCAGGAACAGATATCCCAGGG
>CAJTYN010000001.1:36507-48414 GCA_910584115.1 uncultured Lachnospiraceae bacterium
GGGGATGATATCTCAGGGGATGATCTGGGAGATATCCCGCAGCAGCCGGAAGAGCCGGCAGTATCAGAAAATGAGCAGGGCACGGCCGCGGAAGGACCGTCTGAGATCTCTTCCGTATCCGAGATCCAGTCATCTGTTTCCGAAAATGACACCCCAGGCAGCGATCAGGATACAGGGTCGCCAAGGTGGGTCAGAGTCGGTAATGGATATAAAGCAGAAAAACCGGACGGAAGCGGATATTACTCCGAAGCCGACGGCCTCGTCCAGCTGAAAGACAGCGAAGGGAACCTGGCCCGTTATGCATTTGACGCAGATGGCCTTATGCGGACAGGGAGTCACAGACTCAGCGTCAATGTCGATAGAGAAGGTGTCTATCATTTCCTGACGGCGAAAGAATGTACGGGCGTCAGCGCGCCAAGCCCGGAAAACTCCAAACTCGGTCAGATGGTCACCCAGACCGGATGGTATAATGTAACGGAAGGGAGCAGATGGCTCTATCTGGAAGACGGTGTCTGGGATCAGTCTAAAACAGGCATACAGAAAGTCGCTGACGGCAAGACCTATTATCTGAGCGAGAGCGACGGGGCTATAGTGAAGAACGCCTGGAAGACGGTGTCCGGCAAGACCTATTACTTTGGATCGAACGGCGTCATGACTGTCAGTGGGATGAAGAAGATCAGTGGGAGCTACTATTATTTTGATGCGAACGGCGTCATGGCTGCCAACAGTTTCGTGACAGTGTCTCAGGGAAAACAGTATTATTTTACGAGCAACGGCAAACGATATGAAAAAGCCGGATGGCAGAGAATCAACGGCAGTTTCTATTATTTTAACAAAGATTTTTCCCGGGTGATCAAGCAGAACTGGTGGAAGATCAAAGAAAACGGTGTGACCAGTTATTATTTCTTTGATGCCAAGGGAAAGATGTATGCCAACAAGCTCTTTAAACAAAAAGGGTATACATATTATGTGGACAGCAAAGGCAGGATGGTGACTGGCCTGCGTCTGGTGAATGGGAAGCGATACTATTTCCGTGAGAAGACTGAAGGGAAGAAGCCATTGGGTTCTGCTCATGGAGGATGGAAGAAGAACGGTGGCTCCTGGTATTACTTTAATACGAAGACTTTCCAGGCGGAGAGCAGGGAATTGGCCAAGATAAGCGGGAAATACTACTCGTTCCTCAAGTCCGGCAAGATGTATAAAGGCGGCTGGAAAAAGATCGGCAGCAAGCTCTATTATTTCCAGAAACAGACTGCCAAAAAGCGCAATGGCTACGCGGCGACGAGCGGCTGGCTGAAAAGAGGGAAGAAATGGTATTATGCCAGTGCAAAAGGTTCTATGCGCACTGATTCTTGGGTAAAGTCCAAGGGAAAACTATATTATCTCGGCACAGACGGCGTGATGCTCGCCAATAAATGGATACAGCGCGACGGCAAATGGGGCTATCTCGACAGCAACGGCGCGTTCTCCCAGAGATGGATCAAAGTAAATGGAAAATGGAAATATGCACAGGATAACGGAAAATTTGCTAAAGGATGGACATATATCGTACAGAATGGCATCCGGTATAAATATTTCTTTAACAATAAAGGATATCTGCTCCAGGATGTCCGGGGGAGAGTGTCCGGTCCTTATATGCTGAAAGTCGACCGGAGGAGGAACCAGGTCACGGTGTACGCCCGGGATGTGGACGGACAGTATAATATCCCGGTAGTGGCGATGCCCTGTTCCGTGGGGCTTCCCGCGACACCTACGCCTACCGGCACATTCAGGGGTACGCGGGCAGGACGCTGGCAGCTTCTCATGGGACCGAGTTGGGGACAGTACGCGACCCTTGTCAGTGAACCCAACGGCATCTTCATCCATTCTGTATCCGGCGCAGTGGCGAACCCATACAGCCTGCCGGCCAATGAGTGGAATAAGCTGGGGCGTGAGGCGGCTTCCCATGGATGTATCCGCGTGGCGGTCATCGATGCCAAGTGGATCTATGAAAACTGCAACGGCTCTACGATCGAAGTACGGGATTATGCGTATGCCGGACCGTTTGACCATAAGACATATCGTCAGATCACAGCGGCATACAACTGGGATCCGACAGATCCGGCAGCGAGAGGATATCTGTAAGATCAAAATAAGATAAGAGTAAGATAAAAATAGCCCGGCCTACAATGGCCAGGCTATTTTTTGCGGGAGATGGCGTTTTAGATAGAAGACACACAGTCCGGTAAAGGTCCCGGTGGCGATCCCGCTGATGGCCAGCACCGGGAGATAGGCCAGCATCGAAGGGAGCTGGGTGATCAAGATCGCGATGATGATCTGGCCGATATTGTGGGACAGAGCTCCGAAGATACTGATAAACACCACATACCGGTCACTGAGGAAATGGAAGAAGAGGGCCATCGCCGCAAAACAGAACAGCCCTCCGGCCAGACTATACAATAGGGAGATCATCTGCCCTGCAAAAAACGAGGCCAGAAAGATCCGCGCCAGCAGGACGCACAGAGCATCCCGGGCCTTCGTGTGCATCAGGAGCCACAAAGTGACGATATTGGACAGTCCCAGTTTGATGCCCGGCAGGGGCAGCAAGGGCGGCAGGAAGGATTCGGCTGTGAAGATCGTCAGTGCGATCGTCGTATAGACGGCCAATAAAGTCAGTTTCTTGATATTTACAGTCGGTGTCTTCTCATTGTGTGACGGCGTCAATGGGCGGATCCTCCTTGCTCTCGGTATCATCTTCGATCTGTATGACCAATCTGTGAGGAAGGCAGCTGATGGGATAGGCCGTGGAAGAGATCATCCCCATCTTCACACATAACTGGTCAGGACAGTCGGCGTCTATGATCCCGATCTTCCCGTCTGAGACTTGGATCGTATTGGAACCGCCCCCGCTGCTCTCTATGGTAAAAGTATCCTCCGAACCTGCGGTCAGAGGGATGCGGCGCAGGACTTTCCCGTCCTGATACAGGACGGCCGTCTTGAGCGCGGCCTTATCCCGGGCAACGGCGCGCATCTGTATCCACAGGGCGGCTATAGCCAGCAGGAGGATCCCTGAGACGACCAGGGTCAGGCAGATCGTTTTTTTATCTTTTAGATATCTCATGGGCCTCTCTTTGTAAAATATATTTTCTCGACATCTGCTATCATATTATAACACAGGATGGCTCTGTACACCAAGAGACAATTTTGTCCTTGCGGCGGCACTTTTTTTTTGCTAAGATAGATGTGTGTAAAGGGAGATCTGATCATGAAGATGAGAAGAAAGATCCTGCTGCCCCTTCTGGCGGCAGGCGTTTTATTGAGCGGCTGTTCCCGGCAGGAACAGGAAGCCGCTGTTTATGATGAGAGCAGCATCGCTATGGGGACCGTGGTCACGGAGCGGGTCTATACCCAGGGAGAGGATCCCACCGCTGATGTCTTAGGTACTCTCTCCCAGATAGAGAGGGAATATCTCTCCTGGCGGGAGGAAGACTCTGCGGTCGGGAAGATCAACCTGCGGGCGGGGAAAGGCCGGATCTCGGCGGACGGGCAGACGATCGGATATCTGTTAGATCCTCTCAAGCTGGCAAAAAAAAGCGGCGGGGCGTTCGATCCCACCATGGGAAAGCTGACCCGTCTGTGGGATGTGGAAGCCGAAGACCCGAAGATCCCGTCCCAGGAGGAGATCAGCCGCCTCTTGGAGGAGAGCGGGTACGAGAAGATCCATCTGGGCGCGGAGGAGGACCGGGGATGGGTGGAACTGGAAGAGGGCGCATCCATCGACCTGGGAGCCGTGGGAAAGGGGATCGGCTGCGACGAGGCAGTGGCATTTTTGAAAAAAGACCCCCAGGTCAAGGGGGCGGTGATCGCGGTGGGCGGCAGCGTCCTGACCCTGGGCGCCAAGCCGGACGGCACACCCTGGAAAGTGGCCATCCGCGACCCGCGGGGCGGTCAGGAGGAGCTTTTGGGCGTCTTGGAGCTTGAGGGAGAACGATATGTCTCCACCTCCGGGGATTATGAAAAATATTTTATCCAGGACGGAAAACGCTACCACCATATCCTGGACCCGGCGACGGGCTACCCTGCGGATGCAGGGCTGATATCCGTCACAGTCCTGGGAGAAAACGGTGCTCTCAGCGATGGCCTCTCCACGGCCTGTTTCGTCCTGGGACTGGAAAAAGGCGCGGAACTTTTGAAAGAATACGGCGCGGAAGGCATATTTGTGGACAAGGACAAAAAAGTCTATGTCACCGAAGGGATCCGGGAGAAGTTTAGCCTGGAAGCGTCAGGATATGTTGTTTTTCCATTTCCTTCGTGATACAATAGGGAGGATAAATATGGATCAGGAGGAAGATCTATGGGAATACTATTGAAAGAGATCCTGGCGGTGCTCCCGAAAGATGGGAAGGATGAGATCTGTCGGACGGATATCTATCTGCAGGGAGATAAGATCGCGGGGATCGGAGCGGAGCCGGAGGGATTTTCCGGGGAAAAGGTGATCGACGGGAAGGACAAGCTGGTGATCCCGGGCCTCATCAACGCCCATACTCATTCGTATATGGCGCTCCTGCGCAATGTGGCGGACGACCTGACGTTCGAAGACTGGCTCTTCGGGCATATCGAGCCGATCGAGGACCGGCTGGAACCGGAGGACGCCTACTGGGGCGCCTGCCTGGCGATCCTGGAGATGATGCGCTCCGGCACCACCTGTTTTTCAGACATGCAGATGCACATCCATCAGACATCCAGGGCCGTGTCCGAGTCAGGGATGCGGGCGGTGATCGCGCGGGGACTGGTGGGCAGCGGCGATGATGAGGCCGGGCAGAGCCGCTTAAGAGAGGCATACGAAGAAAAAGAAGCCTGGAAGGACTGCCCCAGGCTGACCTATTTCCTGGGTCCCCACGCGCCGTACAGCTGCGACGAGGATTTCCAGAGGATCGTGGCGTCCGAGGCGGCAAAAAACCATATGGGCATCCACATCCATCTCTCGGAGAGCACGAACGAAGTGGAAAATATCCGTGGCCAATACGGAGCCTCGCCCATCGCCCTGGCCAGACGCGCCGGGCTTTTTGACGGGCTGGCGGCGGCGGCCCACTGTGTCCACGTGGACGAGGAGGATCTGGAGATCTTAAAGGAATGCCAGGTGAGCGTGATCACCAATCCGGCCAGCAACATGAAGCTGGGCAATGGATTTGCGCCGGTGCCGGACATGCTGGCGAAAGGGATCAACGTGTGTATCGGAACGGACGGCGCGGCCAGCAACAATTCCCTGAACATGTTCCACGAGATGAACCTGCTGGGACTGATCCACAAGGGTGTCCGGCAGAAGGCCGACTGCGTGAGCGCGCGGGAGATCTTCCGCATGGCCACCATAGGAGGAGCGAAGGCGCTGGGGATGGAGCAGACGATCGGCTCCATCGAAGTGGGGAAAAAGGCGGATCTGGCGATCCTAAACTTACGCACCCCGTCCATGACTCCGCGAAACGACCTGCTGGCGGGCCTGTGTTATTCAGCCAACGGCTCCGAGGTGGAGACAGTGATCATAGACGGGAAGATCACCATGGAGGATGGGAAGATCCTGACCCTGGATGAAGACCGGATCTACGCGGAGATCTCCAGGATATGCAGACGTTTGGGCATAGAGAAAGATTGACAAGGGAGGAACGAAACGATGGAAAGCGAGATCAGAGACATCAATCTGGCCGAGTCCGGGGAACGGAAGATCCAGTGGGTAAAGAGGAACTGCGACCTTCTGCGGACCCTGGAAGAGGAATTTTCTAAGACAAAGCCTTTTGAAGGCAAGAAGATCGCCCTGTCCGTGCATCTGGAGGCGAAGACGGCTTATCTGTGCAAGGTCCTGGCGGCCGGCGGCGCGCAGATGTATATCACCGGGAGCAATCCGCTCTCGACCCAGGACGATGTGGCGGCGGCTCTCGTCAAGGCGGGGCTGGAAGTCCATGCCTGGTATGACAGTACGCCGGAAGAATACAACGCCCACATCCGCAGCGTGTTAAAGCCCGGCCCCAACATCATCATCGACGACGGCGGTGACCTGGTCCACATGATGCACACCGAGTTTCGGGATCTGATCGGTCAGGTGATCGGAGGGTGCGAGGAGACGACCACGGGGATCATCCGGCTGAGAGCCATGGACCAGGCGGGGAAACTGAGATTTCCCATGGTCATGGTCAACAACGCGGACTGCAAGCATCTCTTCGACAACCGTTATGGGACAGGGCAGTCCGTGTGGGACGGGATCAACCGCACGACAAACCTGATCGTGGCGGGCAAGATCGTGGTGGTGGCAGGCTACGGCTGGTGCGGCAAAGGGACGGCCATGCGGGCAAAGGGCCTGGGCGCGCGGGTGATCGTGACGGAGATCGATCCGGTGAGAGCGATCGAAGCCGTGATGGACGGGTTCGACGTGATGCCTATGAAGGAGGCGGCAAAACTGGGCGACTTCTTCATCACCGTGACCGGGTGCGAGAAAGTCATCGACGAGGAAGACTTCGCCCAGATAAAAGACGGCGCGATCCTCTGCAATGCGGGGCATTTTGACTGTGAGATCGACATGGCCCGGCTGAGAGAGATCGCGGTGTCCCGGCGGGAGATGCGCCAGAACATCATGGGATACCAGATGGAAGACGGGCGCACGATCTGCGTGCTGGCAGAAGGACGGCTGGTGAACCTGGCGGCCGGGGACGGCCATCCGGCGGAGATCATGGATATGAGCTTTGCTATCCAGGCGCTGTCCGCGAAATATCTGGTGGAACACCAGGGCAGCCTGGACCAGAAGCTGATCGACGTGCCGGCAGAGGTGGACCGGGACGTGGCTATGCGCAAACTGGCGTTCCTTGGGAAGTCCATCGATGTGCTGACGCCGGAACAGGAAGAATATCTGAACAGCTCAAGCATCTGATCGGGCGAGAAGGAGGAGAGCATGAAGATCGGGATCGGAAATGATCATTCAGGGTTTGAGATGAAGCAGGAGATCATCAGGTTCCTGCAGGAAATGGGCCATGAAGTGATCGATCATGGGACATATGACACAGAGAGATGCGATTACCCCATTTACGGGGAAAAAGTGGGGCGTGCCGTGGCCTCCGGCGAGGTGGACAGAGGCATCCTGATCTGCGGGACGGGCCTCGGGATCTCCCTGGCGGCCAACAAAGTCCGCGGCGTCCGGGCGGTGGTGTGCAGCGAACCCTGCACAGCCCGGCTGTCCCGGCAGCATAACGACGCGAATGTGCTCGCGTTCGGCGCGCGCATCGTAGGGATCGAGATGGCAAAGATGATCGTGCAGACCTGGCTGGACGCCGAGTTCGAGGGCGGGCGCCATAAACGCCGTGTAGACATGATCATGGATATTCAAAACAGATGAGCGGGGGGACATACGATGGATTACGATCAGCAGAGCCTGCGGATGCATGAAGAACACCAGGGAAAGATCAGCGTACACAGCAAGATTGGATTAAAGACAAAAGACGACCTGAGCACGGCGTACACCCCGGGAGTGGCGCAGCCATGCAGGGAGATCGCGAAAAACAAGATGGACGTATATAAATACACGGCCAAGGGGAATCTGGTGGCCGTGGTGACAGACGGGACGGCGGTCTTAGGATTGGGCGACATCGGGCCGGAAGCGGCCATGCCCGTGATGGAGGGAAAAGCCATCCTCTTCAAAGAATTTGGGAACGTGGACGCATTTCCCATCTGTCTGGATACAAAAGACGTGGACGAGATCGTGGAGACGGTGGTGCGGATGGCGCCCACCTTCGGAGGAGTGAATCTGGAAGATATCTCCGCGCCCCGCTGTTTTGAGATCGAGAAAAGATTAAAAGAGAGGCTGGACATCCCCGTCTTCCATGACGATCAGCATGGGACAGCCGTGGTGGTGCTGGCGGCGATCATAAACGGTCTGCGTCTGACGGGAAGGAGAGCGGAGGAATGCAAAGTAGTGCTCAACGGCTCCGGCGCCGCCGGGATCGCGATCGCCAAGCTCCTGCTGAACTACGGGTTCAAAGACCTGATCCTCTGTGACAGGAAAGGCATGATCAATAAAGAAAATGCCGGGAATCCCATCAAGCAGGAGATGGCGCAGGTGACCAACCAGAGCGGCCAGGAGGGCAGTCTGGCGGACGCCCTGGTGGGGGCGGACATCTTCATAGGCGTTTCCGCACCGGGCAGCGTGACCCAGGAGATGATCCGCTCCATGAGGCCCGACCCGATGGTCTTCGCCATGGCAAATCCGATCCCGGAGATCATGCCGGAAGAAGCACAGCAGGCAGGGGCGCGGATCATCGGCACAGGACGGTCGGATTTCCCTAATCAGATCAACAACGTGCTGGTGTTCCCGGGTATCTTCCGGGGAGCCCTGGACGTACACGCGAAGATGATCACCGAAGAGATGAAGATGGCAGCGGCCAAAGGATTGGCGGCGCTGGTGGACGACGAGAAGCTGTCGCCGGAGTATCTGATCCCCGATGCCTTCGACCCTCGGGTGGCCGAAGCCGTATCCCGGGCAGTCGCCGAGGAAGCCGTAAAGAGTGGTATCAGTAGATCATTATGATATAGAAAGGAATGCAAAGACATGGATGGTAAGATGAAAAAAGAACTGCAGAAGCTGGCCCTCCAGATCCGCATAGGCGTCGTGGAAGAGATGAAGGCCCGCGGATTTGGTCATCTGGGCGGGAGCCTGAGCGTATGCGACGCACTGGCCGTATTGTATGGAAAAGAGATGAAGATCGATCCCAAAAACCCGAAATGGCCCGAGAGGGACAAGTTGGTCTGCTCCAAAGGGCATGCCGGCCCAGCCGTATATTCAGTGCTGGCCGTAAAAGGCTATTTCCCATACGACGACATCAAGACCCTGAACCAGCCGGGGACAGACTTCCCCAGCCACTGCGACAAGAAAAAGACCGTCGGCGTGGATATGACCACGGGATCTTTGGGACAGGGGACATCCTTGGCCGCAGGCATGGCCCTGGGCGACCGCTTAAAAGGCAGGGACAGCCGTGTGTTCGTGATCGTGGGCGACGGGGAGAGCAACGAAGGTCAGGTCTGGGAAGCATTCATGTTCGCGGCGGCCAAGAAACTCTCCAACTATGTGGTCCTCCTGGATAATAACAAAAAGCAGCTGGACGGCTACGTCAAGGATGTGCTGGATACGGGTGACCTGGCTGCCAAGATGGAAGCATTCGGCTTTGACACCCAGTCCGTAAACGGCAATGACGTAGAAGCCATGGCAGCGGCCCTGGAAAGGACCAGGAATGGCGGCGACAAGCCCTATGCCATCGTGATGGACACGGTCAAAGGAAAAGGCATCCCGGATGTGGAAGAGACCATGGCGAACCACAGCATGAACGTAACCCCTGAACAATGTGACAAATGGCTGGCAGACCTCAAAAAGGAATGCGACGCCTTAGAAGGATAGGAGGGAATGAGATGAATATCGTATATAATGGAGAAATGGATTCCCGCGCATTCAAAGAGATATTGGGCACACAGCTCCAGGCGCTGGCCCAGGAAGATCCCGATGTGATCTATCTGGACGCGGACCTGATGAGCTGCATCGGCACGGCAAAATGGGCCATGGATTCCGCTCAGGGCGTCAACTGCGGGATCGCGGAGGCGAACATGGCAGGCGTGGCCGCAGGGCTTTCCGCCAGCGGATTCAAGCCGTATATCCACACCTTCGGGCCGTTTGCCTCCCGCCGCTGCTATGATCAGGTGTATCTGTCAGCTGGATACGCAGGCAATCCCATCACGGTGATCGGATCCGATCCAGGCGTCTGCGCGGCTTTTAACGGGGGGACCCATATGCCCTTCGAGGACATGGCCCTGTACCGCGCCATGCCCGGTTCCACAGTCCTGGACATCGCGGACTGCAACCAGCTGATCAGCGTGCTCAGACAGGTCAAGGATATGGATGGGGTCAAATACATCCGTGTGGGCAGGAAGAACTGCGCGAAGATCTACGAGGACGGCGCGGACGTGCCGATCGGCAGAGGCGTGACTCTCCGTGAGGGAAAAGACGCGGCAGTCTTTGCAACAGGGATCATGATCCATGAGGCGTTCAAGGCGGCGGAAGCCCTTTCAAAAGAAGGGATCGAGATCGCGGTCATAGATATGTTCACAGTGAAGCCCCTGGACGAGGCCTGCGTGGTCAGATATGCCCAGGAGACAGGAGCGGTAGTGACCGCGGAGAACCACAATAAGATCGGCGGCCTGCACAGCGCCGTCTGCGAAGTCCTGGCGGCCCATGATCCCGTCCCGGTGGAATATGTGGCCGTGGAAGACGTATTCGGGGAAGTCGGTCCCCAGGATTACCTGCAGAAACGCTTCGGCCTGACCGCAGAACATATCGTAGAAAAAGTGAAAGCGGCCATCGCGCGTAAGAAATAATTATCTGTTGACAAATCTGGAGAAGACGGGTATAATCGTATAGGTGTAGTTAGGAGAGAATTATGCGCGTCCAATTGGCAGAGGTTCTATTTGGAGAGGGGCGCACCTTCCACTATGAAGTCCCGCTGGAACGGGAAAGCATGGAGGTAAGGGGAGAGCGCTTTGCCTTAGTCAAAAAAAGCCCGGTCGTCCTTCACATAGTCAATACAGGCGATCAGGTGGTCAAGATAGAAGGAAGCTGTGAAGTATCCGCGATGATCCCCTGCGGGAGATGCCTGAAAGAGGTGGAGACTCCTTTCAGTCTGTCTTTTTCCAGAGAAGTGGATATGAAGAAGTCGGAACAGGAACGGATACAGGAGTTGGATGGAGCAGATCTTATTACTGGAACAGAGCTGGATGTGGAGCGGCTCATCAGCAATGGACTGTTGGCCCAGTGGCCCATGCGGGTCCTGTGCAGGGAAGACTGCAAGGGACTCTGCAGCAGATGCGGGGCGGATCTGAATGTAGATCCGTGCAGCTGCGACAGGCAGAGCCTGGATCCCCGTATGGCGGCGATCAGCGACATATTCAGCAGATTTAAGGAGGAATAAAGAAATGTCTATCTGTCCAAAAAATAAGTCATCGAAGTCAAGAAGGGATAAGAGGAGGGCAAACTGGAAAATGACACCTCCAAACCTGATCAAATGCAGCAAATGTGGTGCATTGGCTATGTCCCACAGGGTTTGTAAAGCATGCGGGAGCTACAACAAGAGAGAGATCATCTCTGTTGACTAAAGGCTGTTGACAAAAAAGATGAGCGGAAGGGTCTGCAAAAAGGTCCTTCCGTTTTTTTTGTGCAGAACTGCCGAAGAGTAGCAGCAATAATAAACTTGCGATATCTGCCAGATCGATGTTACAATATGAAAAAGGAGATGATGGGATGTCAGAGGGGATCGCATACCAGAACAAGGACATAGAGTTCAAGATACTGAGTGAGGCATACAGAGAACGCTCATTTGAAGCATACGGACTGGAGATCCCGCGGATCAAGGAAGTCCTCCCGACGAACCTGCCCGCGGTGTCCGCAAATGAGATGCGCATGGATAACCTGTTCCTCCTGGAGGACGATACATACGCGCTCGTGGACTATGAGTCGGCGGATACGGTAAAGGATCGGATCAAATACATGGACTATATATCCAGGGTAACGCGGCGGCTATACGATGAGAACAGAAAGACGCCGGTCATACGGATGATCGTGGTCTATACAGGGGATGTTGAACGGGCAGATGATACATTCCAGGTGGGATGTATGAGCCTGCACATGGAGCAAGTATTTGTGCGCCATCTCCCAACAGAGGAGATCTATCAGAAAGTCAGGGATAAGCTGGCACGTGGGGAAAAGCTCACAGAACAGGAACTCATGCAGATGATCATACTGCCGCTGGCAGAGAGAGGGCTGACGGATAAACAGACGCGGATCAGACAGGTCATCGACCTTGTAAAGCAGATCGAAGATGAGCAGGAGCAGAAGCTCGTGTTTTCCGG
>CAJTYN010000001.1:48514-63715 GCA_910584115.1 uncultured Lachnospiraceae bacterium
ATGATGAGACTCGATATCCCGGAGGATAAGATATTGAAGATGTATACAGAAGAGGAACTGAAAGCGGCAAAAGAGGCTATGGAGCAAAGAGCATAAAGAAAGCGGAAGGAAGACAAACGGGCATGGATGTGATCTTTTGTAAAGGATCTTCTGCTCCATACCGTAACCTTTTTTACATGAATGTATTGACTATTTATGCTATGTCTTGTATGATGTGCGGATAAGAGATCATAGGAGGGGAAGAAATGTCTGGATCAGTAAGAGTTGTCGTAGATGCCATGGGCGGCGATCATGCCCCGCAGGTGCCGGTCAGAGGGGCCATAGACGCCCTAAAAGAGAGCGGGGATATCTACATCTGTCTGGCGGGTGTGAAGGAGACGATCGAGAAGGAACTGGATAAATATGAATACCCCAAGGACCGCCTGGAGATCGTGCCTGCCTCCCAGATCATCGAGACGGCAGAGCCCCCGGTCATGGCCATCCGCTCGAAGAAGGATTCTTCCATCGTGGTGGGCCAGACCATGGTGAGAAAGCAGGAGGCGGACGCCTTCGTCTCGTCGGGGAGCACGGGCGCGGTGCTGGTGGGCGGACAGGTGATCGTGGGCAGGATCAAAGGCGTGGAGCGCGCCCCATTGGCCCCGCTAATCCCCACAGCCCGGGGAATGTCCCTGCTGATCGATTGCGGGGCCAATGTGGACGCCCGCCCGTCCCATCTCGTCCAGTTTGCGAAGATGGGTTCCATCTATATGGAAAATATCGTTGGCGTGGACAAGCCGCGAGTGGGGATCGTGAACATAGGGGCGGAAGAGGAGAAGGGAAACGCCCTGGTCAAGGAGACGTTCCCTCTGTTAAAAGAATGCACGGACTTAAATTTCACAGGGAGCATCGAGGCCAGGGAGATCCCGGCGGGAGCGGCGGACGTGGTGGTCTGCGAGGCTTTCGTGGGAAATGTGATCCTAAAGCTCTATGAAGGCGTGGGCGCGACCCTGATCTCGAAGATCAAAGAGTCGATGATGTCCTCCCTGCGCACGAAGATGGGCGCCATGCTGGTGAAGCCCGCTCTGAAAGACACGTTAAGATCCTTCGACATCAGCCGTCATGGCGGCGCGCCGCTCTTGGGATTGAAAGGTCTGGTAGTGAAGACCCATGGGAGCGCTTCGGCGACGGAGATCAAGAACGCCATCTTCCAGTGCCGGCAGTTCAAAGAGCAGGAGATCGCCGAGAAGATCAAGGAGAATTTTGCGGTCTGACGACGCAGGGAGGGCAAGCGTGTGGAATTTGAAAAGCTATGTGCCATCATCGCGGAAGTGATGGGGATCGACGCCGGGGAGATCACGGAAGATACAGCCTTCGTGGAGGATCTGGGAGCGGATTCACTGGACATGTTCCAGATCGTCCTGGGGGTCGAAGAAAAATTTGATATCGTATCGGACATAGGATCAGCAGATCAGATCATATCTGTGGGCGCAGCGGCAGAGGCGATCAAAAGAGCAGTTGGATAAGGGTGCTGTAGACGGACAGCACCCTCTCCTTTTTGGGAAATATGGAGGCAGGATATGGGAAATATAAGAGAGCTGAAAAAATTTGAAGAGATCGCCGGATACCAGTTCCGGAATCAGGAGCTTTTGCGGCAGGCTGTGACGCATAGTTCTTTTGCAAATGAAAAACGGCTGGGGAAAAATAAATGCAACGAACGGTTGGAATTTCTGGGTGACGCGGTGCTCGAGCTGGTCAGCAGCGAATTTTTATACGCCCATTATCCGGACGTGCCTGAAGGAGAACTGACGAAAAAACGGGCCAGCATGGTCTGTGAGCCGTCGCTGGCCATGTCGGCCAGGGACATCCAGCTCCAGGATTACCTCCTGCTGGGAAAAGGGGAGGAGACTACAGGGGGCAGAAAGCGGGACTCGATCACCTCCGACGCCCTGGAAGCCGTGATCGGGGCCATCTATCTGGACGGGGGGATCGAGAACGCCCGGGACTTCATCCTGCGCTTTGTCCTAAACGACCTGGAGCACAAATCCCTGTTCTACGACAGCAAGACGGTCCTGCAGGAGATCGTCCAGGATCAGGGAAAAGTCCCCCAATACGTCCTCACAGGCTGCACAGGCCCGGATCACGATAAATGCTTCTTCGCGGAAGTCCATGTCTCCGGAAAGCTCTGCGGAAAAGGAAAAGGGCATACCAAAAAAGCAGCGGAACAGGCCGCGGCCTACGAAGCCGTCTTATCTATGAGAAAGTAAAGGGCGCGGTATGTATCTGAAGAGTATCGAGGTACAGGGGTTCAAATCATTTGCCCAGAAGATCTGTTTTGAATTTCACAACGGGATCACCGGGATCGTGGGACCCAACGGCAGCGGCAAGAGCAACGTGGCGGACGCGGTCCGCTGGGTCTTAGGCGAGCAGAGCGCCCGGCAGCTCAGAGGCGGCAACATGCAGGATGTGATCTTCTCCGGGACCGAGAACAGGAAAGCCTTAAGCTTCGCCTCGGTGGCCATCACCCTGGACAACGCCGACCACAAACTGCCCGTGTCCTTCGACGAAGTGACCGTGGCCCGGCGGCTCTACCGCTCCGGCGAGAGCGAGTACCTGATCAACGGGAGCGGCTGCCGCTTAAAAGACATCCAGGAGATGTTCTACGACACCGGGATCGGAAAAGAAGGATACTCGATCATCGGGCAGGGGCAGATCGACCGGATCTTGAGCGGGAGACCGGAGGAGCGCAGGGAACTCTTCGACGAGGCCGCCGGGATCGTCAAATTCAAGCGCAGGAAGAACACCGCCCTGAAAAAACTGGACGACGAGAAACAGAACCTGGTGCGCGTGACGGACATCCTCAAAGAGCTGGAGAGGCAGATAGGGCCCCTGGAGAAACAGGCGGAGACGGCCAGGATCTACCTCGGCAAAAAGGAAGACCTAAAGCGTCTGGATGTGCAGATGTTCTTGGCGGAGACAGAACATGTGCGCATCCAGCTGGAAGAACTCTCCGAGAAGAGCCGACTGGCAAAAGCACATCTGCAGGAGACGTCCGAGCAGTCCGAGCAGGCCAAACGGGAATACGAGGCGCTGGAAGAGCGCATCGGGGAACTGGATAGGCAGATCGGGGAGGCCCGGGAGCAGGCCCAGGAAAACGCCCTGCGCTCCCAGCAGCTGGAAGGCCAGGAAAATCTCTTAGACGAGCAGATCCGCACGGCGAAGGAAAACGACACCCGCAGCCAGGAGAGGCTCCTGACCCTGGAGAAAGAACTCAAGGAGAAGGCAGAAGCCCTTGAGGGCTGCGTTGCCGAAAAGAAACAGATCAGGGGATCCCTGGAGGAGATCCAGAGCCAGAACAAGGAAAAAGAAGACAAGATCAAAGATCTGGACAAGACCATCAGAGCCTGCGAGCGGGAGATCGAGGACGGAAAGAATGAGATCATCGAGATCCTCAACAGGCGCGCCAATACAAAAGGGAAGATGCAGCGCTACGACACCATGATGGAGCAGATCGAGATCCGCAAGAGCGCCCTGAACCAGAAAGCCCTGCGCATAAAGAGCGAGGAGACAGAACTCTCAGGCGCGGCAGAAGAGATCCGGGGAGCACACGCGCGGGTGACGGCGAAGATCGGGGAGCTGTCCGAGAAGAGCGGGCACATCACAGAGGAGATCCGCACGCGCACGGAGCAGATGCAGGAGCTGAGATCCAGGCAGGAGGCCGGGCAGGACGCCTATCACAGAGACGCATCCCGCCTGGAGTCCTTAAAGAACCTGGCAGAGCGCTACGACGGATACGGGAACAGCATCCGCCGGGTGATGGAGCGCAAAGGGGATACACCGGGGATCCGGGGCGTGGTGGCGGACCTGATCCAGGTGGACAAGGACTACGAGGTGGCCGTGGAGACAGCCCTCGGCGGCAGCATCCAGAACATCGTCACGGACGATGAGCAGACAGCCAAGGGCCTGATCGAGTATCTGAAAAAGAACCGATACGGGCGGGCCACATTCCTGCCCCTGACCAGCATCAGGAGCCGGGGCGGCATCCAGCAGGAAGCCGTGCTGAAAGAGCCGGGCGTGGTGGGAGTGGCCAGCGGCCTGGTGCAGACAGACCCCCAGTACCAGGAGCTGATCCGCTACCTTCTGGGAAAGACACTGGTGGTCAGGAAGATGGACCACGCGATCGCCATCGGCAGGAAATACCGTCATTCCCTGCGCATGGTCACCCTGGAAGGGGAATCCTTCAGTCCGGGCGGGTCCATGACCGGCGGTGCCTATAGAAACAGCAGCAACCTGCTGGGGCGGCGGAGGGAGATCGAAGAGCTGACGGCCCAGGTCGATACCCATAGACGAGAGCTTGAGAGCCTCCAAAAAGAGCTGGAGACGACCCAGGAAAAAAAGTCCGCCCTGCAAAAGGACTCCGCCCAGATCCAAAAAGAGATCCAGGAAGAGAACATCCGCCAGAACACCTTGAGCCTCCAGCTCACACAGCAGGAGGAAAAAGAAACACAGCTTAAAGACCGCATCCGGCGCCTGGAGCGGGAACGCCAGGAGATCGCGGTCCAGGTCCAGGAGCTGCAGGCGGACACCGACTCCATCCAGAAAGAATTAGACGCATCCGGTCAGGAAGAGCAGGAGCAGAGCATCCGGATCGAAAAACGCCAGGAAGAGCTGGGCGAGGCGCGCCGGGAAGCGGAAGAGTACAAAAAGAGCATGGAGGAGATCCATCTCCAGTATTCATCCCTGGAGCAAAAAGAAAGCTATCTGGATACGGACATGCAGAGGCTGCGCCAGGAACAGAAGAGACTGCGGGGAGAACAGGAAGAGATCCGTGGAAACCTGGAAAGAGCCGAACAGGAGATCAGCCAGAAAGAAGAGGAGATCAAGAAGATCCGGGCGGACAAAGAGAGCGCCGATGCCCAGGCAAAAGACAGCCAGGCCCGCATGCAGGGTCATCTGGAAGAAAAAGAAAAAGTCTCCGGCGCCCACAGGGTTTTTTTCCAGAAAAGGGAAGCGCTCTCCGAGGAGATCAGCCTTTTGGACAAAGAGGTCTTCCGGCTGGACGGCCAGATCGAGAAGCTGGAGGAGAGCCAGGAATCCCGCATCGATCATATGTGGGAGGAATACGAGATCACCCCGGGCAACGCCGCCCAGTACGTCCCGGAGGGGGAAGCGCGGGGGCGGGAAGAACTGAAAAAAGACATCGCCCGTGTAAAAGACGAGATCCGCAAGCTGGGCGACGTGAACGTGAACGCGATCGAAGACTACAAAGAGTTAAAAGAGCGCCACACCTTCCTGACAGCCCAGTACGAGGACCTGGTGACCGCGGAAAAGACGCTCCTGCAGATCATCGACGACCTGGACGCGGGCATGCGCAGGCAGTTTGCAAAAAGTTTCAAAGAGATCCAGAGGGAATTTAATAAAGCTTTCCAGGAGCTGTTCGGTGGGGGCAGGGGCACCCTGGAACTGATGGACGACGCGGACATCCTGGAGGCGGGGATCAAGATCATCTCCCAGCCGCCGGGGAAGAAACTGCAGAACATGATGCAGCTCTCCGGCGGCGAAAAAGCCCTGACCGCGATCGCGCTGCTGTTTGCGATCCAGAACTTAAAACCGTCGCCCTTTTGTCTGCTGGACGAGATTGAGGCTGCACTGGACGATTCCAACGTGGTCCGATTTGCCCAGTACGTACATAAGTTGACGGAGAACACACAATTTATTATAATAACCCATAGGCGGGGGACTATGAACGCCGCGGACCGGCTGTATGGGATCACCATGCAGGAAAAAGGTGTTTCCACCCTGGTATCGGTCGATCTGGTGGAAAACGATCTAGACAAATAAACGAGGAGGGCTTTTTAAAAATGGCGGAAGAAAAGCAAGGATTCTTTAAGCGGCTGGTAAACGGCCTGGCAAAGACCAGGGAAAATATCGTAGCGGGGATCGACTCCATCTTCAGTGGCTTCTCCAGCATTGACGACGATTTTTACGATGAGATCGAGGAGATCTTGATCATGGGGGATATCGGGATCAACGCGACCACGGCGATCATCGATCATCTGAAAGTCCAGGTCGCCGAAAAACACATCAAAGATCCGGCAGAGTGCAAGCAGCTCTTGATCAACAGCGTCACAGAGCAGATGCGGGTGGAGGACACCCAGTACGAATTTGAGCACAAAAAGTCCGTGATCCTGGTGATCGGCGTCAACGGCGTGGGAAAGACCACCTCGGTGGGCAAGCTGGCCGGCAAGCTCAAAGACCAGGGGAAGAAAGTCGTCCTGGCGGCGGCGGACACCTTCCGGGCGGCAGCGGGCGAGCAGCTGGCCCAGTGGGCGGACCGGGCAGGCGTGGTGATGATCGGCGGGCAGGAGAAGGCAGACCCGGCCTCCGTGGTCTACGACGCGGTGGCGGCGGCCAAGGCCAGGGACGCGGACGTCCTGTTATGCGACACGGCCGGACGCCTGCATAATAAAAAGAATCTCATGGAAGAGCTGCGCAAGATCTACCGCATCCTGGAGCGGGAGTATCCGGAAGCCTACCGGGAAACGCTGGTGGTGCTGGACGGGACCACAGGCCAGAATGCCCTGGTGCAGGCGCGGCAGTTCAGCGAGGTGGCCGATCTGACCGGCATCATACTGACCAAGCTGGACGGGACGGCCAAAGGCGGGATCGCGGTGGCGATCCAGTCGGAACTGAATATCCCGGTGAAATACATCGGCGTGGGAGAGAGCATCGACGATCTGCAGAAATTTGACGCGGAGGCTTTCGTAAGAGCGCTGTTCGATATAGAAGACACAAGACAGGAAGGATAGATGAGAGATGTTCACATTAGAAAAATTCGAAGAAGCATCGGAGATCGTAAAAAAAGTGACCCGGGAGACCCGGCTGATCTACAGCGGCTATCTGAGCGCACAGACAGAAAATAAGATCTACCTAAAACCGGAAAACATGCAGCTGACAGGCGCTTATAAAGTACGCGGCGCTTATTATAAGATCAGCACCCTCACCGAGGAAGAGCGTCAAAAGGGCCTGATCACCGCGTCGGCGGGCAATCATGCCCAGGGCGTCGCCTACGCCGCCAGGGAATTTGGCGTCCGGGCAGTCATCGTGATGCCCACCACCACGCCCCTGATCAAAGTGGAGCGCACGAAGAGCTACGGCGCCGAAGTGGTGCTCCAGGGGGATTCCTACGACGAGGCATGCGCCCACGCCCTGAAGGAGGCCGAAGAAAAAGGCTATACATTCATCCACCCCTTTGACGACATCGCCGTGGCCACCGGGCAGGGGACGATCGCCATGGAGATCATCCAGGACCTGCCCCTGGTGGACTACATCCTGGTCCCGGTGGGCGGCGGCGGACTGGCCGCGGGCGTGGCCACTCTGGCAAAACAGTTGAATCCCCATATCAAGGTGATCGCGGTGGAGCCGGCAGGCGCCAACTGTCTGGAAGTCTCTCTGGAAAAGGGGGAAGTCTGCACGCTGCCCCAGGCGACGACGATCGCGGACGGCACGGCAGTGAAGACACCGGGAGAGACGATCTTCCCATATCTGCAGGAAAATATAGACGAGGTGATCACGATCGAGGACGACGAGCTGATCGTGGCCTTCCTGGACATCGTAGAAAACCACAAGATGGTGGTGGAAAATTCCGGGCTGCTCACCGTGGCGGCGCTGCGCCATCTGGAATTTACAGGCAAGAAAGTGGTCTGCGTCCTGAGCGGCGGGAACATGGACATGATCACCATGGCTTCCGTGGTGCAGCACGGCCTGATCCAGAGGGACCGGATCTTCACCGTATCGGTGCTGCTCCCGGATAAGCCCTGGGAATTGGTGCGCGTCTCTTCCGTGATCGCGGAAAATCAAGGGAATGTCATCAAACTGGATCACAACCAGTTCGTCAGCACCAACCGGAACGCGGCGGTGGAACTGAAGATCACGGTAGAAGCATTTGGGACGGAGCACAAACGGCAGTTGGTGACTGCCCTCGAAAAAGCGGGCTTCCGGCCGAAAGTCATCCGTCCCAATCTATAAAACGATCTTATTTAACTTCGATGAGCTGATATTCCTTATTGCCGAGCCCCAGCTTCACCGCATGTTCGATCGCGGACTGCCAATGCGTATCCGGGGAGATGGTGTGGAAATGGTCGTGGGCCGGGTCTTCCGGCAGTTCTCCCAACATGGAATGGCGGATCGGAGGTTGTGCGTTGACCGCGTCCACGCAGGCCATATCCAGGGCGACCGGGTCAAAAGAGGCAAAAAAGCCCACATCCGGCACGATGGCCGCATCATTTTCCCCGTGGCAGTCGCAGTAAGGGGACACATCGATCACCAGGCTGATGTGGAAATGGGGACGTCCCGCGAGGACGGCCTTGCTGTACTCGGCGATCTTGCAGTTTAAGATGTCGTTGGACTCATCGCTGGCCGGCAGGACGGCATCTTTGGGACAGACGCCGATGCAGCGGCCGCAGCCCACACATTTATCGTGGTCGATGGAAGCGGCTTTTTCTGGGAAACTGATCGCGTCATGGGCACAGGTCTTGGTGCATTTTTTACAGGCGATGCAGAGTTCGGGGTCCACATGGGGTTTCCCGGCACTGTGCATCTCCATCTTCCCGGCCCGGGAGCCGCAGCCCATGCCGATGTTCTTTAATGCGCCGCCGAATCCGGTCGCCTCATGGCCTTTAAAATGGTTCAGGGATATGAACACATCCGCGTCCATGATGGCCTGTCCGATCTTGGCCTCTTTCACATAGGTGCCGCCCTCTACGGGCACATAAGCCTCGTCCGTGCCTTTTAGGCCGTCGGCGATCAGGAGCTGGCAGCCGGTGGTGTAGGGGGTAAACCCGTTGGCATACGCGCTGTCCAGATGATCCAGGGCATTTTTTCGCCCGCCCACGTACAGGGTGTTGCAGTCGGTCAAAAACGGCTTTCCGCCCAGATCCTTGATGACATCCGCCACGGCTTTCGCGTAATTATGCCGGAGAAAAGCCAGGTTCCCGGGCTCGCCGAAATGGATCTTGATGGCGGTGAACTTATCTGTAAGATCGATCTTCTGGATCCCGGCCTTTCGGATCAGCCGTTCCAGTTTCTGCAGGAGACTGTCTCCCGGCTTTGCGCGCAGGTCTGTAAAATATACTTCTGATCGTTCCATATCTTCTATCCTCCTTGTCTTTATATTGTTGTATCATACTATCAAAATGTGAAAAAATCAATCATTTTGTATAAAATGTCCCGCACGGGGTGTTATAATAGGAGCAGGAGGAATGAACATGAATATATTACGTGCATTTGCAGTCCCCCACCCGCCGCTGATCGTCCCGGAGGTGGGCAGGGGGCAGGAACAGAACATACTGGCGACCGTGGACGCTTATGAGGAGGTGGGCCGGCAGGTGGCCGATGCAGCGCCGGATGCCCTGGTGGTGATCAGTCCCCACAGCGTGATGTATGCGGATCATCTGCATATATCGCCGGGGAGCCGGGCGCGGGGGGATCTTGGGGCGTTCGGCGTTCCCCAGGTATCCGTGCAGACTGCCTATGACCAGGATCTGGCCGACCATATCTGTGCCCAGGCGATGCAGCAGGGGATCTCGGCCGGATATGCCGGGGAGCGGGATCCGGATCTGGACCATGGCACGCTGATCCCGCTGTATTTCATCCAGAAATATATCAGAGATGTGCCCATCGTGCGGATCTCGATCTCCGGACTCTCCTACCAGATCCACTACCAGCTGGGTCAGTGCATCAGCCGGGCGGCGCAGGCCAGCGGCAAGAAGGTGATCATCATCGCCAGCGGAGATCTTTCCCATAAATTGAGGGAGGACGGACCTTATGGATTTGCCATGGACGGGCTGCTGTTCGATGAAAAGATCTGCCGGATCTTTAAGGAGGGGGATTTCTACGGGCTTTTAGATATGGATCCGGATTTCTGCGAGTCTGCCGCCGAGTGCGGCCACCGCGCTTTTGTGATGATGGCCGGGGCTTTTGACGGCTGGGAGATCGAGTCCAGGCTCTTGTCGTACCAGGGGCCTTTTGGCGTGGGGTACGCGGTGGCCTCTTTTTGCCCTGTGAGGGAGTCCGAGGAGCGCAGGCTCTTGGAAAGGCATATCCGGGAGAAGGAGAGGAAGCGGCTGGAGAGGCAGGCGCGGGAGGATCCTTACGTGCAGCTGGCCCGCAGCGCCCTGGAACAGTTTGTCCGGACGGGGGAGCGGATCGATCTGCCGGAAGAGCTGCCCCAGGAACTCTATGAAGACCGGGCGGGGACCTTCGTGAGCCTGAAGATCGATGGGAATCTAAGGGGCTGCATCGGTACGATCATGCCCACCCAGTCCTGTATGGGCGAGGAGATCATAGAGAACGCGATCAGCGCCGCCGTCCGGGACCATCGTTTTTCACCGGTGACGGTCCAGGAGCTGCCGCTTCTGACGTACAGTGTGGACGTCCTGGGCGATCCGGAGCCGATCCAGAGTATGGATCAGCTGGATGTAAAGCGTTACGGTGTGATCGTCCAGTCCGGTCTGAGGCGGGGATTGCTGCTCCCGGATCTGGCCGGGGTGGATACACCCCAGGAACAGGTGCATATCGCCTTGCAGAAGGCGGGGATCCCTTCCCATGTGGATTATACCATGGAGCGTTTCGAGGTCATCCGCCACTGGTGATCCCCACATCCATGCTGCCGCTGCGGAAACCCTCCAGATCGAAGGTGAGATAGGGGATCCCCAGTCCCTTGAGCTGCCGGACGATCGCGGGTCTGTG
This sequence comes from uncultured Lachnospiraceae bacterium, assembly GCA_910584115.1. Lineage (GTDB taxonomy): Bacteria > Bacillota > Clostridia > Lachnospirales > Lachnospiraceae > MGBC164599. The sequence goes on from CAJTYN010000001.1 coordinate 59,240, forward strand.
TTCCAGCAGGAGGGGAAGATCCTCCGGATCCGTCTCCAGCCGCGCGATGTCCCCGTGGACGCGGATCCGGACGTTTCGAAAGCCCAGACCGCGCAGGAAATGCTCGCCTTGGTCGATGCGGGAGAGGAGCGCTGTATCCAGCGGCGTCCCGTAGGGGATCCGGGTGGCCAGGCAGGGGACGGAGGGACGGGAGGCCACGGGCAGTCCGTATCCTGCCGCCAGCTGGCGGACCTGGGCTTTGGTGATGCCGCACTGGGCCAGAGGGCTGGCCACGCCCAGTTCCTGTACGGCTCGAAGGCCGGGCCGGTATACATCAAGATCGTCCCTGTTGGATCCCTCCAGCACGGTGTCCGCGTGTTTTTCCCTGGCAAATCGCCATAGCTCCTCGAAGAGCATCTTTTTACAGTGGTAACACCTGTCCGGGGGATTTTCTGATATCCGGGGATCATCCAGCTCGTCGATCGTCAGGATGTGGTGGCTGACGTTCATGGCGTCGGCCAGCTGCCGGGCCCAGTCCAGGTCTGCTTGGGGATGGAGGACGGTGTGGAAGGTCACGGCGTAGACTCTGCGGCCTGTCTCGCGGCTGGCCTGGGAGAGCAGGCAGAGCAGCAGCGCGGAATCCACTCCGCCGGAAAAAGCCAGGACCGTGTCTTTTTGCGCGTATGTGCGGATCTGGTGGAGTAATGCGTTTTTTTCTGTAGTCATGAAATAACACCTCTTTTGTATCATAGGATCGTATCATGCTATCACTGTACATGATCCATCAAAAAAAGTCAATCATGTTTTAGCAGTGAGTGAAATGTTCTGATACTGATCTTATTCCCATCATATTCTATTGTCACTCGATGATCTCTTATAGGATATTCTACGTGCTGATCCTGTAGCGGATAGACGTCCAGTGTCTTAAGATTAACCAGACACAATGGATAGACCGCCGTCTCATAGTTATTATCTGATATCTGTAATGTGTCTATCACATCATCCAGGCAATCTTGGCACAGATTTTTTTGTAACATTTCTATATCTGGTCTCCGGTCTTGAGGAATGTTTATATCCATGGTCGCCATCCTTTTATCAGGCAGACTTGACTCCATGATAGATATGTCTCCTACATTTATCATCCCAAAAGATATATGGTCATCATTTTCATGAAGACCAAGATCCAGCACATACCAGTCGCATAGGCATATAACACCGAGCGTGTCAAACTTTCGATAATATCCCATCAGGCTTTTCTTATTCTTTCCACATAGGTAACATTTTTTTTCATTCCATAATCTAGAAGTAAGCTGTTCGTAAGGCATGCTCTCTCTTTTGGAGGAGCGTTCCCTCTTATCATATACATTCTGCCTAAGAATTACGATCAATATCAGACATAAAATGATCGCAGTGGTGGACCATAAATGTATGTTCTTTTGTTTTATTCTTGTGCGCATATTTCTCTGTTCCTTTAGGCAAGATATTGTGTACTTGAAATAAGTTCATTCATGCCGTTCTTATGCTGTGATACTTAAAATATACTTAAATCACATTTGTTTTGTACTTATTAAGAGCAAGAAGGAAGTAGCATGGAAAAGGATAAACATCTGGGGTTACGTATTGATCCTGAAACCCATAAGAAATTAAAAAGTCTTGCAGAATTTGAAGGTCGTTCGATCAATGGCCAGGTTCTGTATTTAGTTCGTCAAGCGATCGCACGGCATGAACGTGAATACGGATCTTTAAAATGATCATATCTTTCATGTGGACTCATTCTAGTCCCATTGTATCACTTATTATGATCATTATAAAGAAAAAAGGACTGATCTTGGTCCAAACATGGCTAGATGGGTATGGAACAAAAGATAAAACAGATAGGTATCGATATTGGCGGGAATATCCGCAGGATACGTTTAGAAAAAAATATCGGACAGACAGAGCTTTCGGGTATGTTACAACTGAAAGGCATAGAGATGACGAGGGAGGCTTTGGTAAAGATCGAGCGTGGAGTCCAGCATATCACAGGTTCCCAACTCCGAGGGATACGGGATTGTCTGGATACTACGTATGACGAACTTTTAAGATAGAGCATAAATAAGACTCTGCTGATAGGGGGATGCAGACATATCCTCATCAGCGGAGTCTTTCTTAATGCTATAAGATCTCACACAGCTGCGCAAGATCACAGATCATCTGTTCTATTTCAAAAACAGTCTTCGATCATTTCTTCCAATAACCCGGACAGCCGCTGCGCGCTTCCTCCCAGCGCCCGCACCGCCACATCGCCCCGGGCCGTCCTGGTCACGCCGCCTTCCACGCCGTCCGCCTCATCCAGAAGCTTCCGCGTCTGGTCTATCCATTCATCCGATCTCGGCACATTGCACAAGACCAGATTTCCCAGATGGGTATAGCCCTCGTACATGCCCGGGCCGTTCATATCCATCCACCCCGGCTCGTACCGGGTATTGTCTCGGTAAATGATCTTCCCATCCTGCCGGATCGTGACCCGGTTCTGAAATCTGCGGTACCCAAACCGTTCCCCGTGGGCCGCCCGGCCGCAGGAGAGGATCTCCAGCAGCACGAACTGCGCGTCGTCTCCGAAAAGCTCCGCGTCCAGCTGGCTGCGGTAGTCAGATCCCTGAAAAGGCATCGTGGGCAAGGGCGTGTAGAACAGGGCTGCGCCAGCCTCCACCTGAATGGATGTCTTTCTGGAGGCATACCCTTCCTCCATCCGGTGGATCTTCTCGTAGGATTGTGAAGTCAGCGCCATCCGTGCGCCCGCATGGACATGGATGCGAAAATCCTGCCGGTCCCCGGCCATGATCCCGGCGGAGGCCGCCAGCGCCGTCACGGACATGACGCCTTTTTTCTCGTAAAAAGGACGCATGACCTTATAGGGCGCGGTAAAGGACACATCGCTTAAAACGGTCTTCCCGTCTTTTACCGAGGCCTCCAGGTATAGTCTGGAAGTCTTTCCAAAAGAGTTTTCACGATCTTCCATAGGATCAGCACCCCTCCAGCAAGACGTTTTTCTGGATCCAGGCGATCACCGCGTCCACGCCGGAGCCGCTGCGCACATCCGTGAACAGAAATGTCCGCTCTCCCCGCATTTTCCGAGAGTCCCGTTCCATGACGCCCAAATCCGCGCCCACATAAGGGGCCAGATCCGTCTTGTTGATGACCAGCAGGTCCGAGCGGGTGATGCCGGGGCCGCCTTTGCGGGGGATCTTATCCCCTTCCGCCACGTCGATGACAAAGATGTTGGCGTCCACCAGTTCCGGGCTGAAGGTGGCGGACAGATTGTCCCCGCCGCTCTCGATGAAAAGCAGTTCCAGATCCGGGAAACGCCCGGCCATCTCGTCCACCGCCTCCAGGTTCATGGACGCGTCCTCCCGGATGGCCGTGTGGGGGCACCCGCCGGTCTCCACGCCCAGGATCCGCTCCATGGGCAGGACGCTGTTCCTGCACAGAAACTCCGCGTCTTCCTTTGTGTAGATATCGTTTGTGATGACCCCGATGCTGTATTTTTTCGCCATCTGGCGGGTCAGCGTTTCGATAAGGGCCGTCTTGCCGGAGCCCACTGGGCCGGCCACGCCGATTTTTACATAAGACATATACAAAACCTCCTATGACATATAGATCCTGGAATACAGTCCCTCGTGCTGCATGCAGCGGATATCAAACCCCGGCGCGGACAGGCACAGGTCTTCCATGGTCAGCTCCTCCAACCGGTCCAGGATCTCCGGGAAGATCCCGTGGCTTTTGTACAGCAGCCGCTGCCCGTCCGTCTGGCTTAAGGGGATGGTCTTCACGCAGTTGGTCACCATGGCGGAGGTCTGGGCGAACAGATAGTGGACCATGGCCTCCCCATAGGGGATCCCCGCCGCCGCGCAGAAAACCCCGTAGACGACGGCGTGCTGCGGCTGCCTTTTCCCCAGGCTTTCCCGGTATCTCTGGAAAATATCCGTCTCGTAGGGGATCTCCAGGGCGCCCACCGTTTTCACAAAGCGGGAGCCCAGCTTTTCCCCCGCCTGGCGCACCTCTCTTGGGATCCGGCTGGCCTCCAGCGATCCCTCCAGCTCCAGCAATCTCTCCAGATCCTCTTCCCCGGCATATCCATAGGCCAGCTTCGCCGCGAGGAGCTCACTGTAACAAGATCCGTATATCAGCCGACTGCGGATATAGCCCCACGCCTCCTTGGCGGATGATACCAGCCCTTTTTGGATATACGTCTCCAGCCCGTAGGAGTGGGAGTATGCGCCGATGGGAAACAGCGCGTCGTTCACCTGCAAAAGCAGGAAATATCTGCTCCAGTCTTCTCTTCTCATAACCGCTGTCTCCTAATGATGATGATCGTTGACGCTGGAGGAGAGCGCCTGGCCAAAGTCAAAGCTCTTTATGACCTTCTCCCCGGTCACCCCGCAGATCCGGTCCACCTTATCCAGCAGCGCCTGATGATATGGCGCGTAAAAGGTATACGCGTCTTCCCCCCGGAAC
>CAJTYN010000002.1 GCA_910584115.1 uncultured Lachnospiraceae bacterium
ATTATCTGGACAAAATAAAAAATGCGGATGACAGGACTTGAACCTGCACGTCATGAACACCAGAACCTAAATCTGGCGCGTCTGCCAATTCCGCCACATCCGCATATCAACGATCATCTATCAACAGGGCATATTATAGCATTTATAAAAATAGCTTGTCAATAAGAACTTCCATTTGGAGGCCAGAAAAGTTGGTTGACAAATGACACCCCATACTATAAGATGTAATTGAGAGTAGGATCGAGTCGAAATATGGCAGACAGGCAGTCATGGAAGGTCCGCGCTGGGGAGCGGTATGGATCGGGAGCCATGGAGTGCATATGCCGCAGAATGTCTGCATCGGGGAGTGTCAGGGGAGCATAAATGGTATTTGCGAGCTTATTTTTTGTATGCTTTTTCTTTGCGGTCTGGTTGGCCGTCTACAGCAGTGTTTCTACGATCCGTAGGAAAAATATCGTGCTGCTGGTGTTTTCTATGATCTTTTATGCCTGGGGAGGCGCGCAGTATGTGCTCCTGCTCGTGGGGATGACATTTGTAGCATGGTTGAGTGCACGGAAGATAGAATGGTACGGGGATCGGCCTTTGCGTATCGTTCTTTTTATTTCTGCATGTACGCTCCTGCTCGGGGCGCTCTGCTTCTTCAAATATACTGGATTTTTCTTGGAGGGAGTCCGGTTTTTGTTCGGGGTGCCAGAGGAGATCCCGGCCATCGTCCTGCCTATAGGGATCTCTTTTTATACCTTCCAGCTGCTGTCCTATGTGGCGGATGTGTACAAGGGAGAGGTGAAGGCCCAAGAGAAGTTCTGGATGCTCCTGCTCTATGCGGGGCTGTTCCATCAGTGTGTCGCGGGACCCATCGTGCGGTACAGCAGCGTCGCTGCAGAGCTGGAGCATCGGCGGGCGAAGATGAGCGAAGTAGCGGAGGGCGTCTGGAGGTTCGCAGTGGGACTGGCCAAGAAAGCCATCCTGGCAAATGGGTGCGCTCTGGCGGCGGATACGTTCCTGCCCCTTGACGGAGCATCCTTGAAGGATATCACAGTGGCGGCTCTGTGGATCGGGGTCGTCAGTTACACATTGCAGATCTATCTGGATTTTTCCGCCTATTCTGATATGGCGATCGGCATGGGACTGATGATCGGGCTGCACTATGAAGAAAATTTCAATTATCCATATATAGCCGATTCGGTGCAGGGCTTCTGGAGGAGATGGCATATCTCCCTGAGCAGTTTTTTTCGGGATTATGTGTATATCCCTCTTGGCGGGAGCCGCAACGGGGAACTTACGACGGTCAGGAATCTGCTCGTCGTGTGGGCGCTGACCGGATTGTGGCACGGGGCCGCCTGGAATTTTGTGCTCTGGGGCCTGTATTATTTCTGTTTTCTGGTCCTGGAGAGGGCTTGCAGGCGCAAGGGCTTTCGGCTCCCGCCTGTGGTCCGGAATATCTACACGCTGCTGGTCGTGGCTTTTGGATGGGTGCTGTTCCGTTTTACGGATCTTGCCGATGCGGGGGCTGTGTTCAAAGGGATGTTCGGCTTAAATGGCAACGGCCTTACGGATCTGGAGACGAAGATCTTTTTTCAGAACCATTGCTTTTTGCTGCTGTTCGGAGCCCTCTGCTGCACACCTTTCATATCCATGCTCCGGGAGCAGTTCCGGCATGTGGGCAGGCTGTGGGAGGGGAGAGTCGGGCGCGTGGTATATCTGGCAGGTGCTCTGGTGCCGGTGGCGCTGATCATCCTGTCGGTGATGGCCCTGGTGGGCAATAGCTACAATCCGTTTTTGTATTTTCAATTCTGACAAGAGGAGGATCTGATTGGAAGTCCAGACAAAACGTCAAAAACGTAAGGAGAGGGAACGGAAGAGATACCATTATTATCTGAAGATGGAGATCGGTATGTTCCGGTGGACGATACTCCTGTTCTGCCTGATCGGGCTTTTGCTGCCCCTTCGCCCGGAAAAGTCTAATGTAGAGAAGCGGGATCTGGAGAAGTTCCCCAGACCCACGGTGAGTGGGATCCTGAAGGGGGATTTTTTTGCCGATGTGAGCACCTGGTATGCAGATACGTTCCCCTTCCGGGAGAGACTGCTGACGGCGAATGCTGCGGTGGAGCGGCTCTATGGGTTGGGGAAGGAGCAGATACATGGCAGTGTAGGCACGGGAGACGAGATCCCCACGGAATTTACGGGAGCGGATGAGAGACCGGAGGATACGCTCTCGGATGATGAGTCCGTGGCCCAGGGGGACGAGGGAGACGGTACCGTCCATGTGGTGCCGGAGAGCGCGGGGACGATCTACATAGCCCAGGATAGGGCCTTTGAACTGTATTATTTTGCGCTGGATCCGGCAAATCAATATATCAATATGATCAATGATGCGGCACAGCTGCTGAAAGGGAAAGCGACGGTCTACGATGTGCTGGTGCCCACGTCCATCGGCATCTATCTGGATCAGAAGATCCAGGACTCACTGGGCTGCAGCGACCAGTCCAAGGCTTTTGAGTATGTGCTGGGCAATCTGGATCCGAGCGTGCGGGGGGTCCGCCTGTTTGACACCCTTGTGGAGCATAACAGCGAATATCTGTATTTCCGCACGGACCATCACTGGACCGCGGATGGGGCGTACTATGCCTATCAGCAGTTCTGCCAGGAAAAGGGGATCGATCCCATCTTGAGGGATGAGCGTCAGATCCAGGAGTTTGACGGCTTTGTGGGCAGTTTCTATTCCTTTGGGGACCAGGCGGCCGTGCTGGCGCAGAATCCGGATCATATCACAGCGTATCTGCCGAAGAGCACGAATGATATGACTTACACGGGGACCGATGGTGTCACGATCGACTGGCAGGTGATCTCGGATGTCTCTCAGTATGATGCAGGGAATAAATATTCCTGTTTCATAGGCGGGGATAATCCCTATTCGGTCATCCAGAATCCCACCCTGCAGGACGGATCTTCCTGCCTGGTGATCAAAGAGTCGTATGGGAATGCGTTCGTGCCCTTCCTGGTGGACCATTACCAGACGGTCCATGTGGTGGATTACCGTTATTTTGAGGGGAATATCCCGCAGTTCGTAGGAGAAAACGGGATACAGGATGTGATCTTCATCAACAATGCGGATGCACTGACGGAAAGCGCCGTCGGCTATATGGAAGGATTGTTCCAGTAAGGAGGTCTTATGCACGAAAGAGCAGTCAGTATCATCATCCCCTGTTATAACGTAAAAAGATATCTTCCGCGCTGTGTGTCGTCCCTCTTATCTCAGACGATCGGGCTGGAAAATATGGAGCTGATCTTTGTGGACGATGCCTCCACGGATGGCACGCTGGACTACCTGTATCAGATCGAGCAGCAGTATCCGGAGGAAGTCATGGTGGTCACGTATCCTGAGAACCAGGGACTGGGTGCGGCCAGGAATATCGGGATGGGCTACGCCACGGGAAGATACATCGGGTTCGTGGACGCGGACGACTGGGTGCATCCGCAGATGTATAAAGAGATGTATGAGAAGGCGGAAGAGACGGGATGCGAGCTGGTCAGTTCCTATCCATATCAGACGAGCGATGAAAAGGACGAGGCTCCAGGGCGCATCCAGGATGAGAGCCGCGACCGGCTGTACCATATCCAAAATGATGCCCAGCGCAGGGAATTGCTGGCGGCGGGGATGAGCATATTCGGCACGGTAAATGTCTGTAGTAAATTATACCGCCGCAGTCTCATCGAGGAGGATGATCTGCGGTTTGGGGAAGGATACGCGTTTGAGGACCTGTATTTTTCCGATATGGCGGCGTTTTATGTAAAGAGATTCTGTGTCATGCAGGCACAATATTATGATTACTACATCCGTCCCGGCAGCATCATGACGACCATGGACTGTGAGAGATGGTATGAGCAGAGAAAGATCATGCAGGTCTGGCTGCAGGAATGCATGGACAGGGGGCTGTTCAGGGTGTATCCGGATGAAGTCGAACTCATATTCGGACGGGATTATTATGTGAGCAACCTGCACTATGTATTTACCCGCGGCAGGGGGGATGAGGATGAGATCGTCCACAAGACCCAGATGGTGACGAAGGCTTTATTTCCAGAGATAGAAAAAAATCCCTATATCCTCCGCGACGGCGAGGCGCATGTGCGGAACTGCCAGAAGAGATTGTTTGCGTATGTCTCCAAAGGCTTCGCTCCCGGTGAGATCTGGCGTGTCCGGGAGGATTATCTGAGAGACGCCCTGGAATTGGTGCATAAAGAGAGAGCCGAAAAAAAGTAAGGAGGTCTTATGCAGGAAAAAGCAGTCAGCATCATCATCCCCTGTTATAACGCGGAGGAATATCTCCCGCGCTGTGTCTCATCCCTTTTAGACCAGACGATCGGTCTGGAAAACTTGGAACTGATCTTTGTGGACGATGCCTCCACAGACGGCACGCTGGAGTACCTGTATCAGTTGGAACAGCAGTACCCCGAGGAAGTCATGGTGGTCACATATCCCGAGAACCAGGGGCAGGGCGCGGCCAGGAACATCGGGATGGGTTATGCAACGGGGAAATACATCGGCTTTGTGGACGCGGATGATCAGGTCCTGCCGCAGATGTACGAGGAAATGTACCAAAAAGCCGAAGAGACGGGGTGCGAATTGGTCGGATCTTATATATCCAGGTCGGCGGATGGGAAGTTATGTGCCCGCGGGCGTTTCCAGGATGCGGCCTACGATCAGGTATTCTGCGTGCAGGATGATCGGCAGCGCAGGGAACTGCTGGCAGGCGGGATGGGGATATTCGGGACATTGACTGTCATGTGTAAGATCTACCTGCGCAGCTTTCTGGAAAAATACCGTCTGCGTTTTGGGGAAGGGTATTCTCTTGAGGATCTGTATTTCTCGGATATGATCAGTTTTTATATACACAGGTTCTGTGTGATGCAGGCGGAGTATTATCAATACTATATCCATCCGGGCAGTACGATGACGAGCATGGATCTTGCAAAATGGTCGGAACAGAAGCAGATCATGCAGGTCTGGCTGAAAGAATGCATCGACAGGGGACTGCTGGAGACCTATTACCATGAGATCGAGCTGATGTTCGGCCGGGACTATTATCTGAGCGATCTGCACTATGTATTTACCCGCGGCAAAGGGGGCAGGGAGGATGAGGCGGTCGTCCAGAAGAGCCAGAGGGTCATGAAGGCCCTGTTTCCGGATATCGCGCAGAATCCATATATCCTGCGCGAGGGAGAGGACTATCTCCGGGACTGCCAGAAAGACCTGTTCGCATATGTCTCCAAAGGCTTCGCGCCGGGAGATGTCCAGAAAGCCCGGGAGGAGTATCTGAGGAAAGCCATGGATCTGGTGCAGAAGGAGAAGGCAAAAGAAGAGACTGAAAAAAAGGAGATCATAGAAAAGCCGAAGATCACGGTCATGCTGGCGACGGATAAAAACTACCTCCACCCGGCCATGGTCCTGATCACGTCCCTTTTCTGGAACCACCGAGATCAGCAGGTAACGGTCTATCTGCTGTATCGGGGATGCGATGCTAAAGATCTGGACAAGATCCGTCTGTTCGCAGACAGATGGCCGGATAAGGAGATCTGCTGTATCGAAGTCCCGGCAGAGCGGCTTACGTCCCTGAAAAGCTTCGGGAGATTCTCGACAGCCACTTTTTTCCGGATCTTAGGGATGTCCCTGATCCCCGAACAGGTGGAGCGCATACTCTATCTGGATGTGGATATGGTGATCAATGGGGATCTTTCAGCGTTGTTTTTGCGGGAGATGAAAAAACCTCTGGCCGCTTGTTATGATATCAATAACCGCCTTCAGGGGAACATCGAGTACCACAGGGAAGCTTTAGGGATACCGGCGGGATATCCGTATTTTAACGCGGGCATGCTCTTTATGGATCTGAGATACATGCGGGAAAATGATGTGGCGGAGCGGCTGCTGGCGGATATCGAGGAACATTTTGACGCGTATTCCTTGGTGGACCAGGATGCGCTGAACAAGTTTTTTTATGAAGACGTGGAATTTCTTCCCTGGCAGGCGTACAACTGTCCCTGTGTTCCATTTATTTCCAGGCATCCGGGGGATCAAAAGGGTGAGGCGCTCATCACCTATCCGGAACTTTACAGCCAAAAAGGGGCGTTTCAGATCCACGATATCACAGGAGCGCTCATGGAAGATGCGCGCATCATACATTTCTGCACAGCACAGAAGCCATGGCGGGACAAGGATCTTTATGAGCAGGAGAATATGAGAGCGGCCATGCGCATCTACCAGGCGTATGAGGAAATGTATGAAAAAACATGATCTTCTACTGGTATTTTGATCCGATCTGTGGTATCATAGATACATAAAGTCCATTTTAGAGTACCTCCTATAATTGAGTTGGGCACAGATGCCATTCAAGACTTAGGAGGTCTTCTTTTGTGCTGTCTTCCCGCCGCAGGTTCATCTGTACTTTTGCTGCGTCTGATAGTATAATAAGAAAAAGGCGGGAGGAAAGAACATGTTGAATGGATTTTCAAGGATGGAATCTCTGATAGGCAGAGAAGCGACCGATGGACTGAGCAGAAAGAGGATCGCGGTCTTCGGACTGGGCGGCGTGGGATCATTTGTGGTGGAGGCCCTGGCCCGCTGCGGGGTCGGGAGCCTGACACTGGTGGATCACGACACGGTCGACCTGACAAATATAAACAGACAACTTTACGCCCTCCATTCTACGGTGGGCAGTCCCAAGACGAAGGTGGCCAAGGAGAGGATACGCGACATCGACGAGAATATCCTGGTCCATACGTACGAGACTTTTTATAATGAAGACTCGGCTCATATGTTTGATTTTTCGGCATATGATTATGTTGTGGATGCCATCGATACGGTCTCGTCAAAGCTGCTGCTCATCGAGCAGTCGAAGCAGTCGAAGACGCCGATCATCTCGTGCATGGGGACGGGCAATAAGTTGGATCCCACCAAATTTGAGATCACCGATATCTCGAAGACCAGTGTCTGCCCGCTGGCGAAAGCGATCCGCACAGAACTGCGCAAGCGTGGGATCCGGAAGGTCAAGGTACTCTATTCTAAAGAGAAGCCTGTCAGACGACATGGACAGATGCAGGAGGGAAAGAACATACCGGGGAGCATTTCCTTTGTGCCCAGCGTGGCGGGACTTTTTATCGCGGCTGAGGTGGTCAAGGATCTGCTGCCAGATCTGGTGCCTGGTAAGATGGGAAATAGGAGCGAAGCGGAGCAGGATGGAAAATTTAAGCGGTTTGTTTCAAGAGATCATGGACAGCAAAAGGGTCTTGGCCCGGGAAGCGATGAGTAGACATACGACTTTTCATATCGGCGGGCCGGCGGACTATTTTCTGCTGCCGCAGGATGCCGAGGAACTGGGGAGGATCATCCAGGTCTGCCAGAGGGAGCAGATCCCCTGGGCCATCATGGGCAATGGCAGCAATCTTTTGGTCAGCGACCGGGGGGTCCGGGGCGCTGTCATCCAGATATACCGGAATATGGCGCAGGTCTTTATAGAGGGATGCAGGATAAGGGCGCAGGCCGGCGCGCCCCTCGTGGCCCTTTCAAAAAAAGCCATGGAGGCGTCCCTGACCGGTCTGGAATTTGCCGGAGGGATCCCGGGGACGCTGGGCGGCGCGGTGTCTATGAACGCGGGCGCCTACGGCGGCGAGATCAAGGATGTGCTGGCGGAAGTACGCGTACTCGACCGGTCCGGGCAGATACGCACCCTGCCGGCAGACCAGTTGGAGATGGGGTATCGGACCAGCGTCATCAAGACGAAAGGGGACATCGTCCTGGAGGCGGTCCTTTCGCTGCGCCCGGGGGATGCAGGCGAGATCCGGGCCGTCATGCAGGATCTGGCACAGAAGCGGGCACAGAAGCAGCCGCTGGAGTATCCCAGCGCGGGGAGCACGTTCAAACGTCCAGAAGGCCATTTTGCAGGAAAACTGATCATGGACGCGGGGCTCAGAGGTTATCGGGTGGGGGACGCGCAGGTCTCGGAGAAACACTGCGGGTTCGTGGTCAACCGCGGCCACGCGACCTGTGCGGACGTACTGGCCGTGATGGAGCATGTGCAAAGAGAAGTCAGGGAACAGTTCCATGTGGAGCTGGAACCGGAAGTGCGATTCTTGGGTGATGAGGAGACAGGATGCGTTTTGTGATAGTGACCGGGGTGTCGGGGGCCGGGAAGAGCACGGCTCTCAAGATGTTGGAGGATGCGGATTATTTCTGTGTGGATAATCTGCCCATCCCGCTGATGGAGAAATTTGCCTCCCTGATGGCGGACATGGACGCCGAGGAGATCAAAAACGTGGGTCTGGGGGTGGATGTGCGCAGCGGCCAGGCCCTGGATGAATTGGAGAGTGTCCTGGACCATCTGAAAGGCCAGGGCTATGACTATGAGATCTTGTTCCTGGACGCCTGCGACGAGGTGCTCATCAAGCGCTACCAGGAGACGCGGCGGGCACACCCGCTCTCGCCGCGGGGACGGGTGGATACAGGGATCCGGCTGGAGAGGGAGAAGCTTAAGTTCTTAAGGACGCGGGCGGATCATATCGTAGACACTAGCCAGCTGCTCGTCCGGGAACTGCGGGAGGAGCTGGAAGATATATTCCTGAAAGAGCGCAGATCTGACAGCCTTACGGTGACCATATTGTCTTTCGGTTTTAAATACGGCATACCGGGGGACGGGGATCTGATCTTCGACGTGCGCTTTTTGCCCAATCCCTATTACCTGGATCATCTGCGGCCTATGAGCGGGGAAGATGAGGAAGTCTTTACGTATGTGATGTCTTCCGGCGCGGCGAAAGAGTTCGCGGATCGGTCAGAAGACATGCTCCGCTTCCTGATCCCGCTCTATATCAGAGAGGGGAAGGCCAGTCTGGTGGTGGGGATCGGATGCACGGGAGGGAAACACCGTTCCGTGGCGGTGGCCAGAGAGATCTATCAGAGGCTGAAAGGGCAGTCGGGGTACGGTCTGCGGATCGAGCACAGGGACCTCTCCAAAGATCCCATCCGTAAGAAAACGTAAACATTCTATCAGAAAAGGGTGTATGAAGAGCGATGTCTTTTTCAGCGGAAGTCAAGGAAGAACTTGTCAAGAAGACCGGTACGGCCCGACACTGCCAGATCGCGGAGCTCTCCGCGCTCCTCGGCATGTGCGGACATGCAGTCTTGCTGCCGGATGGGGGGACGGGGCTGTCCATACAGACGGAAAATGGAGCAGTTTCCCGAAAATGCTTTACATTGCTGGAGAAAACCTTTAATATAGATAGGGATGTCGTGGTCGTCGTCGATCCCTATCAGAAGAAGGGACATGTATATCCGATTACGATCAGCGACCCAGAGTGGACCATGCGTATCCTGCAGGCCGTGAAACTGCGCGCCCAGGGGGACAGCGCCCAGGGAAGCCTGCATCTGGCAGATCACATGGTCATCCAGAATAATTGTTGTAAACGTGCATTTATCCGCGGCGCATTTTTAGCTTCCGGATCGATCAGCAATCCGGAAAGATCTTATCATTTTGAGATCGTCTGTCAGACGGGAGAGAAGGCGGAGCAGATCCAAAGAGCGATCCAGGCGTTCGATCTTGATGCAAAGATCGTCCGGCGCAAGAGGTCCCATGTGGTCTATATGAAAGAAGGCGCACAGATCGTGGAGCTTCTGGGCTTCATGGGGGCAAATGTCGCGCTGCTGGATCTGGAGAATATCCGTATATTGAAAGAGATGCGGAACTCTGTCAACCGGAAAGTAAACTGTGAGACGGCGAACATACATAAGACAGTAAATGCGGCGGTAAAGCAGATCGAAGATATCCGCTTGATCGAGGAGAAGGTGGGGCTGGACGGACTGGCCAGCGGATTGGCGGAAGTCGCGCAGCTGCGTCTGGAATTTCCGGAGGCTACATTAAAAGAATTGGGAACCATGCTCACTCCGCAGGTGGGAAAATCAGGTGTGAATCACAGATTGAGGAAATTGAGCGACCTGGCCCGGGAGTTGCGTGGAAACGAGGAGGATGGATTATGGTCAAGAAACTCGTAAAGATCAACTTGAGCACTGGATTGGAGGCCAGGCCTGTCGCACAGCTCGTACAGCTCGCCAATCGGTATGAATGCGAGATCTATATGGAGGTTGGCGATAGGCGGGTCAACGCGAAGAGCATCATGGGGATGATGACGCTCGGGTTGGATACGGGGGAAGAGATCGCTGTGACTGCGGAGGGCGAAGGCGAAGAAGAAGCGATACAGAGCGTGAAAGAATATCTGAGCGGCGACTGACATACACGCTTTTATATACAGCAAAAAGGATGGAGAGGCTTGAGGGCGGATCCATCCTTTTTAGATTATATTTATGAAATTTATAGAAATATTGCAATTTTAAAATTGACATATGATCGGATATATGTGATAATAAGACCATTCTAAAGAAATCTTCCCAAAGATCCGCCGGTTCTGGCAGAGCGCATCCGTATGAGTCCCCAAAACATGCAAATCGTGAATGTAGGTAGTATGCAGGATACTACTCAATTATAAAGTGATATACTTCCAAATCTAAAAGCTGATATTTAATGCTCATCATGGGTAAAATATAAAGCAGTATAGATCGGAATTGAGGTGCAGGTTGCTTGATAGATGAGAAGTATATTATAAACCGTATCAGACAATTGTGCGAAAGGAAGCATATGTCCATGTATGCGCTTTCTAAAAGATCAGGTATCAGCCAGTCGTCCTTGTCGAACTTGATGAAAAGGGGCAGTACGCCGTCTTTTTTTACCCTGGATAAGATCTGCGACGGGCTGGGTATCACGCTCGCACAATTTTTTTCTGATGAACGCGAGATACTGGATCTCACAGAAGAACAGAAGAAGGTCCTGCAGGCGTGGGATAGGCTGACCGACAGGGAGAAACAGGCAGTGGCTATCTATGTGAGAGGGATGAAACTGGAATAGTGGATGGGAGAAAGGAAGGGTGATCTTGATGGGAGATAGGGAAGAGTTAAAGGAAAGGATCTATGGGCTCATGAACGGTCTGCTGGATCTGGAAACGCATCCGGTAGAGGAGAGCAGATATGTGGAGGATGAGTTCGGGGAGGATAAAGTCTGCGGCATCGCGTACAGGGAGATACTGGAAGCAAATGAACGGCTCTGTGAGCGGCTGCACAGCGGGAAGGGTGACCCGGATGTGGAGATCATCATGGATGGGATGATGCGCATATCCTACCATCTGTGTATGAAGATGTTCGATTACGGAGCTTTTTTTGCAGACCGGGATTGATCCGATCCGGCGATCGACGGGGTTTTCCCGCTATGGTATAATAGGTTTCAAGATCATATCATCGTGGGAGGGTTTATGTACGCATATCATTTTTTTCAGTGGATCTTATTTTTCTTTATCTATTGTTTCTTTGGGTGGATATGGGAATCCTGTTATGTGTCGGCCAAAGGGCACAAATGGGTGAACAGGGGATTCCTGCACGGACCCCTGATCCCCATCTACGGGTCGGGGGCCATCACCGTGCTGTTCGTAGCGATCCCGGTACGGGACAACCTGGCGCTGGTCTTTATCTTCGGGATGGCCGGCGCGACTCTGCTGGAGTACGTGACAGGGGCGGTCATGGAAAAGCTGTTCAAGGTCAGATACTGGGATTATACGGGCAAAGCCTGCAACCTGAACGGGCATATCTGCCTGGGGGCTTCACTTGCCTGGGGGACTTTTTCCGTGCTGCTCATCCGTTATGTCCATGCGCCCGTGGAACGGCTGGTGTTGGGGATGCAGGCGGATATAGCGGAGATCCTCTCCTTTGTGCTGGTGGTCGCTTTCGCCGTGGATGCCACCCAGTCCTTCAATGAGGCCATGGATCTTAGGGAGGTCATCGAGCGGCTCACAGAGAACAGCGAGGAGCTCAGACGCATCCAGAAGCGGGTGGATGTGATCGCCGCGGTCATAGACGCGGATATACAGGAATATAAAAAGTCACTGGGAGAGCGCCGTCTGGCTATGGAAACGCTCATGAAAGATAAGAAGTATCTGCGTTCCGTCCGTCTGCTGCGCAGGAATCCGGGCGCAGTGTCACGTCATTATAAAGAGGCTCTGGAGGAGGTCATGCGCCATGACAATATCATTTCCCGGATCAAACACAAAAGAGACACAGAATGAACACAAATTTTTTTTATGATAATGACCATATGATCTTTAGCATCCCGGGCGGTGAGCGTCCGGGCAGACAGGAGGTAAGAAAGATTGATCGAAGTCAGAAACCTGGTGAAAAGATATGGCAGTCATCTTGCTGTGGATCATCTGAGTTTTGTGGTAGAGAAAGGACAGATCTACGGTTTTTTGGGGCCGAATGGCGCGGGGAAGTCCACGACGATGAACATCATGACCGGATATCTGGGCGCCACGGAAGGGGAAGTGCTGGTCAACGGCCATGATATGCTCAAAGAGCCGGAGGAGGCCAAGAGGCTGATCGGCTACCTGCCGGAGATCCCGCCCCTTTATACGGATATGACGGTGTGGGAATATCTGGCGTTCGCCGCGGAGCTGAAGAAGGTAAAACGCGCCGAGATCCCCGGGCAGGTGGAGCAGGTCATGGAGATGGTCAAGCTGGGCGACGTGCAGCACCGGCTGATCCGCAACCTGTCCAAAGGCTATAAGCAGCGGGTGGGGCTTGCACAGGCGGTCCTCGGGTTTCCCGAGATCATCATCCTGGATGAACCGACGGTCGGGCTCGATCCAAAGCAGATCATCGAGATCCGGCAGCTGATCCGTGAATTGGCGAAAAAACATACAGTGATCCTAAGCTCCCATATCCTGGCGGAGGTGCGGGAAGTCTGTGACCATGTGATGATCATCTCCAAGGGGAAGCTGGTCGCCAGCGATACGCCGGACCATCTGGAACGGCTGATCGAGGGGGAAGAGACCCTGGAGCTGGAGGTAAAGGGCAGCCGCCGTCAGGTGGAGAGCATCTTACAGGGGATCCCCGGTGTGGGTGAACTGCGGCTGCATGAGCAGAGGGACGGCCTGATCGGGGTCCAGATACAGGTGACGGACCATCGGGAGATCAGGGAGGAGCTGTTCTATGCTCTTGCAGAAAATAAATGTCCATTGTACCGCATGCAGATATCCAAGGCTACGTTGGAAGATGTATTCCTGGAACTGACCCAGAATGAAAATGAGGATGTGCAGGGAGGATCAACAGAAGATCGATCCGGGACAGAGAGTTTAGAGGAGGAGGCAAGCCATGAAGGGGATCTATAAGCGGGAATTGAAGTCCTATTTTTATTCGATGATCGGATACGTGTTCATCGCATTCTTGGTGGCTTTCGTGGGGATCTATTTTATGGCGTATAACCTGAATATGGGGTATCCCTATTTTTCCTATACGCTCTCAGGGGGGCTGTTCATCCTGCTGATCGCGGTCCCGATCCTGACGATGAAGAGTTTTTCAGAGGAAAGGCGCAGCAAGACGGATCAGCTCTTGCTCACGGCCCCGGTCACGCTGGGACAGATCGTGTGGGGAAAATACCTGGCAATGGTCACCGTGTTCGCCGTGCCGAATCTGATCTTCTGCCTGTTTCCCCTGATGATCAAAGCGTCGGGGCAGGCGTATCTCAAAGTGGACTACTGCGCGATCCTGGCGTATTTCCTGATGGGGTGCGCCTATATCGCTGTGGGGATGTTCCTCTCCTCGCTGACGGAGAGTCAGATCATCGCGGCCATCAGTACATTTGGTGTGCTGCTGGTGCTGTATCTGTGGAACGGGCTGGTGGATTTCCTTCCCACAGATGCGGGCGGGAACTTAGCGGGCGTGCTGCTGCTGTGGAGCCTGCTGGCATTCGGGGTCTATCAGATGGCCAGGAACTGGATCTTGGCGGGTCTTTTGGAAGTCGTGGGTGCTGCCGCGGGGATCGCGGTCTATTTTCTGCGTCCTTCCTGGATGGAGAGGCTGCTGCCGGATGTCCTGGGCAGGCTGTCCCTGTCAGATGGATTTACCAGCATCGTCAATGAGCGGCTCTTGGATGTGAGCAGCCTGTTTTTGGTCGTTTCCGTGATCGTGCTGTTTGTTTTTCTGACCATACAGACGATCCAGAAGAGACGGTGGAGTTAGGAGGGGAGCAGACATGAAAAAAAAGTTGAGAGAGACATTTTCCAGCGTATCATCCAGGTATGGTTCATACAGCCTGGGTGCGATCGCGCTCGTGGTGGCGATCGTGATCGTGGTCAATCTGATCGCGGGACAGCTCCCTGAAACGGTGCGCAGTGTGGATCTGAGTGACAACAAGATTTATGAGATCACAGATGTCAGCCGAAAACTGATCAGGGATCTGGAACAGCCGGTATCCATCACAGTCCTGGCGGAGAAAGACCAGGTGGATAAACGGATCCGGAATTTTGTGGAAAGATACGCGGGGCTGTCTTCTGAGATATCCCTGGAGTGGATCGATCCGGTGCAGCATCCGTCCGCATTGAGTAAGTACGACGCCCAGGCGGACAGCCTGGTGGTCTCCTGCGAAGAGACAGGCAAGCAGCAGGTGGTCTCATTTGGAGAGATCATCACCTATGACCAGATGTCGTATTATACCACGGGATCCATGCAGGAGACAGCTTTTGACGGCGAGGGCCAGCTGACGGCCGCCGTAAACCATGTGACCAGCAGTGAGAGCAAAAAGGTGTATTATTCCACGGGTCACGGGGAGGCTGAGTTCTCTTCTTCGGTCCAGGACCTGATGGGGAAAGCGAACTATACGTTGGAGGCATGCAATCTGCTGATGGATCCGGACATCCCAGAAGACTGCGAGCTTTTTATCATGAACGGCGCTTCTACGGATGTGACAGAAGATGAGCAGAAAGGGATCCTGGAATATCTGCAGCAGGGCGGCAAGGTGATGATCCTCCTCGGAGAAGTCGAGAAGAGCACGCCAAACCTGGATGCCATCTTTAAGGAATACGGTCTGGAGAGGAAGACGGGATATATCGTGGATATACAGCGCAGCTATCAGCAGAATCCATATTATATCTTTCCGGAGCTGTCATTGGGAGAGAATCTTGCCAAGGGTATGTCCAGCGAGATGGTGCTGCTGATCAATTCCCAGGGATTTACCCAGACAGACCCTGCACGCGATGGCATCACATTGGATGCTTTTATGAATACGTCTGCGGACGGCTATGTTGTCACGGAAGATGGCGAAGAGCAGGGGTCCTATGTACTGGGGGCCGTTGCGACTGAGAGCATATCGTCTGACAGCATCTCATCGGACAGTGTATCAGAAGATCAGAAAGAGGACGCTGAGACAGAAGATGATGAAGAGGGCCCAGAGAGCCGTCTGACAGTGCTGGGAGCAGGTTCGATGATCGATGCTGATGTGACAGATACTTTTTCCACATTGGAAAATCTGACCCTGTTCATGAATGCAGTGGGGGCGAACTTCGGGGAGGATACAAATATCTCCATCGCGCCGAAGAGCTTGGAAGTGACTTATAACACGGTCCAGTATCCAGGACTGTTCAGTCTGCTGGTCATCTTCGGGATCCCTGTGATCGTTCTGGGCTTTGGGTTCGTGACGTGGATGCGGCGCAGAAAGGCATAGGTGGCAGAGTATGAAGAAAAAACAGATCATCTGGCTGGCGGTCGTGCTGGCGGTGCTGGCGGCCGTGTATGGGGCGCTCTTTCTGAGCAACAAAAGGGAGGCCCAAAAGGAGCAGGAGGAAGAGGCGAGCCAGGTCATCCAGGTGACGGAGATAGAAGATATCCGCGCGTTTTCCTATGAGGCGCCGGAACAGGAGCAGCTGCATTTTGAGAAAAAAGAGGACGTCTGGGTATGTACGGATGATGAAAAGATGGAACTGGAACAGTCCTATCCGGACGGGATCGCGGAGTCCTTTGGCCAGCTAACGGCTTCCAGGAAGCTGGAAGAGATCGATGCGCTGAAAGATTACGGCCTGGAGGAACCTGCCTATACGGTTACTCTCCAGCCAGAAGACGGGGAAGAGGTCCAGCTCCTGATCGGGAACAGCACCGGGGAGGAATATTATCTGCAGGTGAAGGGTGAGGAGGACGTGGTGTACACGATCTCTTCCACTGCGGTGAGCACTCTGGATCATAGCCTGGCGGATATGGAGAAGGCGGAGACAGAGGAGGAGACAGAAGAGACGGATCAATAGACAAAATGTGGATGGACTGCCGTATGGGAAGACCTGTACGGCAGTCTTGATCATTTTTCATTTATCGGAGAAAATTTCATCTTTCCTGTATTTGGGGGTTGAAAAGGAACATAAGTTCTGATAAGATAGTACAGGGAGGTGTGGGAAACTGGCACAGGAAAAACATCTGTATATCGCGATCGATCTGAAATCATTTTATGCTTCTGTGGAATGTGTGGAGCGCGGACTGGATCCGCTGAAGACTAATCTCGTGGTGGCCGATGCCAGCCGTACGGAGAAGACCATCTGCCTTGCGGTGTCGCCTTCCCTCAAAAAATACGGGATACCAGGGCGGCCGAGGCTGTTCGAGGTCATACAGAAGCTGCAGGAAGTGAATGCAAGACGCCGCCGCCAGGCTCCGGGCGGAGTGTTCGTGGGGGAGTCCTGGGATGCGGATGCGCTCAAAAGATCCGCGGGACTTTCTGTTTCTTATATCACAGCGCCCCCGCGGATGGCCCTTTATATCGATCACAGCACGAGGATCTATGATATTTATCTGAAATATGTGGCACCGGAGGATATCCATGTCTATTCCATTGACGAAGTGTTTATGGACGTGGCGGGTTATCTGGACATGTATGGGCTCACGGCCAGGGAACTGGCGGCGAAGATCATCAGGGAAGTGGTCCGGGAGACTGGCATCACGGCCACGGCGGGGATCGGGACGAACCTCTATCTGTGCAAGGTGGCTATGGACATCGTGGCAAAGCACATCCCGCCGGATGAGGACGGTGTACGGATCGCAGAGCTGGACGAGATGAGTTACCGCAAGCTCTTATGGGGCCATCGCCCGCTCACGGATTTCTGGCGTGTGGGCAGGGGGTACGCCCGGAAACTGGAGGAAAATGAGATCTACACCATGGGCGACGTGGCCCGATGTTCCATCGGAAAGCCTTCCGAGCATTACAATGAAGAGCTGCTCTATAGATTATTCGGCGTCAATGCGGAGCTTTTGATCGATCATGCGTGGGGATGGGAACCCTGCACGATCGCTGAGGTGAAAGCCTATAAGCCGGAGAGCAGCAGCCTGGGATCCGGCCAGGTCCTCCCGTGTCCCTATGGATACGAGAAAGCCAGGCTGATCATCAGGGAGATGGCAGACTTCCTGGCCTTGGAGCTGGTGGAAAAGAAGCTGGTGGCGAGCCAGGTCGTTCTGACGGTCGGTTATGACAGAGAAAATCTCTCTGATGCAGGGCGGCGGAAGGCTTATAAGGGTCCGGTCACCACAGACCGCTACGGGCGCAGGATCCCCAAGCACGCCCATGGGACGATCAGTCTCAAGAGGCAGACGTCCTCAGCGCGGCAGATCATCGAGGCAGCACTGGACCTGTATGACCGCATCGTGGATGAGACGCTCCTCATCAGGCGGATCACTATCACGGCGGAACATGTTGTCAGGGAGAGCCTGGCGGAAGAGGAGATCATCTACGAGCAGATGGATCTCTTTACCGACCATGCGGTAGCGCAGGAGCAAAGGGAGCAGGAGCAGGCGGCTCTGGAGAGGGAACGGCGGCTGCAGGAGGCCGTGCTGGATATCAAAAAGAGATTTGGAAAAAACCTGATCCTGAAAGGGATGGATCTGGAAGAGGGAGCCATGT
The DNA here is from genome assembly GCA_910584115.1 of uncultured Lachnospiraceae bacterium. Taxonomy (GTDB): domain Bacteria; phylum Bacillota; class Clostridia; order Lachnospirales; family Lachnospiraceae; genus MGBC164599. Next base: position 17,793 of record CAJTYN010000002.1, read on the forward strand.
CCAGGGACCGCAATGAACGGATCGGAGGTCATAGAGCGTAGATGAGAGGAGAACATCACGATAGTCACGGAGATGATGGATGTGATGGATATGATGACATCATCGGTCTGCCCCATCATGTGTCCGCAGTCCACCCGCATATGTCCCGGATCGACCGGGCGGCACAGTTTGCACCTTTTTCGGCCCTGTCCGGATTTGGGGCGGCGATCCGGGAGACCGGACGCGTGACCGAGGAGGAGGCGGAGCTGAGCGAAGACGCCAGAGATCTTTTGGATGAAGAGCTGCGGATGATCCAGGAGCGGGCTGCAGGCTGTCCGGATGTGGTAATCACATATTTTAAGCCGGATGAGCGAAAAGAAGGCGGGGCCTATACTACAGTCTCGGGGCGCATAAAAAAGATCGACACCTGCGGCCGGATCCTCGTTATGGAGGACGGGACGAAGATCCCTTTTGATGCGGTCGCAGGGATCGAGAGGGGCAAAGGAGAGTAGGATCATACCCGTTTGAGACGGAACCAGTAAGGGTAGAGATCCTGGAATCCCAGGCTATCGTAGAGGGTCTTTGCGGATATATTGTCCGGAACCACCTGCAGATAGGCGTGGCGGGCGCCCTGACGGATCCCTTCCTGCAGGATGCGGATGCAGATGGAACGCGCCAGATGCCGGCGGCGGTGATAGGGATCCACATGGATAGCGTACAGTCCGATGTGGTCCCGGTCCAGGATCCCCAGGCCGATGGCCGCGATCTTGTTGTCCCGCACGACGGAGGCGGCGATCGTATCCTTTGGGATGGCTGCGTACATGGTGGGGACGATCTTGCGGTGGATCCGGCTGGTGGTCCCTTTTAATGAGAACAGGGCGTCCAGCCATTCCCAGCTGATATCTTTTTCCAGATCCACACGGGTGTCCGGTTCCAGGGAAAAGCCTGTGAGATCTTGGACCTTGACTTCTGTGGGATGGGCGACCTGGTACCCGCGTTCTGCCAGGAGGCTGTCAAAGGCAGGGTCTATCAGGGGCGTGATCTTGAAGATACAGGGCGTACCCCAGCGGTTGTAGATATTTTCACAGTAGGGGATCTTCTCATCCAGCGGGATGGTGGACGGCCCGATCTGTTCTACGGAGTTGGTGCGGTGCGTATAAAAATAAGAAAAACGAAGGAGCCAGCCGTCGTAGATCTGGAGCTGGTGGGAGGGCCAGGCATTTAGGGAAAGGTCTTCGATAGTTTTGATGTAAGACTGCATGATATGTAACCTCCGGCGATCTTTTTCTTATTGATTATACATATAAAATGTTCGGAATACAAGACGGAGAAGGATATGGATAGAGATCTGACGACGGGAAATGTGGCAAAGACGATGCTCTTATTTGCGGGGCCGATGATCATGGGAAATCTCCTGCAGCAATTTTATAATATCGCGGATACGCTGATCGTGGGGAGATTTCTGGGGGCGGAAGCCATGGCGGCCGTGGGGACGGCCTATACGCTCATGACGTTCCTTACGTCTATCCTCATCGGCCTGTGCATGGGCAGCGGGTCGGTCTTTTCCTTTTATTATGGGAAGAGGGATCTTGTAAAGATGCAGAGGTGTATGCGGACGGCATTCTGGATGGTCGGTGGGATCGCGGCGGCAGTGGAGGCTCTGGCTTTTATCCTGACAGATCCGATCCTGGTCCTGCTGAAGATCCCGGAAGAGATCCTGGCACAGATGCGCATGTATGTATCGATCATCTTTGGGGGCATCTTCTTTATCTTTTTGTATAATTATTTTGCCTATCTGCTACGGGCGCTGGGCAATTCGGTGATCCCGCTGTATTTTCTGGGTGCCACTTCGATCCTCAATGTGGTGCTGGATCTGTTGTTCGTGGTCGGCTTTCACTGGGGGATCCAGGGGGCGGCTGCCGCAACGGTCTTCTCCCAGGTGCTCTCAGGTGTGGGGATCGGGATCTATACATGGAAAAAAGAACCGCTGCCCAGAGACGCGTGGCATCTGGGAGTCGGGGCGCCGGAGGAACAGCGCAAAACGCGCAGGGAGATCGTCCGGTTTTCTTTCGCGGCATCCATCCAGCAGTCGGTGATGAATTTCGGGATCCTGATGGTCCAGGGGCTGGTGAACAGTTTCGGCGTGGCCGTCATGGCGGCATTTACGGCGGCGGTCAAGATCGATTCCTTTGCCTATATGCCCGCTCAGGAATTTGGGAATGCCTTCTCCCTCTATGTGTCCCAGAATTACGGCGCCGGGAAGATGGAACGGGTGCGTCAGGGTGCCGCCCGTGCCATGGCGATCTCCATCACATTCTGTCTGGCTGTGTCAGCGCTGGTCTTTTTCCTGGCAAGATATCTGATGCTGTTTTTTGTCGCGCCGTCCCAGACGGAGATCATCCAGATCGGGGTAGGGTATCTGCGGGTGGAAGGCGTGTTTTACTGCGGGATCGGGATCTTGTTCCTGCTGTATGCGTTCTACAGGGGGATCAACAGGCCGGAGATGTCCCTGGTGCTGACCGTGATCTCACTGGGGATCCGGGTGGCTCTTGCCTATCTGCTGGCGCCGATGCCTGGGATCGGGGTATGGGGGATCTGGTGGGCGATACCGATCGGATGGTTTTTGGCCGATGTCACGGGGATCATCTATCTGGTACATATATCCGGTAAGTCTGAAAGTATAAAATAAACCTTTATGCGCCTGGCGGCGGATCTTCAAAGTAAAGAAAAGAGGACATTTATGGGTATTCAATTGGTCGATATGAGAGAGGCGAAAGTCAGGGAGCCGTTCATCGCATTATATGAGACGGCATTTCCCAGTGAGGAGCGGAAACCTTTTGGCTTTATGGAAGGCTTGGTCCGGCGGGGGAAGATGGAGATGCTGGCGGTCATGGATGAGGGGCGTTTCGTGGGGCTGGCGGTCACTCTTTTAGGGGAGGAGGCCGTGCTCTTGGATTATCTCGCCATCGCTCCCGCATGCAGGGACTGTGGCTATGGCGGAGCGGCCTTGGGGCTCTTGAAGGGACGCTATGGCGGGCGGCGGCTGATCCTGGAGATCGAGGTGGAGGATCCGCAGGCGGAGAATGCCCGGGAGCGGGTGAGGAGAAAGGCGTTCTATATGAGGAATCATATGAAAGAGACCGGTGTCTATGCCCATGTCTATCACACGGACTTTGAGTTGTTGTCTGTGGATGGGAGATCGGATTTTGAGGAATATGTGCAGGTGATGGAACAGACGATGGGAGCAGACTTTATCGAGAGATTAAAGCCCAGGCAGATCTTTCAAGATCCGGGGAGATAGGAGGAGAAGATGATCGCACGTTTTAGCGTAAAAAAGCCGTATACGGTAGTGGTGGCGGTGGTCCTGGTCCTGATCTTGGGCAGTGTCTCCTTTACGAAGATGAACACGGACCTGCTGCCCAGCATCGATCTGCCCTATGCCATCGTGATGACTACATACCAGGGGGCGAGTCCGGAAACGGTGGAGATGGTCGTGACGAAGCCCATTGAGCAGTCCATGGCCACCGTGGCCAGCATCGAGAATGTCAGTTCCATCTCCCAGGAAAATATCTCCCTGGTGATCCTGGAATTTGAGGAGACAGCCAACATGGATTCGGCTACGATCGAGATGCGTGAGAACCTGGATCAGATCAGTTCTTACTGGGACGATACTGTGGGGAGATCCATCATCATGAAGCTGAATCCGGATATGATGCCGGTAATGGTGGCGGCCGTGGAAGTGGACGGGATGGAAGACACAGAGGTGACAGATTTCGTGACCAGCCATGTGGAGTCGGAGCTTGAGAGCATCGCGGGCGTGGCCAGCGTGACCACCACGGGCACGGTGACGGAGGATGTGGATGTGCTCATCCGGGAAGACAAGGTGGCGGCCGTAAACCAGAAGGTCAAAAATGCCCTGTACGGGACTTTTTCTGAGAAAGAGCAGGAACTCGATGATGCTCAGGATGAGCTGGAGGCGAACCGGGCGGATCTGGAATCTGGAAGAGCGGATCTGGAAGCCGGGAAACAGCAGGCGGCCGAGCAGATCGGGGGAGGGGCTGCTCAGTTAAATGATGTCCAGGTCCAGCTGATCGAAGGAAAACAGGAGATCGAGAAAAATCTGAAGCTCCTGGAAGAAAAGCAAGGGGAATTGGACAGCAGCCGGGAAGCCCTCTATACCAGCGAGGCCGAGGCAGAGAAAGGGCTGGAGCAGCTTAAGCAGGCTAAGTCTGCCCTGGAACAGCTTCCTGCCGCTATCAAAGGCATGAAAGAGAAGCGGGCAGAATTGGAGCAGAAGCTCGCAGAAGCAGACGAAGCACTGACTGCGCTTGAGGCAGCTCTCCAGATGATGCCCGAGGATCCAGAGCTGAAAGAGAAGGAAGCCACACTGCGCAGCGGCCATGGACTGATAGAGAAAGGGATCAGTGAACTGGATCAAAAGCTCACGGAGACACAGACAGCCCTGGATGCGCTGTTGGATCCATTGGGGGTGAAAACGCCCCAGGAGGGGCTCAAGGCTGTAAAGGCCCAGATACAGGAAGTGGAAAAAGGGCTTGTGCAGATCGCAGTCGGGAAGGAGAAGCTGGAAGAAGGGCAGGCCCAGTTAGACGCAGGCAGAGCGCAGCTTGAGGCGGCCCGGCAGCAGTTGGAGGAGGGGCAGAGAGGGGTCTCATCCGGGATCGCTCAGTTGAATACCCAGCAGATCCTGGCCTCTGTGGAGATGAGCATCGCCCAGTCGAAGCTAGATACGGGAATGTCTCAGATAGAGTCTGCCCAGCAGCAGGTGGACAGCGGGCGGGAACAGTTGGAAGACGCCCGCGAAGAAGCTCTGGAAAAGAGCAGGCTGGATAAGATCCTCACAGTGGATATGATCAAAGGGATCCTGGCGGCGGAAAACTTCTCCATGCCTGCGGGCTACGTGGGGGAGGACAGTGAGAAATACCTGGTGCGCGTGGGGGATAAGCTGCAGGATGTAAAAAGCCTCCAGGAACTGGTGATCCTAGATATGGATCTGGATAACCTGGCACCCATCTGTCTGGCGGAAGTGGCGGAAGTGGCCGTTCACAACGATTCCAGTGAGATCTACGCGAACCTGAACGGAAATCCCGGCGTCATGATCTCGATCGAGAAGCAGACCGGCTATTCCACCGGTGATGTGACAGACCGGATCTTGGAGCGGTTTGAAGAGCTGAAAGATACATACGGCCAGCTGGGTGTCTCTGTGCTGATGGATCAGGGGATCTACATCGATCTGGTGGTGGATTCTGTCCTGCAGAATATGATATCTGGGGCCATACTGGCGGTCTTGATCTTGTGGCTGTTTTTGAAAAATATCCGGCCCACGTTCGTGATCGCCTGTTCGATCCCGATCAGTGTGGTGACGGCGCTGGTCCTGATGTATTTCAGCGGGGTGACACTCAACATCATCTCCCTCTCCGGCTTGGCACTGGGGATCGGGATGCTGGTGGATAACTCCATCGTGGTCATTGAAAATATCTATCGTATGCGCGGGGAAGGCGTGCCGGCGAAAAAAGCGGCTGTAGCGGGGGCTTCTCAGGTTGCCGGCGCGATCAGTGCGTCCACGCTGACGACCGTCTGCGTGTTCGCTCCGATCGTATTTACGGAAGGACTGACCCGTCAGTTATTTGTGGATATGGGTCTGACGATCGCCTATTCTCTGCTGGCAAGCCTGGCGGTGGCGCTGACATTGGTGCCCATGATGTCTGCGGGACTTTTGCAGAAGGTCCAGGCAAAGCCGGCGCGATCCCTGACGAGACTCCAGGGAGCTTATGCAAAGACCCTGCGTCTGGCTCTGCGGCTGAAATATCTTGTCCTGGCGCTGAGCGTTGTCCTGCTGATGGTCAGTATGGCGGCCGCTTTCTCAAAAGGAACGGCTTTTATGCCTGAGATGGAGAGCACGCAGGTGAGTGTGACGATCAGTGTAGAGCGGGAGAAGGATTTTGAGGATCTGACGAACGCGGCCGACCGGGTGATCGAGTGCATAGAAGACATCCCGGATATCGACTCGATCGGCGCCATGGCAGGCGGCAGCATGATGTCCACCGTGATGGGCGGAGGCACCCAGGACACCGTGTCCATGTATCTGGTGCTGAGAGAAGACCGTCAGTGGGGAAATGAGAAGCTGGAACGGGAGATCCGAAAACGGACAGAGGACATCGACTGCCAGGTAGACATACAGACATCCAGCATGGATATGAGTGCGCTCGGGAGCAGCGGGATCCAGGTACAGATCAAAGGGCAGGATCTTGACAGACTGCAGGAACTCACCGCAAAGGCAGCGGCCATCGTGGAAAAAGTCCCTGGGGTCACCAATGTCTCCGACGGGATGGAAGAGACAGATAAAGAGCTGCGCGTAGTGGTCGATAAAGGAAAAGCGATGGGTCACGGGCTGACAGTGGCGCAGGTCTTCCAGGAGATCCAGAAACATCTGGCGGAAGCCTCATCCGCCACGACGCTGTCCACAGAGGAAAAAGATTACGAGGTCTATGTGAGAGCGGATACAGACGAGGAGCTGACAAAAGAGGACCTGGAAAAGATGAAGCTGGAGTACACGGATGCACAGGACGAGGAACAGCAGGTGTATCTCAGGGACATCGCGGCTTTCCAGGAAGCGGTGACGCCCCAGTCCATCCAGCGGGATGCCCAGTCCCGCTATATGTCCATGACGGCGGAGCTGGATACAGGATACAACATCGGTCTCGTGAGCAGAGATGTGGAGGAGGCTCTGGAGGATCTCCGGCTGCCCAAGGGATATACGATGGAGATGCAGGGGGAAAATGAGACGATACAGGATGCTATGGGGCAGCTCATGCTGATGCTCGCCCTTGCCGTGGTCTTCATGTATCTGATCATGGTGGCCCAATTTCAGTCGCTGCTGTCTCCGTTCATCGTCATGTTCACCATCCCACTGGCGTTTACGGGCGGATTTTTCGCCTTGTACCTGACCGGGAATGAGATCAGCGTGATCGCGATGATCGGGTTTGTCATGCTGGCGGGGATCATCGTAAACAACGGGATCGTGCTGGTGGACTATATGAATCAGCTCCGAATGGAAGGGATGGAGAAGAGAGAAGCGATCGTCCAGGCCGGCAAGTCCAGGCTGCGCCCGGTCATCATGACGGCCCTGACTACGATCTTAGGTCTTTCCACCATGGCATTGGGGATGGGCATGGGTGCGGATATGGTGCAGCCCATGGCGATCGTTACGATCGGAGGGCTTTTGTACGGGACGCTCCTGACACTGTATGTGGTGCCGTGCATCTATGACATCCTGAACAGAAAAGATCATAAGAAAGATGAGATGCGCCTAGAAGAAACGGCCGGGGACGCTGCTGCACCCCAGCCGGTGGGAGAGGATCCCATGGAAGAGGATCTAGGATAAATGCAAGATCCTCCGTTTGGCGAAGGTCATGTCGATGGGGGCCGGGAGGATGTCCACGGCTCCCCGCTCTATAGCGGCGGCGTACTGCGCCATATCTCCTTCCCGGCAGATGGCGATGAAAGGGACATCCTGCAGCCAGTCGATATCCAACGCTTGTTCCAGCAGAGCATCCCCATTGTCGGATCCTGTGGAGATGTCTATGTAAAACAGGTGGATCTTTCCGGAAAATTCTTTTTTAAAATACTGTGCTTCCTTTGGGGAAAAAATGGTGAGCAGCCGGGTCTTTTCATTGGCTTTACTGAGCAGGCTGCGCACATCGCGGCTGCTGCTCAACAAAAGAGAGACCAGGATCTCAGGGCTCGTCATGTCTGGAGCCTTCTCGATCCCGTATTCGGTATACTGGCCTTTTCCATTGCGTTTGGCATTATAAAGGGCCTCGTCTGCCTGTCGGAACAGCGTTTCATATGTGCTGGGGCAGGGCTGGGAGATGGCCATACCGATGCTGACCGTGACGTTGGCGGGCGCAGTCAGGTCGGGCTTGTATCTAAAAAGGTTGGAAAAATCCTCCACTTTCTGCCTGGCCAGCTCCTTTGAGGGCAGGTTCAGCATGAAAACGAGAAACTCATCGCCCCCGATCCGTCCGATAACGTCTGTTTTTCTGAAATATCTGGATAAAAGATCCGCCACGGTGCAGATGACCTGGTCGCCGATCAGGTGGCCGTGGACATCGTTGACCTGTTTAAAATCGTCGATATCGATGATCAGCATCGCGCAGATGAGATCATTTGTGGCCAGCAGGTTGGAGATCAGGTGTTCTGTCGTGACTTTGTTGTAGATCCCTGTCATAAGATCCCGTTCCGCTTTTATACGGAAAGTCTCCCGTTCCCGGACGACTTCTTCGATCTGGTGCGTGGAGAGTACGTTGTCGATCCGGTAGCGGATGATCTCCTCGATGAACGGTTTTGTGATATAGTCTGTGGCGCCTAACCGGAAAGTCTCCATCAGGCTCCTGGTGTCGTCGTTTATGGTGATCACGACCACCGGGATGCTGCTGAATACAGGATCCGTATGCCTGGCCTGCAGTACGTCTATCCCTGAGGCCACCGGCATCTGAATATCCAAAAGGACGATCCGGATCTCGCTGCCGTATTGTCGGATCAGATCCATGCATTCTTTTCCGTTTGTCGCTTCTAATATGTCAAAATCATCTTCAAATATCTCTCTTAAGATGTCCCTGTCGATATCAAGGTCATCTGCGATCAGCATCTTGTATTTCTCGTGCATGCCCATATCCCCTCATTGTTCATGTGCTTGATAGTCTTATATCCATTATACATAAAAAAACGGATCCAGTAAAGGAGATTTCAACAGTTGTGGATCTTGCAGGGGATGTGTTATAATATGCGGTGATCATAAAATCTGAGGATCTGTATTGATAAGGAACGAGAAGGAGGAAAACAAAGATGATCTGGGCACCAGAAGAGACTTATTCCCGAGAGGAGATACAGGCGATCCAGCTGCGCAAGCTGAGACAGACTGTGGCATATATCTATGAGAAAGTACCGGCTTATCAGAAAAAGATGGACGAGGCCGGCGTAAGGCCCGGGGATATCCAGACGCTCAAGGATCTGGAGAGATTGCCGTTTACCAACAAATCTGATTTTCGGGACAATTATCCCATGGGGCTGTTTGCGCGGCCGCGAAAAGAACTGGTCCGCGTACATGCCAGTTCCGGGACCACCGGCAAACCGACGATCGTAGGGTATACGAGGAACGATATGGCTGTCTGGACGAACAATGTATCCAGGATCGCCTGTATGGGCGGGGCAACGCCTGATGACATTGCGCAGATCGCGTTTGGCTATGGGATGTTCACCGGCGCACTGGGACTCCATGCGGGCCTGGAGAACATCGGCGCCTCGGTCATGCCCATGTCTTCCGGGAATACGAAGAAGCAGATCATGTTCATGCAGGACATGGGGACGACCCTTCTGGTGGCAACGCCCTCCTATGCTCTGTTTCTGGGCGAGTCGGCCCGGGCCATGGGGATCGATCCGGAGGAGGACCTGCATGTACATATCGGCCTGTTCGGCGGAGAGGGGATGACGGAACCCATGCGGGATGAGATGCACCGGATCTGGGGAAAGAGTTTCCTGTGTACCCAGAATTACGGCATGAGCGAGCTGTGCGGCCCGGGCGTTTCCGGGGAGTGTGAGTATCTCCAGGGTATGCATGTCAACGAGGACTGGTTCATACCGGAGATCATCGATCCAAAGACCGGGGAAGTGCTCCCGCCTGGTGAAAAAGGAGAACTGGTGGTCACCTGCCTGGGCAAGGAGGCCCTGCCGCTGGTCCGCTACCGCACCAAAGATATCTCCAGGCTGATGTACGAGCCCTGTCCCTGCGGCAGGACGACTGTCCGTATGGAAAACCTCTCCGGCCGCTCCGACGATATGCTGGTCATCCGCGGCGTGAACGTATTCCCCACGCAGATTGAGGAAGTGCTCCTCCAGATCGGAGAGATCGGCCCCCATTATGAGATCAAGGTGGAGCGGAAGAACCGTCTGGATGTGATGACGATCACAGTGGAGCTGATCGACGACCGCCTCCTGGACTCTTATAAGAAACTGGAAGAACTGAACGCGAGGATCAGGAAAGATCTAAAAGCGATCTTAGGGTTGGACGCGGTGATCCAGATCGTGGCGCCGCAGAGCCTGCAGCGTTTTGAGGGCAAGGCAAAACGTGTGACGGATCTGCGCGGTGAGGGATTATAAATATCATCTATTAAGAAAGGCATGGTGCAGCAAATGTTAAAACAGTTGGCAGTATTTGTAGAAAATCGATCGGGCAGCCTGCAGAAAGTGACCATGGCACTCCATGAAAAGCATATCAATATCTACGCGTTCGCGTCTTTTGATACGCCGGAATTTGGGATTTTGCGCATGCTGGTGGACCGGGCGGAGGAGGCCAAGGAGGCTCTCACCAGCCAGGGGTTTGTGACCAAGGTCTGTGATGTGATCGCGGTGGAGCTCCCGGACGAGCAAGGGGGACTCGACTCCCTTCTGGCGGCGCTCTATGAGAGCAATATCAGCATCAATTACACATATTCATCCTTTGGCCGGATGAGCAGGATCCCCGCGGTGGTCATCCACACAGATGAAGTCTACGAAACAGAAAATGTGTTAAAGAGCAAAGGATTTACCTGTATGGAAAGTTTAGGAGGAGAATAAAAAATAAGAAAGACGATCATGATATGATGGAGAGGAGGGGCAGGACGATGTTAGAAAAGATCGATCTGACAAAAAAGATGTCAAAAGAAGATCACCGTGCCAAGATGGACGGACTGGAGAGAGAACTCGGGGCGCTGCAGCGCAGATGCAAGGAGCTGGGCATCCCTGTGATGATCGCGTTTGAGGGTTATCCGGCTGCCGGGAAAGGCGTGCAGATAGGGGCGCTGATCCACGCCCTGGATCCCCGGGGCTTCGAGGTCCATGCAGTGAAAAAAGAGACGGAAGAAGAGAAGATGCATCCGTTCCTGTGGCGTTTCTGGACAAAGATGCCGGCAAAGGGCAGGATCGCGCTCTACGACACCAGCTGGTATCGGAAAGTGCTGGCGGAGAAGGCCGACAAAAGGGCCTTTGACTCCATCCTGTCTTTTGAGCGGCAGATCACGGACGGCGGCGTGATCCTGGTCAAATTGTTCCTGGCCATCGACCAGAAAGAACAGAAGAAACGCTTCGAGCAGCTGGAGAAGAAAAAAGGGACTGCCTGGCGGGTGACGGATGCGGACCGGCGGCACAACAAACATTTTGAGGAGTATGAGAAGATCTACGAAGAGATGCTCCGGAAGACGGACACGGACTATGCACCTTGGCACATCATCGAGTCCACGGACAAACGGTTTGCCACGGTGAAGATCTACACCATCGTGATCAATGCCCTGGCGGAGGGGATCGAGCGGGCGTCGGCGCCCCAGGCTGCCAGGAAGGAGCATAAAGTCTATATCGATGACAGGGACCTTCGAGAGTCCATCTTGAGCAGAGTGGACTTAAACCTGACTTATACAAAAAAAGAATACAAAGAGAAGCTGGATAAACTCCAGTCCAAGATCCAGCTCCTCCACGGGGAGCTGTACCGGAAGCGGATCCCTGTGGTCTTAGGCTTCGAGGGATGGGACGCCGGGGGAAAAGGCGGGGCGATCAAGAGGCTCACCGAGAAGATGGATCCCCGGGGCTATACGGTGATCCCCACAGCATCCCCCAACGACCTGGAGAGGGCCTACCATTACCTGTGGCGTTTCTGGCGGGCGATGCCAAAGGCCGGGCATTTCTCCATCTTTGACCGGACCTGGTACGGGCGTGTGATGGTAGAGCGGATCGAGGGATTCTGTACGACGGAAGAATGGCAGCGCGCGTATAAGGAGATCAACGACATGGAGCGGGATCTGTACGACGCGGGCGCTGTCGTGCTGAAATTCTGGATGCAGATCGATAAAGACGAACAGGAACGGCGCTTTAAAGCCCGCCAGGAAAACCCTGAAAAACAGTGGAAGATCACCGATGAGGACTGGCGGAACCGGGAAAAATGGGATCAATATGAGGAGGCTGTCAACGAGATGCTCATACGGACCTCGACACCCCATGCGCCCTGGATCGTGGTAGAGGGCAACAGCAAATATTACGCACGTATCAAAGTCCTGAAGACCGTGGTAAAGGCGCTTGAGGAGAGGCTGGGATAAAGAGTTCGGCCGATCAAAAGGGTGTAAGATCCGCACCCTTTTGATCGTATTCCAAAGCCCTTTTACGGTATTGCATGGGACTGCACCCAAAATGCCTGCGGAAAGTCTCAGAAAAATAACTCGTTCCGGAAAAACCCACCTCATAACTGATCTGGGTGATGTTCATATCCGTAGATGTCATCAGGCCGATGCTCTGATCTAACCGGTATCGGATCAGATAGTTGACCGGAGTCTGGTTCAGGTAGCGGTGGAAAAGGGAGCAGCATCTGCTCTTGCACACATTTCCCGCAGCGGCGATGTCGTCCAGGGAGATCTTTTTGGCGTGGTTTTTTTGGATATAATGCACCATCTCCCGTATGGTGGACAACTGACCGGAGGAATCGGCGGTCTGCGGTCCATCCTGGGGCGCGTGGATATGCAGCTCCCGCCATATCTGGCAGAACAGGCTTAAGATCAGCAGCGGAAAAGCCGGCTGGCCCAGAGCGTCATACATCTGCCGCAATGCCTGAAGGATCTTCTTTTCCCAGGGGATGTCCTCATGCAGCAGTTGATAGGGAAGAGCGGTGTTGGACAGAACGGGAGTGATGTAGTCCTGCTCCATGGATGGAGTGGAGCACAAGAGCATGGGGTGGAGCAGGATACAGAGGAACACACATTCTCTGCGGCCTTTGGAGAAACCATAGTGGAACTGGCGGGAATTTACGAACAGGCCCTCTCCCTCGCTCATGTGTACGATCCTGCCGTTGATGTTGTAGTCCATCTCCCCGGAAAGGACGGCGATGAATTCCGTATCATCGTGCCAGTGGCTCAGCCCAGTGTACTGGGGGTAATGGGACAGGCGGTCTTTATCGATGAAGAGAAAGTGTCCGGGATAGCTGTAGGTGATGTTTTCGGAATGGTCTCTGTTCAGGTCAAGGATCATCGTTCGTCCTCCTGTATCTTGAAGATAGGATATTGTTATATAAATATACGATATATTGAAAGAAAATGCAAATCTTTTACGATATGATCATAGTCAAGGATGTGCGGGCAGAGCTTCGATAGGCTACATGTTCTCCCTTTTGATGCCGGTCCTGCCGTACATCCTTTTTTCAATGAACGAGTATAAAGATCACAGGAGGGATAGATATGGAAAACAGATATGGACAGATGCATAGCGGAGAACTGTATTATCCGATGCAGGAGGAACTGGTGGATTTACAGGCCCGTTGTCTGGAAAGACTCTATGATTACAACATGACCCGTCCGTCAGAAAAAGAGGAGCGGAAACGGCTGCTCCAAGAGATGTTCGCCCAGATCGGAGAGGCATGTTATATAGAGCCGCCTTTTCATGCCAGTTTTGCGGGGCGCCACGTGTATTTCGGGGATCATATCTACGCGAATTTCAATCTGACGTTGATCGATGATACGTATATCTATGTGGGAGACTACACGATGTTCGGGCCAAATGTCACCGTCGCCACGGCGGGACATCCGATCCTGCCCGCGCTGCGTGAAAAAGAGCTTCAGTACAACGCACCTGTCCGTATAGGCCGAAACTGTTGGATCGGGGCCGGGGCGGTGATCGTGCCGGGGGTCACGGTGGGGGATGATGTGGTCATAGGCGCGGGGAGCATCGTGACCAGGGACATCCCGGATCGTGTGGTCGCAGTGGGGAACCCCTGCAGAGTGCTCCGGGAAGTCAATGAACATGATGAAAGATATTATTTTAAAGACAGGAGGATCCCGTGACCCTGCGGGCGGCAAAAAATGCTGGGGAAAAAAGGAGTAGATATTGACTTTCAGAGTGTTTCAGGCGATAATAAGAGTACTTAGGTAAACTACTTAAATAAATCATCAAAAAAAGTCTTTGGTTCTATGAAGGAGGATCTGTTGATGGAAGGTAAGATGAAAGTCGCGGTCATGCTCGGCGTAGGTAAGATGGGCTTCGAAGAGAGGGATATCCCCATGCCTGCGGACAACGAAGTGTTGGTGAAACTGGAATATGTAGGGATCTGTGGTTCCGACCTGCATTATTACGAATCAGGTGCGATCGGTGCCAACGTGGTGGAGCCGCCCTTTGTCCTGGGCCATGAGCCGGGCGGTGTCGTAGTGGAAGTCGGAAAAGACGTAAAACATCTGAAAGTAGGCGACCGGGTGGCGCTGGAGCCTGGAAAGACCTGCGGACACTGTGAATTCTGCAGGACAGGCAGATACAATCTCTGCCCGGATGTGATCTTTTTTGCCACACCTCCGGTAGACGGGGTGTTCCAGGAATATGTTGCCCATGAAGCCGATCTGTGCTTCAAGCTCCCTGACAATGTGAGCACGCTGGAGGGCGCCCTGATCGAACCTCTGGCCGTAGGTTTCCATGCAGCCATGCAGGGCGGCGCGCAGGCAGGTCAGACGGCAGTCGTCATGGGGGCCGGGTGCATCGGGCTGGTGAGCATGATGGCGTTAAAAGCGATGGGCGTCTCAAAAGTCTATGTGGCCGACATCATGGATAAGCGTTTGGAAAAGGCCCTGGAATTGGGCGCGGACGGTGTGATCAACGGCAAAGATAAAGATACTGTGGAAGAAGTCTTGAGACTCACGGACGGAAAAGGCTGCGACCTGGCCATCGAGACAGCAGGTTCCCAGGTGACGGCAGCGCAGACCATCCACATGACTAAAAAGGGTGCGACGATCGTCCTGGTAGGCTACAGTGCCAGCGGAGAGATGACTCTGCCCATGAGTCTGGCTCTTGACAAGGAACTGACCTTCAAGACCGTATTCCGTTATCGCCATATCTATCCCATGGCCATCGAGGCAGTGGCTGCGGGCAAAGTCAACCTGAAAGGGATCGTCACAGACATCTTTGATCTGGATGATGTACAGAAAGGGATGGACCACAGTATCCATAACAAAGCGGACATCGTAAAAGGTGTGATACGGATCTCCAAAGACGCAGAGCAGTAAATATATCAATAGATCCCAGGCTATCGGAAAGCAGAGATGATGACCGCTTTCCGATAGCTTTTTAACATGTTTTAGGATCTATCTTTCCCAAAACCCCGCATCCGGCAGGCATAATAGATGATGAAAGCGACGCTGCTGAGCATCCAGGTGACTGGATAGCCCACCATGATGGTCGAGAGTCCATGCCGGATCGGCAAGGCGATCACGACCCATGCGATACGCAGGAGGCACACTCCGCATATGGTGATGATGGTCGGGATCATCACATTTCCGATCCCCCGCAGGGCGCCGGAGAAGATCTCCGTCGGGGTGAAGATGACGTAAAAAGGTGCGAGGATCATGACCATCATGGATCCGATCTTCAGCACATGCGTGTCTGTGGTGAAGATGCCCAGGAGCGGCCGGCAAAAGACGATCATGATCGCGGACACGAAGATCGCGGTGGCGGTCTGCATACCGGCGCAGACCCAGACGCTCTTTTTGACCCGCTGGTATTTCAGGGCGCCGTAGTTCTGTCCAACGAACGTGGTGATCGCGATCCCGAAGGCGCTGCTGATCATCCAGAAGATGGCGTCCAGCTTCCAGAAAGCGGCCCACGCGGCCATGGCATCCGTCCCAAACCGATTGATAGCGGCCTGGATGATGATGTTGGAGATGCTGTACATGGTACTCTGCAGCCCTGTGGGGATGCCTATGTAAAGCTGCGACTTTAAGATCCCTTTGGAAAAACCTATATTTCTAAGCTGCAGATGGAGCCCTCCGTCCGCATGCGTCAGCGCCCTCGTGACCAGGAACGCGCTGACGGCCTGCGACAGGACCGTGGCGATGGAGACTCCGGCAATGCCCAGCCCGCAGATCAATACGAAGAAGATATCCAATACGATGTTCAATACGCAGCAGACGATCAGATAATAGAGTGGTCGTCTGGGATCCCCGGCCGCGCGCAGGATGCTGGAGCCGGTATTGAAGATGAACACGAATAAGATCCCGCTGTAATATATGCGCAGGTAAACGAGAGAACCCCGCATCAACTCCCCGGGCGTATCCATCCAGCGCAAAAATACAGGGGCCAGGAGTATACCCAGTATCATGATCAAAAAGCTGGCGGCTATGGAAAAGGCATAGGCCGTATGGATGCCCGCTCTCACATTTTTCATATCCTTGGCGCCCCAGAATTGGGAGACGACCACAGCCGCGCCGGAAGTCAGCCCGGTAAAGAATCCCACCACCAGGTTCACCAGCTGTCCGGCGGATCCGCCCACGCTCGCCAGAGCCTCTTTGCCCACAAAGCGCCCCACGATCACAGTGTCCACCGTATTATAGAGCTGCTGGAAAAAAGTCCCCAAGATGATAGGAAAAAAGAAGATCAAAAGCTGTTTCCAGATGACACCCTCCGTGATCTGGTCCTGTCCTGGCTGCATCGGCCCGCACCTCCTCTAAAGTAGTAATCCATATATATCACAGACTCTGGAAAAAAACAAGTAAAAAGATCATCTCCATGGAACCGGGGGACTTTTCTTGCGGTGTCGGCCCGGCTATGCTATAATCTCCAGTAATGATATTTTCAGGAGAGGAGCAAAAGAGAATGTACCGTGCTATTTTATTTGATCTGGATGGGACCCTGACGGCCTCGGCGGAGGGGATCACGAAAAGTGTCCGATATGCACTGCATAAACTCGGGATAGATGAACCGGATCTACATAAACTGGAGGCTTTTGTCGGCCCGCCCCTGTTGGATCAGTTTATGGAGGCATACGGTTTGGATGAAGCGGCCGCATGGCAGGCGGTGGGGTATTACAGGGAGAGGTACGCTCAGCAGGGGATCTATGAGAACCAGCCTTACGAGGGGATACGGGAACTCCTGCAGGGACTGAAGGCGCGGGGGTACATCCTGGGAGTGGCCTCATCCAAACCGATCGTATACGTCAGACAGATACTGGAACATTTTAAGCTCGCATCTTTTTTCACAGTGATCGAGGGCAGTCAGATGGACGGCTCCCGGACGACGAAAGGTGAGGTGATCCAGGAGGCATTGCGGGGGCTTAAGATGGAAGGGCAGCGGGAGCAGGTGGTGATGGTCGGCGACCGCAAGCACGATATCCTGGGAGCCAGGGACGCGGGGATCGACTGTGTGGCCGTGGCTTATGGATATGGGAGCACCCAGGAACTGGAGCAGGCGGGGCCGGTCATGATCGCGCCGACGATCGAAGGACTGCAGCGTTTTTTTCTGTAAACCCTCTGCCCAGACGGAACTGGTTCCATAAAGTGTGGAGGGTGCTCTATCCGGCGGGGATCCATTTTGTGGTCGGATATGTGGTGGGGCAGGCGCTGATCTTATTTCTGATGCTGACAGGCCGGGGCATGGATCAGCTGAGCAGCTACAGTCTGGCGGCGACAGGCGTCACGGGTCTTTTGACCGCGCCCATAGCTGTGTGGCTGATGCGGCGGGATGAGAGGCAGGGGGGATATTATCGGCGGGGCAGGTTCAAGAGGAGGCTGCGCCCCGGGGAAGTGGTGTGGATGCTGCTCTTAGGGGTGTCCGTCTGCCATCTGGCGAATATGCTCCTGTCCATCCTGCAGATCGCCCGTCTGTTTCCCGGGTACGGGGAACTGTCCGAGCGGGTCTTTTCAGATCAGGATCTCTTGTCCATGGTCTTTTGGGTGGGGATCGTGGCGCCCATAGCGGAAGAACTGATCTTCCGAGGGCTCATCTTCCGCCGTCTCCTGGATGATATGCGTGTGGGCTGGGCCATCGGGATCTCTGCTTTTTTCTTCGGGATCTACCATGGAAATGTGCTGCAGTTTCTGTACGCCGGGATCCTGGGGGCGTGTTTTGCCTATTGTTATTACCGGCTGGGCAGCCTGTGGGCGCCGATCCTGCTCCATATGGGGGCGAACTGCTGGTCCGTGGCCCTGACCCAGCTGGCGGCCGGGGAGGCGACGCCGGAACTGGGGTATATCCTGCTGCTGCTCATGGGCGTGGAGGTGGTGATCCTGGTGTTTTCCATCGTTGCTTTCTGCAGAAGACCCCGATGATCGATCTGTATATACGATTAAGAAAATTCAGGGAGGAGGGATCTTTTGGGCCTACTCCCTTCGGATTTTTTTCGGGGATCCCGGTGGATATCCCGTTGATATACGTGTGAAAAAAGAGAATAAAGCGCGCGATATCAGATAGATATACATAAAAGAACGATATATTCAGTTTATCTGACAATACAGAGAAAAAATAAGGTTTACAAGAGGCGGAAAATAGTTTATAGTATCTATAGTGTTTTGAGAGCAAGAGAGAAAGGATGGTCTTTGGATGGAGAAGACATTATACGATGCCCGGTTTGAGCATGATAATTGCGGGATCGGGGCGGTAGTGAACATAAAAGGGATAAAGACCCATGAGACGGTGGCCAACGCATTGAAGATCGTTGAAAACCTGGAACATAGGGCTGGCAAAGATGCCGAAGGAAAGACAGGGGACGGTGTTGGGATCCTACTTCAGATCTCACACAAGTTTTTTTCAAGAGCCTGTCAGTCCATCGGCATTTTTTTGGGCGAAGAAAGGGATTACGGCGTGGGGATGTTCTTCTTTCCCCAGGATGAGCTAAAGCGCAACCAGGCCAAGAAGATGTTCGAGGTGATCGTGGAGAAAGAGGGCTTAAAGTTCCTCGGATGGAGGGAAGTGCCCACGGCTCCCGGTGTGCTGGGCCACAGGGCGGTGGCTTGTATGCCTTGTATCATGCAGGGTTTCATCAAACGGCCCAGAAGTCTTGAGAAGGGCCTGGAGTTTGACCGGAGGCTGTACATCATCCGCCGGATCTTCGAGCAGAGCAACGATGATACATATGTGTCGTCCCTGTCCAGCCGGACGATCGCCTACAAGGGGATGTTCCTGGTGGGACAGCTGCGGACATTTTATAAGGACCTGCAGAGCGCGGATTATGAGTCGGCCATCGCCATGGTCCATTCCAGATTCAGCACCAACACGAACCCCAGCTGGGAGCGTGCCCACCCCAACCGTTTCATCGTACATAACGGGGAGATCAACACGATCCGGGGCAACGCGGACAAGATGCTGGCCCGGGAGGAGACGATGGACAACGGGGCGCTGGGAGATGAGCTGTATAAAGTGCTCCCGGTGGTGAACGCCACGGGATCGGACTCTGCCATGCTGGACAATACGCTGGAATTTCTCGTCATGAGCGGCATGCCCCTTCCCCTGGCGGTGATGATCACGATACCGGAACCCTGGGCCAACAATAAGACCATGAGCCAGAAAAAACGGGATTTCTATCAATATCATGCCACGATGATGGAACCCTGGGACGGCCCGGCCTCCATCGTATTCAGCGACGGGGATATCATGGGAGCCGTGCTGGACCGCAATGGGCTTCGGCCGTCCCGGTATTATGTGACGTCCGACGGCTATGTGATCCTGTCCTCGGAAGTGGGCGTCCTGGATATCGATTCGGCGAAGATCGTGGAGAAAGAACGGCTGCACCCGGGCAAGATGCTGCTGGTGGATACCGTTCAGGGCAAGATGATCTCCGATGACGAGTTGAAAGAATATTACGCGGGAAAACAGCCTTACGGGGAATGGCTGGACAGCCATCTGGTGACCTTGAAGGAATTGAAGATCCCCAATAAGCGGGTGCCCTCCTACACCCCCGAGGAGCGGGCAAAGCTGCAGAAGTCCTTTGGCTATGCCTATGAGGACTGCCGGACAACGATCCTCCATATGGCGGAGACAGGGGGCGAAGCGATCGCGGCTATGGGCGCGGATACGCCGATCCCGGTCCTGTCGGAAGGCCACGAGCCTCTGTTCCACTATTTTAAACAGCAGTTTGCCCAGGTGACGAACCCGCCGCTGGACGCGATCCGGGAGGAGATCGTCACGTCCACCACCATCTATGTGGGGGAAGATGGGAATCTCCTGGAAGAGAGGCCGGAAAACTGCACGGTCCTGAAGGTGGAAAATCCGATCCTCACCAACACGGACCTTCTGAAGATCAAGAATATGAAGCGCAGGGAGTTCAAGATCGAGACGATCCCGATCCTCTTCTATAAGAACACCAGCCTGGAAAAAGCCATCGACCGTCTGTTCGTGGAAGTGGACCGGGCGCACAGGAATGGGGCGAAGGTACTGATCCTGTCCGACCGGGGCGTGGACGAGAACCATGTGGCGATCCCATCCCTGCTGGCCGTATCGGCGGTGCATCAGCATCTGGTCAAGACGAAGAAGCGGACATCCCTGGCGGTCATCCTAGAATCCGGGGAGCCGCGGGAAGTCCATCATTTTGCCACGCTTTTAGGATACGGCGCCTGCGCTGTCAATCCGTATCTGGCCCAGGACACCATCTGTGAGCTGATTGACACGGGTATCCTGGACAAAGACCCTTACGCGGCGGTGGAAGATTACAACAATGCCGTCCTCCACGGGATCGTGAAGATCGCGTCCAAGATGGGGATCTCTACGATCCAGTCCTACAGCGGATCCCAGATCTTCGAGGCGGTGGGGATCGCAAAAGACGTGGTGGACAGATATTTTACGAATACGGTCAGCCGGATCGGCGGCATCACGCTGGAGGATATCGAGCGGGAAGCGGATCAGCTCCATTCGGCGGCTTTCGACCCGCTGGGCCTGGAGACGGATCTGTCCCTGGACAGCAGGGGCCGTCATAAGATGCGCAGCGGCGGGGAAAAGCACCTGTATGACCCCCGGACCATCCATCTGCTCCAGGAGTCCACGAAGCAGGGCGATTACGCCATGTTCAAAGAGTACACGAAACTCCTGGAGGCAGAAGAAGAGCAATGCCTCCTAAGGGACCTGATGGAACTGCGATATCCCGAGAAGGGAGTCCCGCTGGAGGAAGTGGAGAGTGTGGAGTCCATCGTAAAAAGGTTCAAGACCGGAGCCATGTCCTACGGATCCATCTCCCAGGAGGCCCATGAGACGCTGGCCATCGCCATGAACCGTATCCACGGGAAATCCAACACCGGAGAGGGGGGCGAGAGTCTGGACCGGCTCACCGTCGGACCGGACGGGCAGGACCGCTGTTCGGCGATCAAACAGGTGGCTTCCGGGCGTTTCGGCGTCACCTCCAGGTATCTGACCAGCGCCAAGGAGATCCAGATCAAGATGGCCCAGGGCGCAAAACCGGGAGAAGGCGGCCATCTGCCCGGCGGGAAAGTCTATCCATGGATCGCCACCACCCGGCACTCCACGCCGGGAGTCAGCCTGATCTCGCCGCCGCCCCATCACGATATCTATTCCATCGAGGATCTGGCGCAGCTGATCTACGACTTAAAGAACGCCAACCCCGATGCCCAGATCTCGGTCAAACTGGTGGCGGAGGCCGGTGTGGGTACGGTGGCGGCCGGTGTGGCAAAAGCCGGGGCGCAGGTGATCTTGATCTCCGGATACGATGGCGGGACCGGGGCCGCGCCGGGCAGCTCGATCTATAATGCGGGACTTCCCTGGGAACTGGGCCTCTCGGAGACGCACCAGACCCTGATCATGAACGGGCTGCGCAACAAAGTGCGCATCGAGACGGACGGAAAGCTGATGACCGGCAAGCACGTGGCCATAGCCGCCATGCTGGGCGCGGAAGAATTTGGCTTTGCCACGGCGCCATTGATCACCATGGGCTGCGTGATGATGCGCGTCTGCAATCTGGACACCTGCCCGGTGGGTGTGGCTACCCAGAACCCGGAACTGAGGAAGCGTTTCCGCGGAAGACCGGAATATGTGGTGAATTTCATGCATTTCATCGCCCAGGAGCTGCGGGAATATATGGCGAAGCTGGGCGTGCGCACCGTAGACGAGCTGGTGGGCCGGACAGACCTCCTGTGCGCCAGGACGGATATCCGAGCGCAGAAAGCGAAGAAGGTGGATCTCTCCAATATCCTGTCCAATCCCTACGCGGCCACGGAGCAGAAAGTGGTCTTCGACCCGAAACAAGTCTACGATTTTGAGCTGGATAAAAAAGCCGACCGGACGATCCTGCTGAAAAAATTCAAGGACGCCCTGGAAAATGGCCAGAAGCGCAGCGTGGAGCTGGATGTGGGCAACACGGATCGGACCTTTGGGACCATGTTCGGCGCGGAGATCACCAAGCGATACGGCGATGCCCTGGAAGAAGATACATTTGCCGTCAAATGCCACGGCGCCGGGGGACAGAGCTTCGGGGCGTTCATCCCGAAGGGGCTGACCTTAGAGCTGGTGGGCGACAGCAACGATTATTTCGGAAAAGGATTATCCGGCGGCAAGCTGGTGGTCTATCCGCCCAGGGGGAGCCGTTTCCGCCAGGACGAGAACATCATCGTGGGAAATGTGGCCCTCTACGGGGCGACCAGCGGAAAAGCCTACATCAACGGCGTGGCAGGCGAGCGGTTCTGCGTGCGCAACTCCGGCGCGATTTCTGTGGTGGAAGGCGTGGGCGACCACGGCTGCGAATACATGACAGGCGGCCGGGTGGTGATCTTAGGCAACGTGGGCAAGAATTTTGCCGCGGGTATGAGCGGCGGGATCGCGTATGTGCTGGATGAGCGCAATGATCTCTACACCAAGACGAATAAAGATATGGTCTCCATCGAGAAAGTGACGTCCAAATACGATGTGCAGGAATTAAAGACCATGATCCAGGACCACGTGTCCTATACGAATTCGGTCAAAGGAAAACAGGTCCTGGACAGATTTGAGGAGTATCTGCCCAAGTTCAAGAAGATCATCCCCGACGACTACAACAGGATGCTCTCGGCCATCGTGAAGATGGAGGAAAAGGGTCTGAGCTCCCAGCAGGCACAGATCGAAGCGTTTTATGCGTACAAGCAGGATGAGGAGGGATAAAAAGTGGGAAGACCAACGGGATTTTTAGAATATGAGCGCGTAGTCAGCGCGGCGGAAGAGCCGAAGACGAGGATCAGGCATTTTAAGGAATTCCATGCCCATCTCCCTTTAGAAGAACAGAAGCTCCAGGGCGCCCGGTGCATGTCCTGCGGCGTGCCTTTTTGCCAGTCGGGGATGATGATCGGCGGGATGGCCTCCGGCTGCCCGCTGCACAACCTGGTGCCGGAATGGAACGACGCCGTCTACCACGAGAACTGGGAACAGGCGTACCAGCGGCTGAAAAAGACCAACAATTTTCCGGAATTTACCTCCCGGGTCTGCCCGGCTCTCTGCGAGGCCGCCTGTATCTGCAACCTGAACGGGGACCCGGTCTCCACCCGCGAAAATGAATATGCGGTCATCGAGACGGCATATGAGAGGGGGTATGCGGCCCCCCACCCGCCGAAAGTGCGCACCGGGAAAAAAGTGGCTGTCGTGGGCAGCGGCCCCTCCGGCCTGGCGGCGGCCGACCAGCTCAACAAACGGGGCCATGAGGTGACCGTCTTCGAGCGGGAGGATAGGATCGGCGGGCTGCTCCGCTACGGCATCCCCAACATGAAGCTGGAAAAGCAGGTGATCGACCGGAAGATCCAGGTCATGGAGGAGGAAGGGATCCGATTCGTCACAGGCGCGGACGTGGGGAAGAGCCACAAGGCCGCGGATCTGTTAAAAGGATTTGACCGGGTGATCTTAGCTTGCGGCGCATCTGAGCCTCGGGACCTGAAACTGCCGGGGCGGGATGCCAAGGGGATCCATTTTGCCGTGGATTTCCTGAAGTCTGTCACCAAGAGCCTGCTGGATTCAGACCTGAAGGATCAAAAATACATCCCTGTCAAAGGAAAACGGGTGGTGGTCATCGGCGGCGGCGACACGGGAAACGACTGCACGGGGACGGCCCTCCGGCTGGGGGCAAAAAATGTGATCCAGATCGAGATGATGCCAAAAGCCCCGGATACTCGGGCGGCTGATAATCCCTGGCCCCAATGGCCCCGGATCTGCAAGACGGATTACGGCCAGGAAGAGGCGATCGCCCTCTTCGGCAAGGACCCGAGAGTCTACCAGACCACGGTCACAGAATTTGTGAAAAATAAAAAAGGCGAGCTGTGCCAGATCAAGACCGTCCGGCTGGAGCCGAAACCGGACGCGGATACCGGCCGGATCAGCATGGTCCCCATAAAAGGGACGGAACAGGTGATGGACGCAGATGTGGTCCTGATCGCGGCGGGCTTTATGGGCTGCCAGGATTATGTGGCAAAGGCTTTCCGGGTCAACGTAGACGGGCGCACGAATGTAGCCACTGAGCCGGGCGGCTATGAGACGAATGTGCCGAAAGTATTTACGGCAGGGGACATGCACCGGGGCCAGTCGCTGGTGGTCTGGGCCATCCGGGAAGGCCGGGAGGCGGCCAGGGCCGTGGATGAGAGCCTGATGGGCTATACGAATCTGTCCGTACAGTAGATTCTTGTTGTCATTTTCGCGCTGTCGTAGTAAAATAAGATCTGCATATCTTATGAACATATATGATAAGATCTGGAGGTTTTAATGGACGACAAGATACAGCAATATCGATATGGCTTAAGAGACGGCGTGCCGATCGGGCTGGGGTACCTGGCTGTTTCCTTTACATTCGGGATCATGGCTGGGCAGGCCGGGATCGGTGTGCTGGCGGCGGTGATCATGTCTCTGACGAATCTGACGAGCGCGGGCCAGTTTGCCGCGCTGGGCGTGATCCAGAGCGGCGCGCCTTTTATGGAGATGGCGGCCGTGCAGTTCATCATCAATCTGCGGTACTGCCTGATGTCCTGTTCTCTCTCCCAGAAGATGGCGCCGGACATGCCCTTTTTTCACCGGTTTTTGATCTCTTACGGGGTCACGGATGAGGTCTTCGGCGTGTCGGCCTGCCGGGAGGGAAATTTAAGCCCCTATTATGCTTACGGGCTGATCAGTGTCGCTGTCCCGGGGTGGACTTTTGGGACGCTTCTTGGGGCTGTCTCCGGCGACCTTTTGCCGGCGCGTCTCTTGAGCGCTCTGAGCGTGGCCCTCTATGGGATGTTCCTGGCGATCGTCATACCGCCGGCCAGGGGCAGCCGGGTCCTGGCCGGGGTGGTGGCCGTTTCTATGGCGGCGAGTTTCTTATTTTCGGTCATACCGCTCCTTGGCGGGGTGACTTCCGGTTTTAAGGTCATCATCCTGACGGTGCTGATCGCCGGCGGGGCGGCGTACTTTTTTCCGGTGGAGGATGAGCAGAGAGGAGGCGCAGGATGAACCGTTCGGTCTATCTGTATATCCTGGTGATGGCAGGCGTGACCTACCTGATCCGTATGCTGCCGCTGACACTGATCCGAAAAGAGATCAAAAATACATATGTGCGGTCGTTTTTGTATTATGTTCCGTATGTGACGCTCTCGGTCATGATCTTCCCGGCCATCCTCTCGGCGACCTCATCGGTCTGGTCCGGCGGGGCGGCGCTGGCGGTGGCGGCTTTTTTGGCATATCGGGGCAAGAGCCTGTTCCAGGTCTCTACGGCGGCCTGTGCGGCGGTGTTTGTGTTGGAATGGCTGATGGATCTGTTATGATCCGCGGCAGGATGGTAAGGCAGGGTCTTGTGAAGGGGATCCTGCCTTTTTAGAGGGTGTTTTTGGAGGTCTTTATGCTCTTTCATACAAAGAACGGAAATGTCTGTGTCGGCGATATGAACATGGACTATGTTTCTTTCGGCAGAGGCGAGGATGTGGTGGTCATGCTCCCAGGCTTGGGCGACGGCCTGCGGACGGTGAGAGGCATGGCGCTCCCGCTCGCCATGCTCTATAGGATATATGCAAAAGATCATTCGGTCTTTATCTTCAGCCGGAGAAATGATCTTCCCGAGGGCCATTCTACGCGGGATATGGCTGAAGATCAGGCGAGAGCGATGGAAGTTCTCGGTATCACAGACGCCGATGTCATAGGTATATCCCAAGGAGGGATGATCGCGCAGTATCTTGCGATCGATCACCCAAGAGCCGTCAGGAAACTCGTGCTGGCTGTCACGCTCTCAGAACAGAATGAGGTGATCCAGCAAGTGGTGAGCGGCTGGATCTCCATGGCCAGACGCGGGGATTATGGATTGCTGATGATCGACACGGCAGAAAAGTCTTATTCGGAGAGATATCTAAAAAGATACAGATGCCTGTACCCTCTTCTGGGCCGTATGGGAAAGCCAAAAGATCTTAAGAGATTCCTCATCCAAGCAGATTCCTGCATCCATCATAACGCCGGCGCGGAGTTAGAGAAGATCATGTGTCCGACGCTGATCATCGGCGGCGCGTGTGATAAGATCGTCGGGGGGAGCGCGGCGCCTGACCTGGCAGAGAAGATCAGCCAGAGCGAGCTGTTCATCTATGACGGCCTTGGCCATGCCGCATATGAAGAGGCCAGAGACTTTCATGAACGGGTGCTGCGTTTTTTGGAAAGATAGACATTATAGTTTTTTAGAAGATCGGTCATTCCTTATGCGCGATGAGCAGCGTCCGCAGCTTGCGGGCGGCGACGGAGAGCGGGTACTGTTCATTTTCGATGAGGCATATCTCCCGGACGGGGAGCTGTTCGGTCAGGGAGAGCCGGAACACCTCGCCTTTATCCAGAGCATCCCGGGCAAAGATCTTTGGCACATAGCCGATGCCTAAGTCGTTTTTTATCATGGGGAGGATCTGGTCGGTGGTTGCGGCCTGCAGTTCGGGGTACAATGTCCGGCCGTGGCGGCGGTAAAAGTCTTCGTAGGTCCGAAAGGTCATCGTACCTTCGCCCAGGCAGATGAGCGGGCGGGCGGAGATCTCCTCAAGGGTCAGGGGCTTTTCGCGGAAAACCCGGCAGGAGGGGCCTCCCACCAGGATGTCCCGGAAGCGGAGGAGGGGGCGCGCCTGCAGGGGTTTTTCGATATCCGGCGGCGATACCACCACGGCCAGGTCGACTTCCCCCCGTTTTGCCGAGTCCATGGCCTGGGTGGTCAGGTGGTTCAGGATGCGGATGCGGATCTTCGGGTGGTCTTCTCTGAACTGGCGCAGGACCGGGAGCAGGAGCATGTGCAGCGCTGTCTCTGTGGCGCCGATCGTCACGCATCCGTCCTGCATGCTGGCCGAGGCGAGGATCTCATTTTCGGCGGCCTGGATCCGCTCCACGGCGGCTCTGACGTGGGTGTAGAGCCGTTCGCCTTCCGGGGTCAGGGTGATCCCCCGGTTGGAACGGATGAGCAGGCGGCAGCCCAGGGCGTTTTCCAGGAGCTTGATCGTCCTGGAGATGTTGGGCTGGCTGTTGTGCAGGATATGGGCGGCCTGGGTCAGGTTTTTGTATTTGGCGGCGTAATAGAAGATCCGGTAGTATTCATAGTTGATGTTCATGATGCGTCACTCCTGTCATATCAGATACATATAGATACGATATCATATATATATTTTTCATATTTCTTAAAAAAGAGTATAATATCTGGAGCATGGAAAATCAATAGGACATCTATCTTACAGGAGGTTACAAGATTGGATAAAAACAGAAATAAAGATCTGACCGTGGGAAAGCCGGAGACGGTCTTGTGGCGATTCTGCCTGCCGCTCTTTGGCAGCATCATCTTTCAGCAGATCTACAACATCGCGGACAGCTTAGTGGCGGGGAGATTTATCGGGGAAAACGCTCTGGCGGCCGTGGGGAACAGCTACGAGATCACGCTGATTTTCATCGCGTTTGCTTTCGGGTGCAATATCGGGTGTTCGGTCATCGTCGCCCAGTTCTTCGGCGCGAAGAAATATGGCGACCTGAAAACGTCTGTCTACACCACATTGATCGCCAGCGGGGTCCTGTGCGCGGCATTGATGCTGTCCGGCCTCCTCGGGAGCGGCGGGCTTTTGCGTATGATCCATACGCCGGGGGAGATCTGGGCGGATTCGAAGCTGTATCTGGATATCTATATCCTGGGACTGCCGTTCTTGTTTTTTTACAATATCGCCACGGGGATCTTCTCAGCCCTGGGGGACTCGAAGACGCCGTTTCTCTTCCTGGCAGTCTCATCCACGTCTAATATCGCGGTGGACATCCTGTTCGTGGCGGGGCTTGAGATGGGTGTGGCGGGCGTCGCCTGGGCGACTTTTCTGTGCCAGGGGGTCAGCTGTGTGCTGGCAGTCCTGACAGTGTTAAAAAGGCTTGCCAAGATCCGAACGGACGGGCGGGAGCGGGTGGCTGTGTTTTCTTTCCCGATCTTCAAGAAGATCGCGCAGATCGCCGTCCCCAGCATCCTGCAGCAGAGCTTTATCTCTGTGGGAAATATCATCATCCAGAGCGTGATCAATGACTGCGGCGTGGGCGTGACCGCCGGTTATTCCGCGGCTGTCAAGCTCAATAACCTGGTGATCACCTCATTTACCACCTTGGGAAACGGGATGTCCAATTATACGGCGCAGAACATCGGGGCCGGGAACTGGCCCAGGGTGCGGGCGGGCTTTAAGGCGGGGGTCAAGATGATCTGGACGCTGTGTGTACCGATCGTGGCGGTGTATCTGCTCTGCGCGAAGGTCTTAGTGACGTTCTTCATCAACGATCCTTCAGAGCTGGCGCTGTCCTCCGGAGTGCAGTTCCTCTATATCGTGACGCCGTTTTATCTCGTCGTATCGCTGAAATTGGTCGCCGACGGCATCCTGCGGGGAGCCGGGCTGATGAAGAGATTCATGGCGGCGACATTTACGGATCTTATCCTGCGCGTGGCGATCGCCGGGATACTCGCGGGGCCGATGGGGTATCTGGGTATCTGGTGGGCCTGGCCGGTGGGATGGACGGTGGCCATGGTCATGTCCGTCTGTTTTTACATCAAAGCTCCCGCCGCCGGATAGGCGGCATGTATTCAGGGATGCCCAATGCGCCCGTCAGAACTTTATGTGCGGTGGAGCGTCCGCTGCCGGGCGCATGCGGGTTTACAGGAAATCTTTCAAGTGACATCTGAAAAATATTTTACATCCGGACCGATCAGTGGTATGATAAATAGAAATCTTTCAAAGATCAAGGAGGAAAGTGACTGATGGCTACGCTCACAGTAAGCAAGGAAGACGAGAAACGGGTAAAAGCGCTTGGTTTCCTGAGCAATAAAGGGACAGACAACTTCTCTGGCCGTGTGATCACGGTGAACGGAAAACTCACGGCAGACCAGCATATCGCGATCGGGGAGGCAGCCCGGAGATTCGGGAATGGAAATGTGGTCTACACAGCCCGACTGACCGTGGAAGTCCAGGGGATCCCCTATGAGAAGATCGACGCGTTCAGGGAGTTCATACAGGAGGCGGGACTCACCACCGGCGGGACTGGTGCGAAGGTGCGCCCTGTGGTCTCCTGTAAAGGGACGACCTGCCAGTATGGCCGCATTGATACATTTGAACTGTCGGAAAAGGTACACAAGGCATTTTATGAGGGCTACCGTCAGGTGAGACTTCCCCATAAATTTAAGATCGCGGTGGGCGGATGTCCCAACAACTGTATGAAGCCGGAGCTGAACGACGTGGGCGTGGTGGGACAGCTGATCCCCAATTTCCAGGCGGATGTCTGCAAGGGATGTAAGAAATGTTCTGTCATGAAAGTATGTCCCATGGGAGCGGCCAAGGTGGTCGATAAGGTCCTGAAGATCGACAAGGAGATCTGCAGCCAGTGCGGACGCTGTGTGGGCAACTGCAATTTCGACGCCATCGCGGACGGGACCACCGGCTATAAGGTCTACATCGGGGGCAGGTGGGGGAAGGATATCTCCCATGGAAAAGCGCTGAGCAAGATCTTCACTTCCCAGGAGGAGGTCCTGCAGGCCATCGAGAAGATCATCCTGTTCTATAAGGAGCAGGGGGAGACAGGGGAAAGGCTCGCGCAGACCATTGCCCGGATCGGGTTTGAGAAAGTGGAGGCGGAGATCTTATCAGACGATATCCTGAGCAGGAAAGAGAAGATCCTGAGCGCAGAATGATCCAGTCTTAAATAGAGAAAGCCGGCGCAGTGTCATGCTGTGCCGGCTTTCTTTTCAAAAAATACGAACTGTAGTTCAGCGTTGACTGCTTTATGTCTGGATATCCTGTAACCCATTTTTTGATAAAGGCGGATATTCTCGTTGCTTTTTGTGCTCGTGAAGAGTTCGTATCGCTTCTGAGGAAAATACCGTTCAATCTCATTTAAGAGCGCCGTTCCATACCCGCGGCATCTGTGCTGCGGGTGGACCATCAATTTTCCGATATGCACTGTCCGGTCCTCTTCGCGCGCCCGCACCGAACCGATGATATGTCCGTCCTCATCGAGCATTTTGAGGATGACGCCCGCGCCGTATTCATCAGTCAGATCCTCCAGCGTCTGTTTCAGGGGCGGTATATCTCTGTTCTCGAACAGGTCCGCCTCACTTTGGTATGCGAGGTATTGCAGCTGCAGGATCTCTGGCAGGTCTGCAAGATCTGCTCTGTAAATATTTTTTTTCATGGTCATAGTCTTCTTTCGATAGTGTTAAGCTGTATCGCAAAAGGTCATAGCAGCGTCCGTCTTTTCTGCTCATCGTCGGCACAGAAGAGAGCAGCGTAAGACCGGAGGACTCTGCTAAACGGACGGAAGCGATGTTGTCCGCTCTTGTGGAATAGATAAATCCTCTTGCATCGAAATCTTCTCTGCAATAGCGGATCAGACCGTGGAGGATCTGCTTGCCGAACCCTTTTCCCACATGATCCGGTCCCAGGCATATCCCCGTCTCTTGATAAATGTAGGGGCCGATCCTTTCTACTCCGGCGAACCCGATCGCTCGGCCGCTGGATCTTTCATAGACCAGATATGTATCATGTTCTTTCTGAAACGCGATGGTCTTCATGATCCTGATCTTGGCATCTTCTTCATTCGTAGTGATATCCCAGGCCATGTATCTTGCGCTTTCCGGCCGTGACCAGACGTTCTGATACATTTCTCTCCAGTCTGAAAACTCTGCCTTATCGAGGATCAGGTCCTTGGTCTCGATCATTTTCAGATATCCCCCTTCATCCGTTACGGTGCGAAAAAGACCGCAGACCTTTTTTGGGGATCTGCGGCGTCTTTTCTATTTATAAGAAAATTTCGCGGCCACCTGCCGGGTGTATCTCCGGGCGGGATACTGGTAGAAGAACAGATAGCCCAGTCCGGCCATGGCGGTGCCCAAGACTACATCCACCACGGAATGCTGTTTTAAGAACATGGTGGACAGTACGATGGATGCCACCAGGACGAGCGTCGCCCTCTTGATCCAGGGACGTCCGGCCAGGGAACGGCACCGGGAGATGGCCATGTAGGCGGCCAAGGAGTTGAACACATGGATACTGGGGAGGATGTTCGTGGCAGTGTCCGTAGCGTAGAGCCATCTGACCGCGTCCACACACAGGTTTGAACGTGTAAATGTATCCGGCCGGAGCTGATGTCCATTGGGATACAGGTAGGAGACCGCCAGGAAGATCGTCATCCCCGTGCACAGGTTCCTGATATAGGAATGATATTCCTGCTTATCTTTATTAAAAAATATAAAGTACACCAGTGTTGTGGCCAGGAACGGGAACCACAGCATATACGGCACGATGAAATATTCGCAGAACGGGATATAGTCATCGATGAACACGTGGACAATGTGGTAGCCGTGCTGGACGTTCTTCTCCAGATAAGAAAATGCGGTCATGTAAAAAATGCCATACAGTACGATGATGAGTCCGTGCTTATACTGCGCGATGGCCTGCAGGATGAGACGGACGGGACCCTCCGGGACCGCTGTCCTGGGGCCATGTTTTCTTGCGTGATCCAATCTTCCACCTTCTTTTTCGTAATGTCTTATCCTTATCATAACACGTATGCGGTCCGTTTACAAACGAGGATCGAAAACTTTATAAAAATTTTCTTTTTATCGCTCGATCCCGGAGAGGATCTCGTCGATCCATTCGTCCACATCGTAAGTGTCGTTGTCAAAGAGCTTGATGATCACGCCGTAGGGTTCTTTTTCGTTGGCAAAAGCATTGGCCTCGTCCGTATCTACATGCATAGCGAGAGCAAAATTTTTGTTGACACGGACGACCACGTCGGCGTAGATCAGGGCCCGTTCGTAGCTCCTGGTCAGGACGAAGACCGTGTCGTTGTCCTTCACGCGCATCTTGTATGCCTGGGAAGGCGTCATGTGGATGTGCCTTTTGGCGACGATCACGCCCGTCTCGATGTCGATGGTGCTGTTCGGGCCGGAGAGGGTGCAGCCCGGTGTGCCTGCGATATCGCCGGATTGGCGGATCATGGCGGGGATCCCCAGCTTCTTCGTGTCGGTGAGTGAGAGTTCCACCTGCGTCTGGGGGCGCAGCGGTCCTAAGAGGGCGATGTTCTCGAAACTGCCCCGCGGGCCGATGACGGTGAGCCGTTCTTTGGCCAGGAATTGTCCCGGCTGGCTCAGTTCTTTGTCGAAAGTGAGCTCAGAGCCTGTCCCGAATAATTTTTCAAAATCCTCTTTGCAGATATGTATGTGCCGGGCAGATGTCTCGATCGGAATTTTGATACCCATATCTTTGCAGCCTTTCTGATGATGTTTTTTATCTATTATACGCCGGACGGCCCGCGACGGCAAGGATAACCTGTAACAAAAAAGTACATAGCACAATTCTGAAAAAAATATAATTTTTTTGATTTTCTATTGTAAAAAACGTAGCCATTCGTTAAAATGATAAATGGTCATGCATGGTCTTCGCTCGTCAGGAGTCCTTACAGATACAGACTGTCAGGGAGGACTGTTATGAAGAGAAAGATCATGTGTATATGTTTTTCTATTGTTAGTATATGCATATTATGGACTGGCTGCGGACGGAGCGCAGAGGAGCCTGTCTTTAACGTGGGCACAGAGACGGTATCGAGTGCAGAGGATCCGCAGGGAGGAGATATCCAGGTGGACGAGGAGACGCTGCGCGCGATGATCGAAAGCGCGCTGGCGTCGGTAGAGATCAGTCCCGTGATAGAGGTCACATGCGGCTGCACGGGGGAGACTCAGGTGCATCAGGTCACTGCCGAGGCATCCGTAAACGGACCCGATGCGCCAGCGGACGACGGCAAAGTGGATATCAATACTGCGGATGCGGCGGCCTTACAGAGCCTGAATGGGATCGGGGAGACGCGGGCGCAGGCGATCATCTCTTACCGGGAGACCTGCGGGGCGTTCCAGTCGATCGAGGATATCAAGCGGGTGGACGGCATCAAGGACGGCGTCTTTGACAAGATCAAGGACGAGATCTCAGTGGGATAAATATTTCAGTGATTAGAGAGGTTATCATTCATGAGTAAAAGGGTACTGGTGGTAGACGATGAGAAACTGATCGTAAAAGGCATACGTTTTAGCCTGGAACAAGATGACATGCATGTGGATTGTGCCTATGATGGCGAGGAAGCGCTGGAACTTGCCCAGGAGAACCATTATGATATCATCCTGCTGGATCTTATGCTGCCGAAGATGGACGGACTGGAAGTCTGTCAGCAGATCCGGGAGTTTTCAAATGTGCCGATCGTGATGCTGACGGCAAAAGGGGAGGACATGGATAAGATCATGGGGCTGGAATACGGGGCGGATGATTATATCACGAAGCCCTTCAATATCCTGGAGGTGAAAGCGCGGATCAAGGCGATCATGCGCCGCGCCCATCAGGACAGCAATCCCCAGGAGAAGGCCAAGACCATAGAGGTGGGCGAGCTGCGCTTAGACTGCGAGGGACGGCGCGTGTTCATCTCCGGCAGGGAGGTCAACCTGACGGCAAAAGAATTTGACGTGCTGGAACTGCTCATCTTCAATCCCAATAAGGTGTACAGTCGGGAAAATCTCCTGAACATCGTGTGGGGCTACGAGTACCCGGGGGATGTGAGGACTGTGGATGTACATATCCGCAGGCTCAGGGAGAAGATCGAGGTCAATCCCAGTGAGCCGAAATATGTGCATACAAAGTGGGGTGTGGGATACTATTTTCAGGGATAGGTCGTGCGTGGGATGCCGAAAAAAAAGTCAACATTCTTTAATAGTGTGCGCTTCCGCATCATGATCATCATGATCGTGCTGGGCATCGTGCCATGTCTGGTCATAGCGGAGGCGGTCATCCATTCTTACGAAAAGCGGGCAGTCGCCCTGCGCATCAGCAATGTGCGCAGCCAGTGCGATATCCTGTGCAACCAGCTCATGGACGTGGGATATCTGGAAGACCCGGCGTCGAAGGTGATCGAGAGGCAGATCGAGGTGCTCTCCAATGTGTACAGCGGGAGGATCCTGCTGATCAACAATTATTTTAAGATCATCAAAGACACGTATGGGCTGGATGAGGGAAAGACTGTGGTCGCCGCGGATGTGATCCGGTGTCTGGAGGGCAGGGCCACCAGCAACTACAATAAGGAAAACAGATATATCGAGCTGACAGTACCCATCAAGGGTACGGATCAAAAAGAGCTGCAGGGGGTCATGCTCGTCAGCATCTCCGCCGGTGAGATCGCTTCGTCGATCGAGTTCTTGGAGCGGACTGTGATCCTCTTCCTGGCGATCATCGCCCTGGTGGTGGCGGCGATCTCCTACGTGGCTTCCCGCGCGCTGGTGAAACCTTTCAACAAGATCACAAAAGCCATCGAGGAGATCACAGACGGATACCAGAAAGAAGATATACTCGTAGAAGATTATACGGAGACAGAGCTGATCACCAACGCATTCAATAAGATGCTGAACAGGATGAAGATCCTGGACGAATCCAGACAGGAATTTGTCTCCAATGTATCCCATGAGCTGAAGACGCCGATGACGTCCATGAAAGTGCTGGCAGATTCTCTCGTGGGCCAGGAGGGTGTCCCGGAAGAACTCTACCAGGAATTTCTGCAGGATATCACCGTGGAGATTGACCGGGAGAGCAAGATCATCACGGATCTGCTCTCTTTGGTGAAGCTGGATAAGAAAGTCTCTGACCTGCGGATCGAGCATCTGAACATCAATGATCTGCTGGAGCAGATCTTAAAGAGGCTCCGCCCCATAGCCGACGAGCGCAACATAGACCTGATCCTGGATAGTTTCCGTCCGGTGGAAGCGGATGTGGATGAGATGAAATTTACGCTGGCCATCTCAAATCTGGTTGAGAATGGGATTAAATACAACGTGGACGACGGTTGGGTGCGGGTGTCCCTGGATGCGGATCATAAATATTTTTATGTGATGGTCGCGGATTCCGGCATGGGGATCCCGGAGGAATCCCTGGAGCGGATCTTTGAGCGGTTTTACCGGGTGGACAAATCCCATTCCAGGGAGATCGGGGGGACCGGCCTGGGGCTTTCCATTGCCAGGAGCGCCATATTGATGCACCACGGGGTGCTCAGTGTAAACAGCAAGGAAGAGGAGGGGACGACGTTTACGGTGCGGATCCCCGTATCTTATATCCCCTGAAGATGGGAGGGTGTAAATGAGGTGGCCATGAAAAAGTGGGTGTGTCTGTTTTTTTTGGTCCAGGCTGCGCTGACGGGATGCTCTTTTGGAGAGCAGGGAGGTAAAGTACCGGACTCAGAGTATTATTTTTACCATATCGATGAGACGAAGACAGAGCTGGTCCCGGTGGCCTATACGCCGTCAAAAGAGACGACGGAGGCCATGCTCCAGGATTTTATGAAACTCTTGAACGGCAAGGAACACGGGGAGGATGATATCAGCCTGCTGCCGGAGGGGGTAGAGATCGTGACCCACAGCGTCCACGACGGGGTGCTGAACCTGGATTTCAGCAAAGAGTATCTGCAGATGGACGCGGCCAGGGAAGTGCTGGCCCGGGCAGGGGTGGTGAAGACTTTCTCGCAGCTTTCAGATATCGGATACGTGAAATTTCAGGTGGACGGCAAGCCCTTCCTGGATTCAAATAAGAAACCCATCGGGATCATGAATGAGGAGAGCTTCCTGGAGAGTTCCGGGAAAGACTTAAATTCCTATCAGACGGCCGATGTGGTCCTGTATTTTGCCAGCGAGGACGGGGAAAGACTGATCTCGGAGGAGAGAAAAGTCTATTTTCCCAGTAATGTGACCCTGGAGACGGTGGTCGTGGAGCAGCTGTTAAAAGGGCCGAAAGAAGCGGGAAACCCCACGATGCCCTCCACGACTAAGATCGTGTCGGTGACCACCATGGATAAAGTCTGTTATGTGAACCTGAACAGGAGTTTCCTGGAGGAGCCTCTTCCGCTCAGGGAAGAACTCCCGGTCTACTCGATCGTAAATTCCCTGATCGATACATGCCGCGTGGAGAAAGTGCAGCTGTCCATCGACGGGGTCACGGATATCACCTACGGTGAGCAGATGGATCTGGACCAGTCTTACAAGAAAAATGAGGAACTGATCGATCAGACGAGATAAAAAGGAAGTGGGTATTGAGTGAAACGGCCTATGTGCTGGCTGTGCCTGTTATTTATAGCGGCGATCTGGCTGGGGGATCTGACGGGGATCATGCCTGTCCGGTCCCCGGATATCCGGCTTGAGGAGGATGGGCGCTATATAGGCGAAAAAGGACAGGCGCTGATCTGTGGACGGATCTGTCAGTATATCTATTCAGAAAATTCTATGGGCATCTGTCTGAAAGATGTCTATCTGAGATCCCGAGTCGGGGATATTTCAAAAAAATTAGCGGGACGTGTGGTCGTATATATGCAGGAAGACTGTGGCAGTGCGCTGCCTCTCGGGACCTGGGCGCAGGTGAGCGGCAGGCTGCAGAAGATCAGCGGCCCCAGGAATCCGGGGGAGTTTGACAGCCGTCTCTATCATCAGACGAAGAAGATCTATTACCGGATGAGCGGGCAGGGACTGACGGCGGGCGGCGGACAGGTCTGGCATCTGCGGGAAGGACTGCGGCAGCTCAGGGAAAAGCTGGCGTGCTCCCTGGAGAAAGCCGTGCCAAAAGAGGCGGGGATACTCTGCGCTATGGTGGTCGGGGAGAAGAGGCTGCTGGGACAGGAGGAGAAAAACCTGCTGGCGGCAGGATCCCTCTCTCATATCATCTCTATATCAGGGATGCATCTGAGCCTTCTGGGCATGATGTGTTTCTATCTGTTCCAGAGACTGGGGCTGGGGATCCGGCCGGCCTCAGCTGCGGCCGCCGGCATGATGATCCTCTACGGCCTCCTGGCGGGGGAGAGCGTCGCCACCATGCGCGCGCTGGGCATGTTCGGCCTGGCCATGACGGCAAGGATCGTGGGCAGGAGCTATGATCTTCTGAGCGCCCTGTCGCTGTCTGTGATCCTTCTGCTGCTGGACAACCCTGCATATCTGTATTACAGCGGGTTTCTCTTATCCTGCGGCTGTATCTGTGCGGTGGGTCTTGTCCTGCCGCTGTCTGAGCAGATCTTCTCATTTGGCAAGATAAAGAATAGGATCGTAAAAAAACTGGGACAGACCCTGCAGATGGGCGTGGCCGTGCAGATGACCACCCTTCCTCTGATCCTATGGTCTTACTACGAAGTTCCCCTCTATGGGGTCCTGATCAACCTGCTGGCAGTCCCTACGCTGGGGATCGTTCTGGTCTGCGGCTGGGTGGGCGCGGCTGCCGGGTTGTGGATGCTGCCCGCAGCGCGGATCCTCCTGTTCCCGGCCTGCGTACTGATCCGTTTTTACCAGTTCCTGTGTGAGACGGCAAAAGGCCTCCCGGGCGCGGTCCTGATCCTGGGAAAGCCCGAGATGTGGCAGGTCGTTGTCTATTATTGTCTGCTGGCGACCGGACTCTTTCTGGGGCAAAAGCTCATCAGTATAAAAAAAGAAAAGCGCTGGCGGGC
This sequence comes from uncultured Lachnospiraceae bacterium, assembly GCA_910584115.1. GTDB lineage: Bacteria > Bacillota > Clostridia > Lachnospirales > Lachnospiraceae > MGBC164599. Next base: position 55,509 of record CAJTYN010000002.1, read on the forward strand.
GGCAGGCACGGCCCTTGTCCTGCTGTGCTGGCTTTCGGGGACGTTGTCTCTGTGCTGTCGTTCCCACGGATCTTTGGAGATCACATGTCTGGATGTGGGGCAGGGGGACGGGGCGGTGATCCGCACATCGAAGGGCGCTTGTTTCCTGGTGGACGGGGGCAGCAGCAGTCAGAAGAAAGTGGGCCGGTATACGATCCTGCCGTTCTTGAAGAGCAGAGGGATCAGCCGGGTGGATGCGGTCTTTGTCAGCCATACGGACGCGGATCATATCAATGGGATCGAGGAGATCTTCCAGATGATCCGGACGGGTCAGACATCCCTGCGGATCAGCCGGCTGATCCTTCCGGGAACAACGACAGAAGATCCCGGCCGGGAAAAGCTGGCCCTCCTGGCAGTGCAGGCCGGGACAGAAGTCTCCTATATGAATGCCGGGGACCAGGTGCGGGCCGGGCCGGTGTCCTGGCAGGCGCTCTCCCCGCCTTCAAAAGGGCAGACGGGAGATATCAATGAAGATTCCCTGGTCCTTTTGCTGGAGGAGGGGGGATTTCAGGGATTGTTCACAGGGGACATCGGCGAGGAGCGGGAGAGCGCGCTGGCGGGCCGTCTGGCGGATTGTGATTTCCTGAAAGTGGCCCACCACGGCTCCAGATATTCCACAGGGGACGGCTTCCTGGCAGAAGTACGTCCGGAGGTGGCTGTGGCGTCGGCGAGCGCCACGAATACATACGGCCATCCCCACCCGGATACGCTGGCCCGGCTGGAAAAAAACAGATGCCATGTGTTCTTGACAAAAGACAGCGGAGCGGTTACCTTAGATATAAAGGACGGCATGATCCGGGCAGAGGCATATCTGCATTAGAGTGAGCAGGATACGGAGGTCTTATGAAAAATATACAACAGGATATCCAGTCAGGAGAGCTGAAAAGAGCATATCTATTATATGGGGACGAGAGTTATCTGAAGCAGCAGTACAAGAAGCACTTGTTAAGAGCGCTGATCCCCGATGGGGACACGATGAACATGGCATCCTACCAGGGAAAGAACATTGACGTGGGTCCGCTGATCGAGCTGGCGGAGACGATGCCCTTCCTGGCAGAGAGGCGGGTCATCCTGGTGGAGGACAGCGGCTTTTTCAAAAATAAATGCGACCGGCTGGCGGACTATATGAAAGAGCTTCCCGACTATCTGTGCATGGTCTTTGTGGAAGACCAGGTGGATAAGCGCAGCCGCATGTACAAGGCGGTGGGGAAGGCGGGCAGGGCCGTGGAGTTCGCCGTCCAGGATGAGAAGACCCTGACGCAGTGGGTTCTGGGGATATTCTCCAGGGGCGGCAGGCGCATCACGAAAAAAGATATGGAGTTGTTCATGTCCAAAGTGGGTTCTGACATGGGGAATATCTATCAGGAAGCAGAAAAACTGATCTGCTACACGATGGGCAGTGACAAGATCACGGCGCAGGATATCGAGGCGGTCTGCGTCACCCAGATCACCAATAAGATCTTCGACATGGTGCGGGCCGTGACGGAGCGGGATCAGAAGAAGGCCCTGGATCTGTATGAGGATCTGCTGGCCTTGCGGGAGCCGCCCATGAGGATCCTCTATCTGCTGGCCCGTCAGTTCAGGCAGCTGATGCAGACAAAAGAGATGCTGGAGGAAGGGAAAGGGCAGCAGGAGATCAGTAAGACATTGGGGATCCCTGGGTTTGTGGCGCGGAATTATGTAAATTGTGTGAAAGGTTATGAGAAAGACCGGCTCAGACAGGCGGTGGAGGATCTTACCAGTGCAGAGGAGGACGTGAAGACCGGCCGACTGGGGGACCGGCTGAGCGTGGAACTGCTGATCGTACAATACAGTTCAAGATGAAAGTCAGATGTTTTGTATCAGGATCTTTGCAATAAAAAAGGGCAGCCCAAGAGGGGAGGCTGTCCTTTTCAAAGATCGCTCTGATCAGTTCAGAGCATTTACCGCTTTTGTCAAGCGGGAGATCTTCCGAGATGATGTGTTTTTATGGTAAACACCTTTTGATGTCGCTTTGCCGATCGTTGAAACAGCTTTTGACAGAGCCGCTGTCGCAGCTTCCTTATCGTTCTGGTCAATGGCTGCGTATACTTTCTTGATAGAAGTCTTTACAGCAGACCTGGTCGCTTTATTCCTGGCAGCCCTTGTCCTGTTTACCAGGATCCTTTTCTTTGCGGATTTGATATTAGCCAACTGTGGCACCTCCCATTCCTGTGGATCTTTTGATGATGGATCTGTGGTGACCGTATCATTTCGTGATACGATCCATCCCGGTGGACAGACACGGACATTCCACCGGAAACATACTGTATCATTATATATAGAGGAAAACGTTTTGTCAATAGATAGAAGTTCATATATTGCAGATCTTTTTGGAATCTGGTAGAATACAAGGCGGTCGATCGAATGAGAAAAGATGTTTGGAGGATCAGATGGAAAAGATCTTGTGTTGGGGACAGGCGCTGCGGCGGGATAAAGGCATGGCGCTGTCTCTTCTCTATATTTTTTTACCGGTTTTTCTGTTTTTTATGGGATGGCTGAAGTTTTTGCTGGCTGTTCCTCTGTGCCTGCTCTTTTTGTGGCTGTTCATGCGCGTGAGCCAGAGGCTGTGTACGGGCGGGGGCTGTGTGAGATTTAGATATGAGCCTGAATATTGGGTCACATTATGTGTGGTCGTGTTCATCTGGCTTCTGTTCAGCGGGATCGGGGGCCTTTCCTATCAGAACAGCGATCATTTCGTGCGCAATCCGATCTATCGGGACTTGGTGGAGCAGCCCTGGCCTGTGTTCTACGATCTTTCATCTCAGAGGCCGTCCGTCCAGGCGGTGATCGGCAGCGACACCGTGGCGTTTGTGTATTATTTCTGTTTCTGGCTGCCGCCCGCGCTGCTCTCGAAGATCGCGGGCCTGTGCGGGGGCGGGGAACTGGCGGCAAACGTGTTTCTGTTCCTGTGGGCCTATCTGGGGGTGATGCTGGTCTTGTACCAGATCCATCGGTATCTGAAGCGGTGCTCCTGGGTGATCCCCGGGATCTTCATCTTCTTTGGCGGGTACGACGCCCTCGGGTATCGGCTGCTGCGGGGGGACTTTGAACTGGGCGCCCATCTGGAGTGGTGGTGTACGTATTTTCAGTATTCCTCGGATACCACGCTGCTGTATTGGGTGTTCAATCAGGCGATCCCAGCATGGCTGATCGTGACGATATTCCTCAACATGCGTCGGGATGTGGCGGCGGTGGGAGTCTGCGCATTGATATTTGCCTATTCACCCTTTGCCACTTTCGGGATGCTGCCCTTGGCGGCTTACGCGGTCCTTCGGAACAGGCGGGAATGGAAGAAGGCGCTGACCTGGGAAAATATCCTGCTCCCGTTCCTTATGCTGCTGGTCTTCGGGAGTTTTTACCTGTCGAATCCCGGGAGCATACCTGTGAAAGGCTGGATCTTCAGATATTATCCGGCTGGGGATCTGATAGGGCATCATCTCTTGTTCATCGCACTGGAGGTGGGGATCTATCTGCCGTTCTTGAAGGGTCATCTGAGGAAATACGACTATCTGTGGCTGGCTCTGGCAGAATTGGCGCTGATCCCGCTGTACAGGATGACGCCGGCCAATGACTTTGCCATGCGGGCCTCGATCCCGGGGCTCTTGATCTTGGCGGTGAGCCTGATGCGCCACATCTTAGGATGCCGGAAGAGATGGGCGCGGTGGGCGGTGATCCTGGCGGTGTCCGTGGGTGCGGTCACGCCGATCTCGGAGATCTGCCGCAGCATGACGAACACGGTGCTGCAGGGGGCGCGGCCGGTGGAGACGGTCTACAGCTTCCAGGACTTTGCCACGGATGATCGGGGGATCCTGCAGACCTGCAGCAGGCAGTTTTTTGCGTATGGATATGAGGAGAGTTTTTTCTTTCACTATATGGGAAAGAGAAAGTAGGGCTTTTATTTTAGGAGATTATATGATAGAATAGATACATTCGTAGTTCATCAGCCTGTCCAGGCCGGTATTTCTGCAGATGCCGGCAATACATCCATTCAGTTCGGACAGATTTACCCATGTAGGTGTTTGTGAGCGTTAAGAGAAAGAGAGGATCATGAGAGAAAAATATGAATCCCTGTCGGTAGCAGCTTTGCGGGATCTGGCAAAAAAGAGGGGACTAAAAGGTATCTCTTCGTTGAAAAAGAGCCAACTGGTAGAAGCTATGCTGGCAGAAGATGAAAAAGATAAGGAAAAAACAGAGGTCAAGGCAGAAGAAAAAGCTGTCGTGAAAGATGGGGGCAGGGCCGAGGAGCGGATCCCGGTGGAGACTGCCCAGTTAGACAGCGGGCAGAGAGCGGACGGGATCTTGGAAGTGATGCCGGATGGGTATGGATTCATCCGCTGTGAAAATTATCTGCCGGGTGACAACGACGTGTACGTCTCACCGTCTCAGATACGCAGATTTGGCCTGAAAACGGGGGATATCCTCCAGGGAAACATACGGATCAAGACCCAGTCGGAAAAATTCAGCGCGCTCCTATACGTGACTTCCATCAACGGGATCGCACCCAATGAGATGCGGCGCTTTAATTTTGAAGATATGACGCCGATCTTCCCTGATGAGCGTCTGATGATGGAGAGGCCCGGGGGGAGCATGGCCATGCGGATCGTGGATCTGATCAATCCGATCGGGAAAGGCCAGAGGGGGATGATCGTCTCCCCGCCGAAAGCGGGAAAGACCACCCTGTTGAAAGATGTGGCCAAGTCCCTGCTGAAGAACAGTCCGCAGATGCATCTGATCATCCTGCTGATCGATGAGCGCCCGGAGGAGGTCACGGATATCCGGGAAGCCATCGTGGGAAAAAACGTGGAAGTCATCTATTCCACCTTTGACGAGCTGCCGGAGCACCACAAACGTGTCTCCGAGATGGTCATCGAGAGGGCGAAGCGGCTCGTGGAACATAAGAAAGACGTGACCATCCTCCTGGACAGCATCACCCGGCTGGCCAGGGCTTATAACCTGACGATCCCGCCCAGCGGCAGGACATTGTCCGGCGGTCTGGATCCGGCGGCCCTGCACATGCCCAAGCGTTTTTTCGGAGCGGCCAGGAACATGCGGGAAGGCGGCAGCCTGACCATCCTGGCGACGGCGCTGGTGGACACGGGCAGCAAGATGGACGATGTGATCTACGAGGAATTTAAGGGGACAGGGAACATGGAGATGGTCCTGAACAGGAAACTGCAGGAGAAACGTGTCTTCCCGGCCATCGACATCGTACGGTCCGGCACCCGCAGGGAGGATCTGCTGCTGAGTCCGGAAGAGCAGGAGGCCGTCTACAATATGCGCAAGGCATTGAACGGCATGAAAGCAGAGGAGGCGGTGGAGCAGGTCCTGAACATGTTTGCCCGGACGAAGAACAACAATGAGTTCGTGCAGATCGCGCGGAAGCAGAAATTTATCTAAACGTCTTGCATTCTGACATAAAACGTGCTATAATCCATGAAGCGTTTATGTGGGATGAACACAAGCCAGATCAAAAAAATAGATAGAGGTGAAGAGCATGAAAGAAGGAATCCATCCAGAATACTATCAGGCGACGGTGACCTGTAACTGCGGCAACACATTTACCACAGGTTCCACGAAGGAAGATATCCACGTGGAGATCTGTTCCAAATGCCATCCGTTCTATACCGGACAGCAGAAGGCCGCACAGGCACGCGGGCGCATCGACAAATTTAATAAGAAATATGGTATTCAGTAAAAGGCGTATATAGTGGAATGAACAGGGTGAGGTGTATGATCTCGCCCTATTTTTCGTTTGGAGGCAGCGATGAGATCATCGAATATCGGCGGGCAGGCCGTCATGGAAGGGATCATGATGCGTCATGGGGACGTATATTCCGTGGGCGTGCGCAGGCCGGACGGAGAGATAGAGGTCAAGATCGAAGACTATAAGAGCGTCTTCGGAAAACATACATGGATGAAGTGGCCGCTCCTGCGCGGCGTGGTCAGTTTTGTGGACTCCCTCGTGGTGGGGACGAGGTGCCTGATGTATTCGGCCTCGTTCTTTGAGGACGAGGAAGAGGAGGCGGCGCAGGACCTCTCCCGGGAGGAAGAGCAGGCCCGGGAAAAGAAACAGCAGCAGACGGAGAGCTTATTTATGTATGCCACGGTCATCCTCTCCGTGGTGCTCTCCGTGGGACTTTTTATGGTGCTGCCCTACTGGGTTGCCCAGGCGGTGCGGTCCTTTACCCGGTCGGATATGGCTTTCGCCGCGGCGGAGGCGGTGGTGAGGATCTTGATCTTCCTGGCCTATCTGGTGCTGATCTCCCGGATGAAGGATATCCAGCGGGTGTTCATGTACCACGGAGCCGAGCACAAATGCATCAACTGCGTGGAGAACGGCTGGGAGCTGAATGTGGAAAATGTGATGAAGAGTTCCCGGCAGCACAAGAGATGCGGGACCAGTTTCCTGCTGTTCGTGATGGTGGTCAGCGTGATCATCCATTTTGGCATCACGCTCCTTCCCATCGAGGCGAAATGGATGCAGGTGCTGCTTCGGATCGTTCTGCTGCCGCTGATCGCGGGGATCTCCTATGAATTTATCCGCTGGGCGGGGAGCAGTGATCAGGGCTTCATAAGCCTGCTGAGCAAGCCGGGTCTGGCCCTGCAGAAGCTGACCACCCGGGAACCCCAGCCGGATATGGCGGAGGTGGCGATCCGCGCCGTGGAGGC
>CAJTYN010000003.1:0-24205 GCA_910584115.1 uncultured Lachnospiraceae bacterium
TGACCAATAAGAGCGCGGGGATCGTGGTAAAATGGAAAAGATCCTCCAATGCATCCGGCTACAATGTATACCGGAAAACGGCGAAGACAAAATGGAAACGGATCGCCACAGTCAACGGCAGGGATAGACTGACGTATACAGATAAGTCCATAAGATCCAAGAACGGCGCGCGCTACTTCTATACAGTCCGGGCATTCAACGGGAAAAAACTGAGCAGCTATGACAAGAAAGGAATGCAGATCTACCGGATGAAAGCACCGGCGCTCACAAAAGCATCCGGCAAGGCTTCCAAAAAGATGCTCATAAAATGGAAGCGGAACAAGAAGGCAAGCGGATACAAGATCCAGTATTCCACTTCCAGCAAGTTTAAGAAGAACCTTGGAAATGTAACGATAAAGTCTGGAAAGACCACGTCGAAGACTGTGAGCAATCTGAAGAAGAAAGGCACATATTACGTGCGGATCCGCAGTTATAAGAAAGTAAACGGTAAGATCTATTACAGCGGCTGGAGCGGTGCAAAGAAAGTGAAGGTCAAGTAAATACGATATCTTAAGAGCGGCCCTATCGAGAGATAGGGCTGTTTCTGTAAGATCGCTCAAAGGAAATTGAAAGGATCCCTGGATCGTGATAATATATCCTTAATACGAGATGGGATCAGAGGAAGGAGAAGAAGATGAGAAATTTTGGATTATACATCCCGACCCGGGTGGTCTTTGGAAAGGATACACATCTGCAGGTGGGAGAGCTGATCAAAGAGTCAGGCGGCCATAAAGTCTTCGTTCACTACGGCGGAAAGAGCGCCCGTGAGTCGGGACTCTTGGACCAGGTCTTCGATTCGCTCACGGAGGCAGGGCTTTCTTATGTCTCCCTGGGAGGGGTCAGACCGAACCCCCGGCTCTCGAAAGTATACGAGGGCATCGACCTGTGTAAAAAAGAGGGCGTGGATTTTATCCTGGCTGTGGGCGGCGGGAGTGTGATCGATTCCAGTAAGGCGATCGGTTACGGGGTGGCCGACCCGGAGGCTGACGTGTGGGAATTTTATACGCATACCCGCGAGATCCACGGCTGTCTGCCCATAGGCGCTGTCCTGACGATCGCGGCCGCCGGGAGTGAGATGAGTGATTCCTCGGTGATCACCAATGAAGACGGATGGCTCAAGAGGGGCTGTCACAGTGACCTGGGCCGGTGCCGGTTCGCCATCTTAAATCCCCGTCTCACCTACACGCTTCCCCAGTACCAGACAGAATGCGGCTGTGTGGATATCCTGATGCACACCATGGAGCGGTATTTCGTCAATATCGAGACGATGGAGATCGTAGACGGCATGAGTGAGGCGCTGATGCAGACCGTGATCTACAATGCGCGGATCTTGATGAGCGAGCCGGGCAATTACAATGCCCGGGCGGAGATCATGTGGGCGGGGAGCCTCTCCCACAATGGGCTGATGGGCTGCGGTACGGGCGGAGGAGACTGGGCCTGCCACCAGCTGGCCCATGAGCTGGGAGGCCGCTACGATGTCACGCATGGAGCGGCCTTGGCCGCTATCTGGGGGAGCTGGGCACGGTATGTCTATAAAGCGAACCCGGAACGTTTCGCACAGTTTGCCACGAATGTATTCGGGATCGCCTGCGACGGGATGGATTTTGAGAAGACGGCCCTGGCGGGCATCGAAGCCCTGGAAGATTTCTTCCGTTCCATCGAGATGCCTACGGATCTGAAAGAGCTGGGATTAGAGCTTTCGGACAGCGACATCCGTGAACTGGCTTTCAAATGCAGTTACGAGGATACCCGGACGATCGGCGTGTTCAGGCTCAACATGAAGGACATGGAGCGGATCTATCAGATCGCCAACGGGAACAAGAGCCTTTTGACCTGATCCAGATCCCTTGTCTGGCCCAGCGCCCACATCAGCCGGATGCAGAGCATTTCCGTGGACAGACCCTGCCCGCAGACCGCGCCGGCCTCAGCCGCTCTGACGCCCACTTCATAGAGGCTCAGATCCGCCGCGCCCTGGGCGCATTGGGTGGTGATCACCACCGGGATCCCCTGGGATGTGCAGCGCCGGATCCCCTCGGGGAAACTGTCGTCCAGACAGGGGATGCCCCCGGTGCCGAAGGCTTCGATCACGACCCCCGCGTAATCCAGCGCCCGCAGATGATCCAGGATCTTTCCGTCCATGCCTGGGATCAGCTTTAACAAAAAGATCCGGGGTTCCAGACGATCCTTAAGCTGTACGGTCTGCCTAGGATCTTCCGGGACGGATCTGGGCGGCTTTCGCTCCTCGTTCATGTGGATGATTCCTTTTTTGACAGTTCCCATGCCGGGAAGGTTGATGCTGGTAAAACCGTGGGGATCCGTGGTGTGGATCTTATACGCGCAGGCTCCGGAGATGATCTCCCCGTCAAAAACGAGGGTCACGCCCGGAAACAGCCCGCTGGCGCATACGGAGAATGCGTCTTCCAGATTCTTTATGGCATCCGTGTGATCGGCCTCAAGGGGAAGCTGAGAGCCGGTGAGGACCACAGGTTTATCCAGTCCCGGCAGCATGGTAAAGAGGGCGGCGGCGGTGTACGCCATCGTATCCGTCCCGTGGCAGAGGACGACGCCGTCCGCATGGGGAAGAGCCTGATAGATCCGGCGGGCCATCTGCTGCCAGTGTCCGGGCTGGATGTTTGAACTGTCCAGACAGAAGAGCTGCTCGCTCTTTAGCGTACAGATATCATCGATCTGGGGGACGTACCGGAGCAGATCTTGGGGAGTCAGCCGGGGGACCAGGCCGCTGGCTGTGGGCTGGGAGGCGATGGTGCCCCCTGTGGCCAGAAGGAGTATTTTTTTCATGTCGTTGCCTTTCATATGGATCTGTGCTATACTGAAAATATATCGGTATTAAAGTACAGCTTATGACAGGGATCGTCAAGGAGTAGGATATGAAAAGATATATGATAGGGATACTCATAGCAGTGGCTGCGCTGATCGCGGTGCTGCCGCGGCAGGTATCTGCCGCACAGAGCGCGGGAGATCCGAAGACCGTATACGGGAGCAGTAGGGCAGGATCGGATGTCAGGACACCGAAGACGCCCGCGATCTCGAAACTCACCAATACCACGACGGGCATCAATGTCAGATGGGGAAAAGCCTCCTATGCGTCCGGATACCACATATACCGCAAGGTCCCGGGAGCGAGATGGAACATGATCGCCACAGTCAGAGGCGCCGGCAAAGTGAGCTATACAGATAAGAGCGTGCGGGTTAAGAGCGGCGTGCGGTATGCATATATGGTCCGGGCGTATAACAGCGGCAGGATGAGCGCTGCAGGCAAGAGCGTATGGATCGTCCGGATGACAGCGCCTACGCTCCGCCGGCCGATGGCCAAAGGATCCGGAAGGGTACTCGTAAAATGGAAACAGGATAAAAAAGCCAGCGGCTACCAGATCCAGTATTCCACGTCCTCAAAGTTCAGAGGGAGCTGGACGAAAGAATGGATCAGGTCGGGCAGGACCACGGCGGCGTCCCTGACAGGACTGCGCAGGGACAGGACATATTATGTAAGGATCCGGAGCTATAAAGATGCCGGGTACGACCGCCATTACAGCGCGTGGGGAAGCGCGCAGAGAGTCAATGTCAGATAGGATCATATAGGAGCGTTTTGAGGAAGAGACAGCCCTGCCAAGAGGGGCTGTCTCTCATCCCGTTCACCCATCTCTTCTAAGACACCCATCTTCCTATCCTCTTTTCGGCTCGTCTAAATATTCAGTTGAAAAAACCTTGACGACCTTTTCATAAATATGCTATACTGCTGTAGTGACGAATATCAGGGTCTTTTTTTTATGCCCAGATCTATCAGGCTGTCGACGCGGCCTGTCCGGGCATATGAACGGCACAGAAAACAGTGGAGGTGGTAAATCGTGCGTGTGAAGATCACATTGGCATGTACAGAGTGTAAGCAGCGTAATTACAATACAACAAAAGAAAAGAAAAACCATCCCGAGAGGATGGAGACGAGAAAGTATTGTAGATTCTGCAGGAAGCATACTCTGCACAAAGAAACTAAATAACCAGTATCTGTGAGGGCAGGGCTATGGCAGAGAAAGAAAAAAAAGGCGGCCGGGCGAAGGCATGGCTCGAAGGCTTAAGGACAGAATTCAAGAAGATCATCTGGCCAGATCAGAAGACATTGGTAAAACAGACGGTAGCCGTCGTCGCGATCACTGCAGTCCTGGCGGTGCTCATCAGTATATTTGACGCGGCTATCCTGGAAGGGATCAATCTCTTGGTGAAATAAGTTGTGAAAAGGATGAGGATATGTCAGAAAAGGCAAAATGGTATGTGGTGCATACCTATTCCGGCTATGAGAATAAGGTGAAGGCGAACATCGAGAAGACGATCGCCAACAGGCATCTGGAAGACCAGATCCTGGAAGTATGTGTGCCGCTGCAGGATGTTGTGGAAATGAAGAATGATGTGCAGAAAGTGGTACAGAAGAAACTGTTCCCCGGTTATGTCCTGCTGTATATGATCATGAACGACGACACCTGGTACGTGGTGCGCAACACCCGAGGTGTCACCGGGTTTGTGGGTCCGGGTTCGAAGCCGGTCCCTCTGACAGAAGCCGAGATGGAGTCCCTTGGTATCCAGGTCAGCACACCGACCGTGGAAGTGGACTACGTAGAAGGGGAATGGGTGATGGTGACCGGAGGTCCCTGGAAGGATACCAGCGGTGTCGTCCGCAACGTAAATATGGCCAAGCAGCTTGTGACCATCGGCGTGGAACTCTTCGGGAGCGAGACGCCTGTAGAGATCAGTTTTACTGATGTGCGGAAATTGTAAACGGAACAGTGGGAGGGAATGGATGACTCCCGCCAACACCACAAGGAGGTGCCAGTTATGGCAAAGAAAGTAGAAGGATATATCAAATTACAGATCCCGGCTGGCAAAGCGACGCCAGCACCGCCAGTGGGTCCGGCACTCGGGCAGCACGGCGTTAACATCGTACAGTTTACCAAAGAATTCAATGCAAAGACCGCGGACATGGGTGACGTGCTGATCCCGGTCGTGATCACGGTCTATGCGGACAGGAGTTTCAGCTTCATAACCAAGACTCCGCCGGCTGCCGTTTTATTAAAAAAGGCCTGTAACATAAAATCTGGTTCCGGTACTCCGAACAAAGTGAAAGTGGGGAGCGTGACAAAAGCCCAGATCCAGGAGATCGCCGAGACGAAGATGAAAGATCTCAACGCGGGTTCCTTAGAGGCCGCGATGAGCATGATCATCGGCACAGCAAAGAGTATGGGGATCACAGTGGAGGAGTAAGGATATGAAGAAAGGTAAGAAATATCAGGAGGCTGCAAAAGCCATTGACCGTATGACATTATATGATCCGGAGGAAGCCATCGGACTGGCAAAGAAGGTGGCAGTCGCAAAATTTGACGAGACGATCGAAGCTCATATCCGTACTGGATGTGATGGCCGTCATGCCGATCAGCAGATTCGCGGTGCCGTCGTCCTGCCCCATGGGACCGGTAAGAAAGTCCGCGTCCTGGTCTTTGCAAAGGATGCGAAACTGGACGAAGCGCAGGCAGCAGGGGCTGACTACGTAGGCGGGGAAGAACTCATCCCCAGGATCCAGAATGATGGATGGCTCGATTTCGATGTCGTCGTCGCGACACCGGATATGATGGGTATCGTAGGCCGTCTGGGACGTGTGCTCGGTCCGAAAGGTCTGATGCCGAACCCAAAAGCGGGCACCGTGACCATGGATGTGACAAAAGCCATCCAGGATATCAAAGCAGGTAAGATCGAATATCGTCTGGACAAGACGAACATCGTGCATGTACCCATCGGAAAAGCGTCTTTCAGCGAAGAGCAGCTTAAGGAAAACTTCCAGACACTGATCGAAGCCATCGTAAAAGCAAGGCCCAGCGCGGTCAAAGGACAGTATCTGAGGAGCATCACCTTGGCGCCCACTATGGGACCAGGTGTAAAAGTAAATCCGATGAGATTTTAGTCAGCATTTAGCTTGACAAGACCATTTGATCATGCTAATGTAGATAAATGGATATCGTACACTGGCCAAGGCCGGTATCACACCGAAGACAGCGGGTGCCCGAGGATATCTCCCGAAGGCATAAAGGTCATTCCGCCCGCCGAGGATGGACGAGTCGTATTCTCTGTTTTTCAGATAGAAGAGATATGCCCTCTGCGTCTTCGGATGGGGAGGGCTTTTTGGGATGTGTACAAAAAATAAGACAAAGGAGGTGCAGAAGATCATGGCAAAAGTTGAACTGAAGAAGCCGATCGTAGAAGAGATAACAAACAATGTGAAAGATGCCCAGTGCGTGGTGCTGGTCAACTACAGCGGCCTTACAGTGGAACAGGATACGATCCTCCGTAAGGAGTTCAGGGAAGCAGGCATCCTTTATAAAGTATATAAAAATACCATGATGAACTTTGCATTTAAGGGGACCAACTGCGAGTGCCTGATGGAGCATCTGCATGGGACGAACGCCCTGGCGATCTCCGCGGATGATGCGACGGCTCCGGCGAGGATCCTCAGCAAATATGCAAAACAGTATCCGGCTCTTGAGATGATCGCAGGTGTAGTCGAGGGGAATTACAATGACCAGGCAGGCATGCAGGCATTGGCTAATATCCCGTCCAGAGAGGAACTGCTCGGCAAGCTGCTCGGGAGCATCCAGTCTCCGGTGGCGAACTTCGCCCGCGTACTCAGCCAGATCGCGGAAGCTGGCGGCGGCGAGGCTGCTATGGCGGCAAAAGGTCCCGCAGAGGAAGCTCCGGCGGCAGAATGATCGTTGGACCCTTTATGATAAACGAAATAAAGAAAATATATTAGGAGGAAAGATAAATGGCAAAGTTGACAACAGAAGAATTTATTGCAGCGATCAAAGAATTGACTGTATTGGAATTGAACGACCTTGTAAAAGCATGTGAAGAAGAGTTTGGCGTATCTGCAGCGGCAGGCGTGGTCGTGGCAGCAGCAGGCGGCGCGGCTGAGGGCGCACAGGAAGAAGAAAAAGACGAATTTGACGTAGAGCTGGCAGAAGTAGGCCCGAACAAAGTCAAAGTCATCAAAGTCGTGCGTGAAGTGACAGGACTCGGCCTGAAAGAGGCGAAAGAACTGGTAGACGGTGCTCCGAAGGTAGTCAAAGAAGCGGCATCCAAGGCTGAGGCTGAGGATATCAAGGCAAAACTTGAAGGCGAAGGCGCTAAAGTCAACCTGAAATAAGTAAAAGACTGTAATACATGGAAGGGCTTGGCATATTTCTGTCAGGCCCTTTATTGACAAATTTCCATCACATTTTCTCTGTAAAATCAGTATATATCTAAAAATAGAGAGATGTTTGGAGAAGATACATGCATTACAAAAAATTACTTTTGATCGTGGAAGATGAAGCGAAGCTCTTACGCACGCTCTCAGATTTCCTGGCGCTCCAGGGGTATGAGGTGATACAGGCTGCGGATGGGCAGGAAGCCCTGGATGTCTTTTATGATAATATGAATAAGATCGATCTGGTCCTGCTGGACATCATGCTCCCGAAGATCAGCGGGAATGAAGTCCTCAAAGAGATCAGGAAAAATTCTCAGGTACCGGTGATCATGCTGACGGCCAATTCTTCGGTGGAAGGACAGTTGGACAGCTTTTCCTGGGGGGCGGATGATTACATCGTGAAACCCTACTCCTTATCCATCATCAAAGCCCATGTGGAAGCGATCCTAAAAAGGGTGGGGAAATACAGGCAGACCCTCAAGGCAGGGGAACTGATCCTGGATCTGCTGGCCCAGAAAGTATACAGGAAAGGTGAATATGTTGAGACGACCCGCAGGGAATACGAGCTGCTGCTCTTTTTCATGGAAAATCAGGGCCGCGTCCTGAAACGGGAACACATCCTGGATGCTGTATGGGGCTTTGACTATATCGGTGAGACGCGGACCGTTGATACGCTGGTCAAGCAGCTGAGAAAAAAGCTGACGCGGGAATGTAATTATATCCGCTCCGTATACGGTGTGGGTTATATTTTTGAGGCGGGTGCAGATGGAAAAGAAGATCACTAAAACCTTATTCATAACGGAGTCTGTGTTTTTGGCTGTCATCATCGGGGGGAGTGCGTTGGCTTATTGGCTGTTCACTCCCTTTTATTATAGTTATCAGAGATCAAAGATGATCAAGACCGCTTTTGCCGATCTCAAAGAGATGGATTTCGGAGAACTGGATGAGAGCGATGGATCCGTACTGAGTCAGTATGAGAGCGAGAATCTGCTGTTTACCATAGCGGACGAAGATTTTACACCTCTTTATACGAGCTGGACGAGTCCTTCGGGTCCGTCAGAACGCCAGGTGTATAAGCACATCATTCTCTGCAAGGATAAATTTTCAGAGGATCCTCAGGTGATCGACAGGGAGACGAAAAATCCCGAGGCCGTAAAGTTACTGGGCCTGATCCAACAGGACGGGCACCTCTATTATGTGAATATCCGTGAAAAGATCTATGCGGTCAGGACTACGATCTCGTATATGGGGCTCTTTCTGCTCCAGATATGCCTGTTCTTTGTCGCCGTGGGATTGCCGATACAGTATCTCATATTCAGGAATACGGCAAAGAAGATCGGAGGAGATACAGAAGAGACTGCCAGGGAGGACAGAGGTCTGGATCTCAAGAGCAAGGATCAGCAGGAATTACTGGACCATATCCGCAGGGATGTGGTGGCGGATATCTCCCACGAGCTGAAGACACCCCTGGCGATCATCTCCAGCCAGGTGGAGATGCTGCACTGCATGGGAGAACAGGTAGATAAGGAATATTATTACGATTCCATCCTGGAGGAGATCGACAGGATGTCCGATATGGTAAATAACCTGATGGATCTCTCTCTGATGGAATATCATATACAGAAGATGGAGCAGAAAGTCATGGATCTGTCGGATACCATGGAATATATCCGCGTGCGTTATCAGGGATTATTTAAACAGAGGCATATAAAGGAACAGTTTTCCCTGGAGGAGGATTGTAAGATCCGCGGAAATGCCTATTATCTGGAGCAGGCCATCGACAATTTCATGATGAACGCGCTCTCGCACACGGGACAGGGCAAAGCCATCAAGGTATGTCTGTACCGTGAGGACGGCTGGGTCTGGGTGAGTGTGTACAACGAGGGGGAGAAGATCGGGGATACCCTCATGGAGAAGATCTGGCAGGGCTACGTGGTGGATCGTCCGAAACAGGGCGAGGGCAGGGAAGAGGACGCCCTGCAGCAGCGGCACATGGGGATCGGACTGTATCTGGTCCGCCGCATCATCCAGCTCCACCAGGGCGAATACGGTGTAGAAAATCTGGAAAAAGGCGTGCGTTTCTGGTTTAAGATACCAGAGGTGAGATAGAAAAAGGAGGCTTGGGATGGCAGAAAGACCAACATTAGTCATCATGGCGGCCGGCATGGGGAGCCGTTACGGAGGGTTGAAGCAGATCGATCCTGTGGACAGCTATGGGAATATCATCATGGATTTTTCCATCTATGATGCAAAGAAAGCCGGTTTCGGCCAGGTGGTCTTTATCATCAAGAGGGAAAATGAGCGGGAATTCAGGCAGGCGATCGGGGACAGGATCAGCTGTTTTATCGACGTATCGTACGTGTACCAGGATCTCACCGCCCTGCCTTCTGGCTGGCAGGTACCCCAGGGAAGGGTGAGACCTTTCGGGACAGGACATGCGGTCCTCTGCTGTAAGCAGGCGGTAAAAGGGCCGTTTGCCGTGATCAATGCGGACGACTATTACGGGAGCCATGCCTTCAGATGCCTGTATCGGTACCTGACTTCCCATGTGGACGATGAGAGATACCGCTACTGCATGGTAGGCTACATCCTGGGGAATACACTGACAGACAACGGCCATGTGGCCAGGGGTGTGTGCAGGACGGACGAGGACGGATATCTGGTGGGGATCCAGGAGCGGACCCACATCGAGAAACGGGGATCCGGCGCCGCTTATACGGAGGATGATGGGCATACATGGGTGGATATCCCCACAGACAGCATCGTGTCTATGAATATGTGGGGCTTTTCCCAGAGTATCTTTCGGGAGCTGGAAGAGCGTTTTCCGGCCTTCCTGGAAAAAGGATACGAGGAGGATCCTCTGAAATGCGAATATTTCCTGCCCGCGGTGGTGGGAGAGCTGCTGACGGAAGAGAAGGCGACTGTCCAGGTGTTGGAGTCTCCGGATCAATGGCATGGCGTGACCTACAGAGAAGACCGTGCGGCAGTCCAAAAAGCCATCCAGGAGATGAAAGATGCAGGAAAGTACCCGGAGTCTCTGTGGAAAGAATAGATGATCGAGGAGGAAAGAGAAGATGTCGATATTAGTGACAGGCGGAGCAGGCTATATCGGGAGCCATACGTGTGCGGAATTATTAAATGCCGGATATGAGATCGTCGTGATGGACAACCTCAGCAATGCCAGCCCAAAAGCCCTGAAGGCGGTGGAGGAGATCACTGGTAAGAACGTGCCCTTCTATGAGACAGATATGCTGGATCGGGAAGGCGTGGAGCAGATCTTCCAGAAAGAGTCCATCGACGCGGTGATCCATTTTGCCGGGCTGAAAGCGGTGGGCGAGTCTGTGCAGAAACCTCTGGAGTATTATCATAACAATCTCACCGGGACGCTGATCCTCTGCGATGTGATGCGCAGGCACGGCGTAAAGGATATCGTCTTCAGTTCTTCGGCTACGGTGTACGGGGATCCGGCTTTCGTGCCGATCACGGAAGATTGTCCGAAAGGACAGATCACGAACCCCTATGGGCAGACCAAGGGAATGCTGGAACAGATCCTGACGGATATCCATGTGAGCGATCCGGAGTGGAATGTGGTCCTGCTCCGGTACTTTAATCCCATCGGCGCCCATCCTTCCGGAAAGATCGGGGAGGATCCGAAAGGTATCCCCAATAATCTGGTGCCTTATATCGCGCAGGTCGCGGTGGGCAGGCTGGAGAAGCTGGGCGTTTTCGGGGATGATTACGATACTCCGGATGGGACAGGCGTGCGGGATTATATCCACGTGGTCGACCTGGCGCTGGGCCACGTAAAGGCCGTAGAGAAGCTTAAGGCGAAAGAAGGCGTGTCCATCTACAACCTGGGGACAGGACGGGGATACAGCGTACTGGAGGTGCTCCATGCCTATGAAAAAGCCTGCGGCAAGACCCTCCCTTATGAGATAAAGCCAAGGAGGGCAGGAGATATCGCCGCCTGCTACGCAGATGCGTCAAAGGCCAAAAAGGAACTGGGATGGACTGCGCTGAGAGGGATCGATCAGATGTGTGCGGATTCCTGGAAATGGCAGTCTACAAATCCCAATGGATTTGAATGATGGATTTATTGTTTCTTGACCAAAGTCTTTAGAGTATTGACAGACTCCGTGCTCAGTTTTTTGGCGGCCTCCTGATTTGCCTTGGCGGCTTCCATCAATTCGGCACGGAGTATCTTTACATCTTTTGGCGCTTCGATGGCCAGTTTGATCCAATCGCTGCCGATCTCCAGGATGGAGACAGTGATATCACCGCCGATGACCAGTGACTGATTTTTCTTTCTTTGCAGTACCAGCATGGGGATCCTCCTTTTCACTTGTTTTTGAGATGTCTTTGATCTGATGGCGGAAGCCATATTCCGGCTGATCTAAGATCAGCTGCCGGGCAGAACGTGTCAGCGCGTTGACCGCGACGGGGCATTTCAGATTGATGCTGCTGTCGTCGAGAGTCTCATTTATGACGCAGATGCAGTAATAAGAGATATCTTCGTCCTTCGGGCTGCCCAGGGCCTTCCGGTCGGCGTCTGCGATATCCGGATGATAAGCGGTAGAGAGGAGAAAAGGGTTCATCATGATAAACGCCACGTCCTGGTCGTCTAAGCTCTGCATGCAGATGATCGCATCGCTGCCTTCTTCGAGTGGTATGGGAACATAGTCTTTATGATCTTCAAAACCAAACAAACCGTCCGGGAAATGGACGGTTTCTTCTTCCGTATATTCCATTGATCCAAAATGTTTTGTCATTATCTCCATTTCGTCAGGCCTCCTTTTACTTTCTGATCTCTAAAGAGCAACAGTCCAGTCCTTAAAGACAGACTGGACCGTTCGTTCTTATGCCATTACATCGATCCCCTCATAGTTGGGGTCGGAACTGGGCGGTACGTAGATCGGACCGCCGATATACTGGATGCGCACATCGGGCATCTGTGTGATCTCCAGGCTGATATCGCCTGGGATGAACTGGAAGTCACCTTGGGAGATCCTCCAGTCGAAGTTTAATTTATCCATTTCATAGCGGACAGTGATATCCGGGTCGGACCACTGGATGTTCGGCCCGGCCTTGGGAATGAATCCCATCTCAAATTCACCTGTCTTCATATTGTTCATAAAATCGCGTTCTGCAATCTGTCCGGCTGCATCTTCCCCGATCTTGGCCTTCATCATCAGATGATTGTCGGCGGCCCATCTCGCTGTGGCCTCGTAAGCAGCCTGTTTTCCGCTCTCAGCGGCCTGTTTGATGCTAGTGGGCGTAGTCGGGACCATGGAATTGCGGGCCTCGAAAGTATCTATCTTGACTTTGATCGGGTCGCTCTTTACCTGCAGGCCGCCTTTATCCCTGGATATCTGGAGTTGGGCGCTGCCGCGGTGGCGTTCGACCTGGGCCTTCTGGATCTTTAGTTCATAACTGATCGGTACAGTCGTTATCTGGATAAGCGGTTTCATCTGTTTTCCCCCTTTCTCTTAACACTTCATCCTTTTTCATATTCCTGTTCTATCGATCATACATGATCTAGCGCATGAAGTCAAGGAAAGATTGGGATAAAAGATTGACACCGATGCGCAGTGCTGCATTGTATGCGTATTGTGAATACGAATAATTCGTGATGGCGATGGCCATGTCCGGTGTGACCACGCGCTCTAACTGCGTAGCCAGGGACAGCTCGTTGGATTCCATACGGTCGACGGATTTCTCAAGGAAATCGGATTTTACGCCGATGCCTGTCAGGGAATTGTCGGCCTGTTCATGGAAGCCTTTTAATTTTGCGAGCATAGCGTCGCAGGACTGATAGTCAAAATCACCGTCTCCTTGAAGGAGCTCTAAAGCTAACTGGCTGCAGAGATCCACCAGGTTGTTGGCTGTGTTGTCTTTTCCAGTTCCTTTCGGCATGCTGGCGCGGTAGTCTTTTGCGGCCTGATTATCCACGATATTGTTGCCCACATCGATCTTCAGGTTTATATTGCCGCCGGTACCAGTGCTCTCGTCATTCCAGATGGCGCTCAGACCGGAGAAAGCGATATCAAAGGCAGTGGATGAGATGATCTCATTGCTCGTAGCAGCGGTATTTCCAAATTCCAGGCCCAGTCCGATGTCCATATACAGGTGTTCATCCCTGTATTTCTTGAGATCGGCTGTATTTGCAGTATCGCCGACTTCTATAGCGTTGCCTTGGTAATTATACATTAATTTACCTGTCGTCTGATCCAGAGAGAAAGGTGGTTCCGTCCCGTTTGCGCCGCCCATGATATAGGTGTTGCTGTATGTGGCGTTCAGACTCTGGATGATGGAATCCCGGATGGAGACGACCGTGTTGGCGTATGTCTCCCGCTGCTCTAAGTTGGTGCCGTTTAGGGATTCCTTTCCTAATTTGGCAAAGAGCTCTTCCGCATACTTGACTACCTGGTAAACGCTGTCCTCCTGAGAGTCCAGTTTGGACTGGAGGTCTTTGGCCATCTCCATGTAATCTTCGTTCTTCAGATACTGACGGGTCAGATTGGAGGCTTTCGCAGCCGCAGACGGATCTTCTTTTACGCTGGTAAAGTTCCGCTGGGTCAGGACCTTATTCTGATAGTTCATCTTTGTCTCTGTGGTGGTCGTCAGATTGGTCTGATAGTTCCGTATCATCATGCTCGTGGTGATCCTCATGACGTTTCATTGCCTCCTTTCATTATCTTCCTACTACACCTGTGCCATTGATCAGTTTGTCTAAGGCTTCATCCAATGTGGTCATGAGCCTGGCCGCCGCAGTATAAGACTGCTGGTACTGCATCAGGTTGACGCCTTCCTCGTCTAAGGATACGCCGGAAACCTGGTCTTTGCTCTGGGCGATGGTATTGATCACAGTGATGTGGTTCTTCAGCAGATTGTCTGTGGACTGCTGGTCGATACCCAGTGTGGACTCTATATTAACATAGTAATTGTAAAAATTTCCGTTAAATAAGGATGGTTTCGGGTTCAGTGTGGAATTCGGGTCGTGGAAATCCCGGTTCGCATTCAGGGCCTCCAGGATCTTATTGATATTATCATTCTGCGTCGTACCGGACTCAGGATCGATCTTTGTCTTTAATTTGACAGTTCCTTTGATCCAGTCATCATTGACCATGATATTGGCCGCGGTAAATTTTGCAGATCCGTCGCTGGTGGTGAATAGGGGACCGCCGTCGCCCGCCGGATTGCCTGTGCTGTCATTACTCTTTTCGTTCAGTTTGTTTAATACGGTGGCAAATTCACTGACCAGCAGGTCGAAGGATTGTTCGTAGTAGCCGAATCCCTTCTCTGTGGTCGCGTCGCCGTCGAAGACGCCCGAACTGTTCAGCATGTTCAAAGTCCCGGTAAACGTACCGCCCTTGATATTGATCGATGGGGTGGCGGGATTTCCGGTCTTCTCTGTGATATTGGTCTGGGTGGTGCCATCTGTGCCTGTGTAGGTCACGGCTGTAAATTTATCCGCTGTATTTGAAGAGAACTCTCCGTATTTATCGTGGTCGATCAGCAGGGGATTGCTCCTGTCATCAGTCAGCAGCTTGATCTTGACATTCTCGACTTTCTCTGTTGAGGACAGCCATTGATCTTCGTAGGTGACTTCGATGGGCACATAGCTGGCCAGATCGTCGATCAGGTCATTTCTCTGGTCGCGCAGTTCCAATGCCGGGTAGCCGAGCACTTCACTGCTCTTGATGGTCTTATTTAATTCCGAGATGTCTTTCAGAAGCTCATTGATCTTGCGCACGGAATTTTTTTCAAAATCATCCGTCACCTGCTGGCGCTTGCTGGCGAGAGAACTGGCGTTAAAATGAAACAGATTTACCAGAGACTGCATAGAAGCGCGCACGATGGAATCATCCAGTTCGGCTCCTGTAGAATTAGCCAGATCCAGTAATTTACTCTCGATATCGGAGAACGCATCTTTGATCGCGCTCTTCATCGTCTCGTCAAATACAGATTCGAGTTCTTCCAATACGGACGCTTTGGCGTCTGATTCGCCTACGTTGGCCATCTGGTTCCTGTATTGGATGTCCAGATAGGGGTCGCGGATCTGTGAGACTCCTGTGATCAGGACGCCGTTCCCGATCTGTGCGACATAGTCTGTGGCCGCATAATTGCCGTATCCCGGGGCAAAACTGGTCTGATCCAGGCGCTGCCGGGTATAACCCTGCGTGTAGACGTTCGATATATTCTGACCGGTCACATCCAGGGCCTTCATGCTGGCGCTCATGGCGCCGCGGGCCACGGAGAAACCGGCAAAGGTCGCTCGTAACATACTCTCATCCCTCCATATCCGTTAGATCTTGGTGCTTGTAAAGTGCTTATCGGATCCGCCGGTCTTTTTTTCGTTTCCTTTATTATTGTATGATCTATTTTCTTCCGCCGCTTTTTTTGCGAGGATCGTGTTGATATGATGAAGGCTGATCTCCAGGGCTTTCTGCGCGCTGTCCTTCGTGTCGTTGAATCGCCGCGTGGAATCTGCCAATCGGTCAAATAAAGGCTTAAGCTCTTCTCTTTCAACATCATTGACCTGGGACAGGATCTGTTTGAACGACATGCCCTCCCACCCCAGGTCTTTTTGTATCGCTTCGCGTTTTTTGTCCAGGCCCCGCAGCTTCATGACGGCGACCTGTTCTTTTTTCATCGTCTCTTCGACAAAGGTGACCCGGTTCTTCTGGACCGCGTCCAGTTTTTCCGCTTCGGTCTCATCAAGATCCTCCAGGAGTGTGATCAGGTCACCGACGATCTTTTTGAAATCCCCCAGGTCATGCATGGAAGTCGTCCCCCCAGTGGAACAGCATACGAGATGCGATCTGATCGAACTGGATACGGTATGTACCGTTCCTGATCTGTTCCTTGATGTCCTGGATCTTTTCTTCAGGATTCTGCGTACTGTGCACTTCCCCGGATACTGCCTGGGCTAAAGAAGATGAAAAGGTTTTTTCAGCAATCTGCCTGGAGTCAGACTGGATGATGATAGCGTCATAGTTGCTACGACCTGCCTTCTCTATATTCATGTTCTTTGCAGTAGCTTTCGCAACCGGAGGAAGCTCAGTATGGTACTTTGACATATTATTTAATGATATTTTCATGTTCCATACTCCTTTCGACAATTGCTGAGAATACTTCTCTTATATATAAAGTATCGCCATTTTACGGGAAATATTAAGGGCAAGTTTCCATAAATCATAATTTATTTAGGTGATTCATCAGTACGTTGGCGATATTTGCGCAGGAAGCCTGCTGGCAGACAGCGCCGATGTTCTGCGCCACCATAGGCATGCCGTAGACGACGCAGGAGTCCTTGTCCTGTCCGATCGTATAGGATCCTTTTTTGCGCATGGCTAAGAGACCGTCTGCCCCGTCTTTGCCCATGCCGGTCAGGATGATGCCGATGCCGTTCCTGCCCACGCTCTTGGCCATGGAGTGGAACAGGACGTCCACGGAGGGTCGATGGCCGCTGACTTTTTCACCGGAATAGCAGCGCACAGTGTAGGAGACGCCTACCCGGACCACTTCCATCTGCAGATTGCCGGGGGCGATGAGTATGCGGCCTTTTACGATCTTATCGCCGTTTTCCGCTTCTTTTGCCTCCATCTTGCATATGCGGTTCAGGCGTTCCGCGTACATCTTGGTAAAGCCCTCGGGCATGTGCTGGGTGACCACGATCCCCGGTGTATCCGCGGGCAGGTTGCGCACTACTTCCAGGGTGGCTTCGGTGCCGCCTGTAGAAGCGCCGATCGCGATCACGGTATTGTTCTGCGAGAGGGCGGACATATTGCATTTTAGGGAAGCGCCGCGGGTGATCGTGGGGAGGGCGGAGGGTGTGCCCGGCACCTTGACCTTAGCCTTGGCGGCGATGGATATCTTGAGTGTCAGGGAGTTGATGAAAGTCTTGACATCGTATTCCCTCGACATGTCCGGTTTGCTCACGAAGTCCACAGCGCCGGCCCGCAGAGCGTCGAAAACGCTCAAGTTCAGCGATGAGACCAGTATGATTGGGACAGGATATTTCGGCAGGAACTGTTTTACGAAGTCGATGCCGCTCATACGGGGCATCTCAACATCGCAGGTCACCACGTCGGGCTTGAGCTGAAGGATCTTTTTCTGCGCGTCAAAAGCATCTACGGCGTAGCCGATGATGTCCAGGTTCGGTTTTTTGGATAGATTGTTGATGAGGACCTTGCGGAAGAGCATGGAATCATCGACGACCAACACCCTTATTTTTTTGTTTTGGATCATGTTTTTCACAGCCTTTCTGATCAAAGTCTAGATTCAGATGACGCCTTCTGTCTTGCGGTAAGTGGCAGGCATGATATATTCGTAAGGCGTACGCTCTTTGTTCAGGCTCTCTGAATGTCCGATCAGCAGGTAGGCGCCCGGATCCGAAGCCTGGTAAAAACGGTTTACGAGGGCTTCTTTGGTATCCTGGTCAAAATATATCATGACATTCCTGCAGAATATCACA
This sequence comes from uncultured Lachnospiraceae bacterium, assembly GCA_910584115.1. Taxonomy (GTDB): domain Bacteria; phylum Bacillota; class Clostridia; order Lachnospirales; family Lachnospiraceae; genus MGBC164599. The sequence continues at coordinate 17,763 of CAJTYN010000003.1, forward strand.
TCGAATTTCAACTTGAACTGTATGGGAGACATCAGGTTGAATGTGCGGTAGATCACGTTGCTGCGCAGCGCTTTGGATACCTCGTAAGTACCCGGCGACCCTTTTACCGGGGTAAAATATCTCCGCTTCCATTCAGGGGGCAGTTCCCGCAGGGATTCCTCCTCATACAGGCCGGCTTTGGCCTTGCTCAGCACATTATGGGAGATGTCTGTGGCCAGTATCCTGGTATCCCAGGAACTGGCCTGGGAACCGAGGAATTCTTTGATGAGCATGGTGATGGTGTAAGGCTCTTCTCCGGAAGAACAGCCGGCGCTCCAGATGCTCATGACGCGGTTTTTACTCTTCTTCTCCACTATATAAGGGAGGATCGTATCACGGAAAAAGTCGAAATGCGTTTTTTCACGGTAAAAATACGTGTAGTTCGTGGTCAGTTTATTCAACATGATCTCATTGTCTTTTCCGCTCTTTTTTGAGACGATGTGATCCACATATCCGGTAAAATCCTTATAGCCCATCCCGGATACCGTACTGGAGAGACGGCTGGTTATGAGCTGGCGTTTTTTGCTCAGGTCGATGCCGTAGTTAGATTTCACAAAGTTCACCAGGCGCGTAAAATCCTGGTCAGAGATATTTAACATGGTGTCCTCCTATCAGTTCACATCATCTGTGTATCGACCAGCTGCTGGCAGTCTAAGAGGAGTACCACGTTGTTCACATCCAGGGAGATCATGCCGTTGACCAGTTCCTGCTGGTTGTTCACCGGCACGGGCGCGATCTTGTTCAGTTCGGCGTCCACCACTTGGGAGACGGAATCCACGATGATGCCTAAGGAGATCGAGTCGATGTCCAGGACGATGATGCAGGTCGCGCTGTTCCCGTCCATGATGGAAGGTTTCCCCAGGCGCAGACGGATGTCCACGATGGGGATGATCTGCCCTCTTAAATTGATGATCCCTTTGATGTATTCCGGTACCATGGGCAGGGTGGTGATCGTGTGGTTCGTGATGATCTCGATCACGTATTTGGTGTTCACGGCAAAAGTCAAGTCGGCAGAGTGGAAAGTGAGGAACCGCTCTTTTTCCACTTCCACCTCTGTGCTCTCATCTAAATCGTCATCTATGATGATCTTCGTATCTTCAGACATTTTTATGATCCTCCAATCCAAATATTATGCTGCGGCATCTTAATACTGGGCCATCTCGTAAAGGCTCAAGATATCCAGGATGATACTGATATTTCCGTTTCCTAAGATCGTACATCCGCTGATACCGGAGTTCTTGATGTTAAAACTGCTCAGATAGGATGGCAGCGGTTTTACGACCACCTGCTGCTCGCCCATGAGTTCGTCGACGAACAGACAGTAGGATGTGTCGCTGGCCTCCACCCATATCAGGATGCCGTCCTCGATGCTGGTGATATCCGTCTCTACATTATAGAGCTGGTGTACGCGGATGATCGGGTAAAATTCGTCCATGCACTTGACGATCTCGTTGCCGTTGGCATCGTACACCACGTCTTCGTTGGAGACTTTGAAGGACTGGCGGATATTCGCGATCGGCACGGTGAAGATCGACTGGCCCACCGCGATCTCCATACCGTCTACGATGGCCATCGTCAGCGGGATCTTCAGCGTGGTGCAGCTTCCCTGTCCAAGTTCACTGGAGATGGAGACTGTGCCGCCGACTGCTTCCACGTTCCTTTTTACCACGTCCATGCCCACGCCGCGGCCGGAGTATTCGGTGACTTCCTCGTTGGTGGAGAAGCCCGGGAGCAGCAGCAGGCTCAAGATCTCTTTCTTCGTATATTCGCTCTCTGGTTTGGTCAGAAGGCCGTTGTTGGCCGCCTTTGCCAGGATCTTCTCGGTATCCATGCCGTAGCCGTCATCCTCGACTTTGATGATGACCTCGCTGCCGGTATGGGTCGCGGAGAGGATGATCTCGGCCTGGGGATCCTTGCCCGCCGCGATCCTTTCTTCGGCGCTCACTTCCACGCCGTGGTCCATGGAATTGCGGACGATGTGCATGATCGGGTCGCCGATCCCGTCCACGATGGATTTATCCAGCTCTGTATCTTCGCCGATGATCGTCAGGCGTACGTCCTTATTTAATTTCTGTTTCATATCCCGCACGATACGGTTCATCTTCTGGAACACGCCGGATACAGGGACCATGCGCAGGGACATGGCGAGATCCTGGAGATCCTTGGTGAGTTTGCCCAGCTGGCGGGAGGATTTCATGAAGTTATCCAGCTTCAGTCCCTGGATGTCCGGGGAGGATGTGACCATGGATTCTGTGATCACGATCTCGCCTACGATCGCCACCAGGGCGTCTAATTTGGACAGATTCACACTGATCAGGCTCTGTTTTACGGGACCGCTGTGGGATCTTGCCGCGTTGGCCGCCGGGGCCTGTGACTGTTTGGTCGGAGCTTCGGTGCTGGCCGCGGGCGCCGCCGGTTCTTTTACAGGAGCTGCCGTCCCTTCCACCGGAGCCTGCTGCTGCTCCATCGGGGCCTGCTCGGATCTCTTTAACCGGGCGTTCTCGATCACCTCGTAGGAATGGATGTGGCTGGTGCCGGTGATCACGGTGATCACTTTCTCGATGTGCTCTTCCTCATCCAGAGCCAGGAAAAAGCCGTTCTCCACGATCGTCTGGGAGGAACCGCTGTTTGTCTCTACATCGTCCGGGTAGAACCGGAAGGGAAGCTCTAAGTCCTGCAGAGCGTTCACCAGCATGAATGCCCGCAGATTCTCCATCCCGCATCCCTCTTCGAACAGGACTTTGATGAAGAAAGGCGCGTCGTCGTCCGGGCAGTTGGCCAGTTCCATATTGAGCTCGGCCACGGAAGCGCCCTCCGCTGCGCCGGCTGTATCCTGCACTTCTTCCGATCCGTCAGATCGGTCGCTGATTTTATTGAGGAAACTATTAATTTCCCCGATGATGTTGTCGATATTCTCAGTAAGTGGTTCATTGTTTTCTACTTTTTCGATCTCAGACCGCAGCATATCTGTGGATTTGAACATGAGATTGAACAGAGATTTTTTCAGTTCCGGGGCAATGGAATCCATGCCGTTTTCACGGATATAGAAAAACAGATCTTCAATATGGTGTGCGATCTGATTCAAGGAAGTAAACTCCATCATTGCAGACGAGCCTTTGATGGTGTGCATGATACGGAAAATCTCATTTACGTCATCTGTGCTAAATTCTTCGACTTTCTCTGCCTCGATGAGCAGTTCGTCGAGCTGCTCCATCAGAGAGTTCGTCTCGAATAGATACATATCAAGCATGCTATCTGTACCGTTATCCATAATTTTCAACACCGCCTTGTATTTTATTAAAATTTTGTATATAGTATGTATATCGACATAACGGATAGAAAAATTAATATCAATAGGTGGAAAAAATGCCGAATATTTTAAGAGTGACCACGCCCCCCGCGGGTCTGGATAATAATGTAAAGAATAACCCTTTGACGACCAACGAAAAACAGATACAGAATCCCGTGGATCCGGGAAAGATCGTGCGCCCCGACGGCCGTGGGGATGCCGGGGACTCCCAGCAGACGAAGCTGGGGCTGAACGCCCAGTCGAATTTCGGGAATTTCATCCAGCAGATCAATGAGGCCCCGCAGCTGACCCAGCTCTTTTCCACATTGTTCCTGCAGGGGATGGGCAATATGGTGGAGGCCGGGATCGGGCCGGACCTTGCGGAGGAGATCGCCAAGTTCATGGAGATGGTGAAGATGAACGACGCACAGCTCCTCGAGCATCTCAAAGACCAGGCGTCCGGCGCTGTCCGCTATACGGGGACGTTCTATGATATGCTGCGCCAGGTCATGAACGAGACACAGTCCGTGGAACTGAAGGCCGGGATCTTAGACTTTTTAAAACAGATCAACGATATGTCCTCCGGCCCTCATCTGCTGGAGAACATCCGGGGCAACCTGGATACGATCTCTAAATATATGATGCGTTCTGACCGGGAGATGGTCCGGCAGCTGATGGAACAGCTGGACATGAAAGCGCTGCCGGGAGATACGAGGCAGAACGCGGCCTTTTTGAAAAAAGAAGCAATCCCCATGCTGGCGGAATATATCGCCAAGACCCGGGACTTCGGGACCATCCGCGACCTGATCGGCGTGCTCACCTCCAACACGGCCCGGTACGAGAACGGGAACATGGATAAACTGATCGACAGCTTCGCGAGGCTGATGGATTTCCAGGGATTCCGGGCGAAGTTCCACGGGATCGATCCGAAGACCCTGCCCCAGATCCTCCAGCATGCGGATCATGAGACGGCCGCGAAGGAGAGCGCCTGGACGGAGAGATTCCTGCATATGGTGGAGTCCGGTATAAAAGGCGAGGCCGGGCTTGAGAACAAACAGGTCTTCCAGAATCTGATGAACGCCGTGCTCTTGAACGAGAGCGTCTACATGCCGGTCCTCCATCTGATGCTCCCGATCGAGCTGAACGGGCAGACGATGTTCTCGGAGATGTGGATCGACCCGGACGATGAGAGCGGCGCCGCGGACGGCGAGGGCAGGCGGACGAAGCTCCTGCTCAAATTCGATATCAAGGACTTGGGGTTTTTCGACGTGGTGATCCTGTACGGAAATGAGCGGATGGATATGGACATGTACCTGTCCTACCCGGAGATCCTGGAAGATAAGGAAAAGGAGATCCACAGCGCGCTGGAGTCGATCATGGCCAACAACGGGATCTCGTTCCGTTCGCTGGTGCTCGAGAAAGCCTCGGAGCCGGTCGCCATCTCCCAGGTGTTCCCAAAAATATTTGAAAGGAAAAATTCGATCAATGTCACGATTTAATGACCTGTTAAATAAAAAGGCTGTCGCGTTAAAATATGATGAACGCCAGTCTGCGGCCCCGATGGTGGTGGCGTCCGGCATGGGGCATCTGGCCGAGAAGATGGTGGAGATCGCCAACGAGAACGGCGTCCCGGTCTATGAGGATAACTCCCTGGCCACCGTCCTGTCCCAGCTGGAGCTCGGCATGGAGATCCCCGAGGAACTGTACAGGGCAGTGGTGGATATCTACGCATATTTCCTGCACTTCGTCCCTGGGAGCACATCCGCCGAAGAAGAACAGGAAGAGAGACAGGAAACGCCCAAGAAAGATGTACTGGAAGAGAGGGCGGAAGAGGCAGCCCAGCCGGAGCAGGAAGATCTGCAGGGCGATGATATGGAAAAATAAAAAAAGATATACATAAAAGCATTCCGACAAAAGGGATGCTTTTTTGCGATCTATACAAAAAATGTATTGACTGCAAGACAGATCTATGGTATTATCGCACTTAAATAAGCACATAAATAAATACATGATCAAAGTGTATGATAAAGAGAAAGAGGACAGCATGAAAAGGGGGGCCAGCAGCATTGAGGTAAAAAAGCTGAACAGAAATAAAGTATTCCGCTATCTGAACGGCAGAGAACGGGCATCCATGCCCGATATCGCGGCGGCCCTGGGGATGAGCAGACCGACAGTGCTCCAGATCGTCAAAGAACTCAAAGAAGCGAAGATCGTGCAGGAAGTGGGGGAATTTCAGTCCACCGGAGGAAGGAAAGCAAAAGCGATCGCATCCGTGCAGGATGCCTGTTATGCGGTGGGGGTGGACATCACTAACGACCATGTGAGCATGGTGCTGACAGATCTTTCGGAAAAGATATTGGAATGCGGACAGTTCAGGGAACCTTTTCTGTATGAGGATGCGTATTTCCGGAAGATCGGCGGCCTATTGGAAAGTTTTTTACATAAGAGCCAGGTGCCGGAGGAGAAAGTCATGGGCGTGGGAGTGTCTGTCCCGGGGATCGTGGATCAGCGGGGATGCATCGATTATTCCCACGCGCTGGGTCTGGATCATGTGGACGGAAAGATATTTACACAATACATCCCCTACCCATGCGTTCTGATCAACGATGCCAATGCTGCTGCCCTGGCAGAATGTTCAGGGATGGATCCGTCAAAGAGCGTCTGCTACCTGCTGTTGAGCAACAGCGTGGGAGGAGCCATCATCTTCCGCCAGGATGCCCAGATGCAGATGTCCCTGGATATCCGGGACGGTGTCTTCCGTAATATGTACATGGGCGCCGACCGCAGGGCCGGAGAATTTGGCCATATGGTGATCCATCCGGAGGGCGATACCTGTTATTGCGGCAAAAAAGGATGTTTGGACGCTTATTGCCGGGCCTCCCGGCTGGCCGATCTGGCAGACGGGGATCTGGGACTCTTCTTTCAGGGAGTCGCCAATGGAAATGCCGCGTGGCAGGCGGTCTGGGAAAAATATATGGACGACCTGGCGATCGCCGTGGATGATCTCAGGATGTGTTTCGACGGCGATGTGGTGCTCGGAGGATATGTGGGGAGTCATATGGATCCATACATAGAGAGATTCCGTGCAAAATGTGCCGAGAAAAATATTTTTGGC
>CAJTYN010000003.1:24305-51393 GCA_910584115.1 uncultured Lachnospiraceae bacterium
TTGATGAAGGAGGATAAAAATGGGTATCATTGAAAAAATGCGGCTTGACAAAAAAGCGATCTTCGTGACCGGGGGCGCGCGTGGCATCGGGAAGAGTGTCGCGACAGCTTTTGCAGAAGCAGGCGCAGATGTAGCGATCGTGGATGTGGATATCGATGAAGCTAAGAAGACCGCCGCTGAACTGGCGGACAAGAACGGCGTCAAGACCATCGCGATCAAGACAGACGTGACCGATCCGGCACAGGTAGACGATATGGTCAAGGAAGTCGTGGATACTTACGGAAAACTGGACGTTGCTTTCTGTAATGCAGGGATCTGCATCAATGTGGCAGCGGATGAGATGTCCTTTGAGCAGTGGAAGAAAGTCATCGATATCAACCTGACAGGCGTATTCCTGACGGCCCAGGCGGCAGGCAAGCAGATGCTGAAACAGGGCAAAGGCTCCATCATCAATACGGCATCCATGTCCGGGCATATCGTCAACGTACCGCAGCCCCAGTGCGCATACAACGCTTCCAAAGCAGGCGTCATCATGCTCACGAAATCCATGGCTGTGGAATGGGCGAAAAAAGGCGTCCGCGTAAACTGCATCAGCCCGGGATACATCGGGACCGACCTGATCAACAGTGATGAGAATCTCAAGCCATTGATCGAGAAATGGAATGCCATGGCTCCCATGGGAAGACTGGGCAAGCCGGAAGAACTCCAGGCTGTATGTGTATACCTGGCCGGAGACGCCAGCGGCTTTACGACAGGTTCCGACTTCGTAGTGGACGGAGCGTTCACATGTTTCTAGGAACACTTTTTAACCGATAGCTTATAGCTGAGCTATAAAAAATATATTATTAAAGGGAGGACATGTAGCTATGAAGAGAAAGATCTTAAGCGCGATCCTTTGCGTAGCAATGGTAGCGACGATGCTGGTAGGCTGTGGTGGAGGATCCTCAGACAGCAGCTCAGACAGCGGCAGCAGCACGGAGGCGAGCGATGCGGGCGATGATGCAGAAGCAGAGGACAGCGGTGATTCAGAGGCTGCTTCTGGCGACGTGAAGATCGGCATCACCATCCAGGACTTGAAGAACGACTACTGGGCAGGCGTTATGGGCAAACTCGAAGGTCTCATGAAAGCAAAAGGTTACGACTATACACTGATCGACTGCGAAGACAACTCCGCGACACAGATCAGCCAGATCGAGAACTTCATCTCCAATGGCTGTAATCTGATCATGGTACATCCGTCTGACGCGGCGGCAGTAGAGACTGTATGCGGCGAGGCAATGGCAGCAGGCATCAAAGTAATGTGCTGGGATGACCCGATGGAAAACACGACAGCAAACTGGATCTTAGACAACACAGCGCTTGGTAATGAGATCGGTAAAGCTGCTGCTGAATTCATCAATGAACATTATACAAAAGACGAACCTGCAGAAGTATGCGTGATCGGTTATCCGTCCACAAAGGTACTTCTCGAAAGACAGAACGGTATCGAAGCAGGTCTGGAAGAGAACTGTGACGAAGGCAATTATGAGATCGTAGCCGAGATCGATGGTCTTCTGGCAAACGAAGCACAGGCAAACGTTGAGACGACACTCTCCGCACATCCTGACTGTGGTGTTTACGTAGGTGTTGGCGCGGGCGCTATGATCGGTGCGAACGAAGCTCTCCTGCAGAAATTCGGCGGAGCTGGCAAGATCCCGGAAAACGTTGGCGTTATCACGACAGACGTTACTCCGCAGCAGCTGGAATCCCTTGCAGCAGGCGACGAAGCAGTACGCGCGATCGTTGGTTTTGAAGGATCCAGTACAGATACAGCACAGGCTTGCCTTGACATGTTCGATGCTATCCTGGCAGGGGACGACTTCTCTGGTGACAAACATGACGTTTACAGGGTGACTGGCCCGATCACAGCGGACAATGTTGAAGAGATCCAGGCAGGTATGTGATCCACATGATAATGTGTAAATAGTGTATAAGGGCGGTCTGCAGTGTCGACCGCCTTTATACTGATAAGTCTGCCCGCGCAGACATCAATATGAAGGAAAGTCAGATATGGCCACGGGGGGAAGAATATGAGCGAAGAATATGTATTACAATTACAGCATATAAGAAAAGAATACCCGGGTGTTGTGGCGCTGAAAGACGTTACATTGGAACTGAAGAAAGGCGAGATCCTGGCGTTGATCGGAGAGAATGGGGCCGGCAAGTCTACGCTGATCAAATGCTGTTCAGGGGCCGTTATCCCTACGTCCGGAAAGATCATCGTAAACGGTAAGGAATTTACCAGCATGACGCCCCAGCTTGCGGCGGAAAACGGGATTGCGATCATATATCAGGAGTTTAATAATGTAAAAGAATTGTCAGCGGCAGAGAACCTGTTCCTGGGGAGACCTATCCGAAAAGGCATCGTAGTTGACAAAAAAGCAATGGAAGAAGAGGCTGCCAAAGCTTTTGAGCAGCTTCGGATCAAGATCGATCCAAAAGCGCTGATGAAGAACCTGACAGTCGGCTATCAGCAGATGGTTGAGATCGCAAAAGCGATCCAGCAAAATGCTAAGATACTGATCATGGATGAGCCTTCCGCGCCTTTGACGAGCGCTGAAGTCGAGAGCATGTTCATGGTGGTGGAGAGACTGCGTAAAGAAGGGATATCGATCATCTACATATCCCACAGACTTGAAGAGATATACCGCCTTTCAGACCGTATCTTAGTCATGCGGGATGGCGAATACGTAAAGACGTTGATCACGAAGGACAGCGAGGTCCAGGAACTGATCAAGCTCATGGTAGGACGTGAGCTGACAGAGACATACCCGCCCAGAGGCGACTGCATCAAAGAGGATGAAGTGGTGCTGGAATTAAAAGACGTCACTGGGAACGGAGACAAAAATATAAATCTGAAACTCCATAAAGGAGAGATCCTCGGTCTGGGTGGCTTGGTGGGTGCAGGCCGTACAGAACTTGCGGAGATGATCTTCGGGGCGGCCGTAAAAGAGTCCGGCCAGATGATCTTTAACGGAAAAGAAATCAACCCAAAGAGCCCAAGGGAAGCGATAGATCTAGGTATAGCGCTGGTGCCGGAAGACAGGAAACGCCATGGCGCTATGCTCGGCATATCCATAAAGAACAATATCAATATGCCGATTTACGAGAGAAATTCCACACTGAGTGTGATCAACTCGAAACAAGAACTGGAGATCGCTGAGAAGTACCGGGAAAACATGGCGATCAAGACCCCGTCACTGAATCAGCTCGTGAAGAACTTGAGCGGTGGTAACCAGCAGAAGGTCATCTTAGGAAGATGGCTGGCGGCTGACTCCGAGCTGATCATCTTTGATGAACCTACCAGAGGTATCGATATCGGTGCAAAATACGAGATCTACAAACTGATGAACGACCTGGTAGAAAAAGAAGGCAAGTCGATCCTTATGATCTCCTCAGAGATGGAGGAATTGATGGGTATGTCAGACAGGATCATGGTGCTGGCAGAAGGCAATATGACTGGTGAATTAGAAAAAGATGAATTTAGCCAGGAAACGATCATGGCGTATGCATCTGCAGCAAATATTGAGGAGGGTTAAGCCATATGAATGAAAAAACGTTAGCTTATAGGATAAAAGACCAGGCGATCTGGGTCGTATTTATTGTACTCGTCATAGCGTTTACGATCGCGAATCCCAGATTTATCAATCCAAACAACCTGTTCATGATGATCCGTCAGGTATCCTTCTATGGGATCGCTTCTATCGGTATGACATTCGTTATCCTGCTGGGTGATATCGACTTGTCAACAGGTACGATCATCTCCTTTGTAAATATCATCTGTGCTTATTTCATGGTAAATATGGGGATGCCCATGATCGTGGCGATCATCCTCACATTAGCGATCGCTACATTGATCGGTGTACTGAACGGATTCATGGTCTCAACGATCGGGATCCCGGCGCTGATCGCGACTTTTGCCACACAGACGGCTTTCCTCGGACTGACCTACATCATCTGCGGCGGTCTTCCGATCAATGGTTTTACAGAGAGCTTCAAAGTCATCGGGCAGGCGTACGTATGGATCATCCCGGTCCCCGTCATCATCATGGCGCTGTGCTTTGCACTGGGTTCATTCATCCTGAATAAGACATATTTCGGACGTTATTTCTACGCAGTGGGCGGTAACGTGGAAGCAGCGAAACTGTCCGGTATCCGTGTGAGCAGGATCAAATATCTGGTATTTGCATTGTCTGGATTTTTCGCGGGCCTCGCAGGACTGGTCATCCTGTCCCGTACAAATTCCGGTATGGCAAATGCTGGTGACGGATATGAATTTGACGTTATCACCTGTGTAGTATTAGGTGGTGTGTCAGTAACCGGCGGCTATGGTAGGATGTCAGGTGTCGTAGCAGGTACATTCATCATCGGCGCTCTGAAAAATGGTATGGTACTTATGAACATCAACTCATATGTACAGAACATAGTCATGGGTGTGGTACTCGCACTCGCGGTCGGATTTGACTGTATCCAGAAGAAGAATCAGCAGAACTGATCTAGAACATAAAAGGACTTGAGGGATCCCAGTAGAGATACTGGGGTCTCTTTATGTCTTCGTTTTTTATGCGGTCTTCTTCTGCCCTGTGGTGGTCCCTATACAATAACATTTTTTCGGGGGATGCTCAATACTTATTTGATCTTTTTAAAAATATTTTATCAATGTTTTATTTTTCTAAAAAATATACTATATACTGGAGAAAAATTTAGCACTTTTTTTATTTACAAAAGTTTTAAAGACTGGTAAAGTATGCTTGTAAGAGAAAGTCGTAGCAGTCAGGTGTTTTGCAGTGATGGAGGTGGTTATGGAACTATTATTGGGGATCGATGCGGGGACGAGTTCCTGTAAGATCGCTTTTTTCCAAAAGGACGGGACGGTCGTGGCCACGGGCACGGGTAAATACCCTATCTACCATCCGAAGCCGGGATGGGCGGAGCAGTCGCCCCAGGATTGGTGGACGGCTGTGCATCAGACGATCAGGCGTCTGATCGAAGAACATTCTATTTCCCCATCAGACGTAAAGGGCATCGGTGTGGACGGGATGAGCTGGGCGGCTGTGGCGGTCGGCCGGGATGGAGAGGTCCTGGTGGATACGCCGCTGTGGATGGACACCAGGGCCGGCAAGATCTGTGCCGAGCTCAGACAGCGCTATGGGGAAGAGGCTTTTTTCCAAGTGAGCGGCAATCCGCTCCAGCCTTTTTACACCACGGGGAAGATCCTCTGGTATAGAGAAGAGATGCCCCAGGTGTATGAGAGGATCGACAAGATCCTCCAATGCAATAGTTTTCTGGTGTACCGTCTCACCGGGGTGGCTACGCAGGATCTGTCCCAGGGATATGGATTCCATTGTTTTGATATGGAACGGGGAGTCTGGGATGAAGAGATGCGGGAAATGCTGGGGATCCCGGCGCATTTTCTGCCGGATATCTATCCCTGCCATAAGATCGTGGGCGGCGTATCCAAGGAAGCGGCCAGTCTCACGGGTCTGTTGGAAGGAACGCCCGTAGCGGCCGGCGGATTGGATGCCGCGTGCAGCGCTCTCGGCGCGGGAGTGCTGCACGCGGGAGAGACGCAGGAGCAGGGAGGACAGGCAGGCGGTATGAGCGTCTGTATGGACACCTGTGCGGCGGATCCCAGATTGATCTTGAGCCATCATGTGGTCCCGGGTAAATGGCTGCTCCAGGGGGGCACGACCGGAGGCGGGAGCGTCATGCGCTGGTTTGAAAAAGAGTTCGCGGACTATGAGAGGTCTGCGCAGGAGAGGACAGGCCAGTCCTCCTTAGATCAGCTCAATGAGATCGCCAGGGAGATCCCCTGCGGCAGTGAAGGACTGATCTTCCTTCCTTATATGGCCGGTGAGCGCAGTCCGATCTGGGACGACTGTGCCAAAGGAGTGTACTACGGCGTGGATTTCTCGAAGACGAAGGGACATTTTGTCCGGGCATCCATGGAAGGTGTGGCCTATGCCCTGCGCCATAATCTGGATGTGGCGGAGAAGGCGGGAGCGTCCGTGGAAGAGCTGCGCGCTGTGGGCGGATCGGCAAATTCACTTTTGTGGACCCAGATCAAATCCGACGTGACGGGAAAACGGATCGTGGTGCCGTCCTCGGATACGGCGGCGGCCCTGGGTGCAGTGATCCTGGCCGGCGTGGGCATCGGGATGTATGAAAGCTTCGAGGAGGCCGTGGAGATGACTGTGAAAGTCAGCAGGGTCCACGAGCCGGATATGGAGAAACACCAGCAGTATCAGGAATATCATGACACATATTTGGAACTGTATGAAGATCTGAAAGGATTAATGAAAAAAACAGGAGGAGCCAGATGAAAGCAGGAGTCGTACATGCACGGGAAGATATCAGGTATGAGGACATCGAGAAGCCGGTGCCAAAAGAAGGCCAGGTACTGATCAAGGTAAAATACACCGGGATCTGTGGTTCGGACGTGCCCCGGGTCAATGGGGACGCATGCCATTTCTTCCCGAATGTATTGGGCCATGAATTTTCCGGAACGGTAGAGGAAGTGGGCGCGGGTGTTACGAGCCTTACGCCCGGCGACCGTGTGGCGGGGGTCCCTCTCGTGCCCTGCATGAAATGTGAGGACTGCCAGAAAGGAAATTATTCCCTGTGCAGACATTACAGTTTTATCGGCTCCCGTGAATTTGGCAGTTTTGCGGAATACGTGGTGGTGCCTGAAGCAAACGCTGTGAGATTTTCTGAAGACGTTTCCTTCGAGCAGGGGGCTTTCTTCGAGCCGGCGACGGTGGCCCTGCACGGGCTGGAACGCCTCCAGTACACAGGCGGGAAGACGGTCGCGGTCTTAGGCGGCGGGACCATCGGCATGTTCGTGATGCAGTGGGCGAAGATCTTCGGCGCTAAAGAGGCTGTGGTCTTCGATATCGCGCCGGAACGGCTGGAGCTGGGGCGTAGGCTGGGCGCGACGGCGGGGATCAACACCTTGGAAAAAGATTTTATGGAACAGGCCATGAAACTGACCGGCGGTAAAGGCTTCGACTACGTGTATGAGACGGCGGGAAACACGATCACGATGAAGATGGCATTTGCGCTGGCGGCAAATAAAGCGGGTGTGTGCTTCGTAGGGACACCGACGAGAGAGCTGAGTTTCACCGTGGATGAGTGGGAAAATATGAACCGCAAGGAATTTAACCTGACAGGATCCTGGATGTCCTACAGCGCGCCGTTCCCGGGCCATGAATGGGAACTCACATCTCACTATTTCCAGACAGGCGCCCTGAAATTTGACGAGTCCTTCATCTTCCGCAAGATCCCGCTGAGCCAGATCGCGGAGGCCTTTGAACTCTACAAGACACCCGGTGCCGTAAAAGGTAAGATCCTGATCGACAGTGAAGCATAAGGAGGAGAACATGCGGATACATCCATTACAGGAAATGATGCGGCGCAGGAAAAACGGAGAGAAATGCGGGATCCCTTCTTATTGTACAGCCAACGGATTGGCCCTGGAAGCTCTGATGGAGAGGGCAAAAGAGCTGGGCAAGCCGGTCCTGATCGAGGCGACGGCCAATCAGGTGAACCAATTCGGCGGGTATACGGGGATGAAGCCGGCTGATTTTATGAAATATATCTTAGACCTGGCGGATAAAGTGGGGATGGATCAAGATCTTCTGATCCCCGGGGGCGACCATCTGGGTCCGTTGACCTGGGCGGGTGAGCCGGAAGCTTCCGCCATGGAAAAAGCCAGGGAGCTGGTGCGCCAGTTCGTGGAGGCGGGATTTACCAAGATCCATCTGGATACCAGCATGAAGCTCGGGGACGATGCGGCAGATGCGCCCCTCTCCACGGAAGTGATCGCGCGCCGAGGCGTGGAATTGTATAAGGTATGTATGGAGGCTTATGAAAAACGCCGGATACAGGAGCCGGATGCCCTGCGCCCTGTATTCATCATCGGCAGCGAAGTGCCTATCCCGGGCGGCGCCCAGGAAGAGGAGGAAGGCATCAGCGTTACAAAGCCGGAAGATTTCGCAGATACGGTGCAGACTTATAAAAGGGTCTTTGCGGAAAATGGAGTCGCGGACGGCTGGAAAGACGTGATCGCTGTTGTTGTGCAGCCAGGCGTGGAATTCGGCGATTCCCAGGTGTTCTTATACGATAAGGGCGAAGCCGTATCCCTGTGCAAAAAGCTGGAGGACTATCCGGAAGTCGTCTTCGAAGGCCATTCAACAGATTACCAGACAAAGGAATGCCTCCGTGAGATGGTCGAAGACGGCATCGCGATCCTGAAGGTGGGACCGGCTCTGACATTTGGCCTGCGTGAGTCCCTTTTTGCACTGAGCATGATCGAAAGGGAACTGATCCCGCAGGAAAAATGGGCCGATCTTCCCGCAGTCCTGGAGAGAGTCATGCTGGCAGATCCGGGAAATTGGCAGAAACACTACCATGGCACAGAAGAGGAGCTGGCATTCGCGCGGAAATACAGCTTTTCTGACAGGTGCCGCTACTATATGGGAGAGCCGGATGTGACGGCAGCCATTGACAAGCTGTTTGCGAACCTATCAGAAAAAGGGATCCCGATGACGATCCTCCATCAGTACATGCCTCTCCAGTACGAAAAGGTCATCCGGGGAAAACTCAAGGCAGACGCCCGGTCACTGGCAAAGGATGGTGTCGTGCAGTTTATGCTGGACTACGAGTATGCCGCAAGATCCTAAAATATCTAGAGGAAAGGAAAAAGGGACATGCCACTTGTAACATCAAAAGAAATGTTAAAAAATGCCCAGGCGGGCGGTTATGCGGTGGGCGCTTTTAATGTTGAGAATATGGAAATGGTCAAAGCTGTCATCCAGGCAGCAGAGGAACTGCACGCGCCAGTGATGCTGCAGACGACGCCATCCACGGTGAAATATGGGACAGTGGAAACGTACGCAGCGATCGTAGCAGCGGAGGCAAAAAAAGCGGACGTACCGGTCTGCCTGCATCTGGATCATGGCAGCAGCTACGAGCTGGCCTGCCAGTGTATGGAAAATGGTTATACCTCCGTGATGATCGACGGTTCAGGGGAAACCTTTGAGGAAAATATAGCGGTCACAAAGAAGGTCGTGGAAGCGGCTCACGCGAAGGGTATCCCGGTGGAAGCGGAGTTGGGAAAAGTAGGCGGAAAAGAAGACGACCACGAAGCCGAGGCAGACACCAACACAGACCCTATGGAGGCAAAAGAATTTGTGGAGCGGACACAGGTGGATTCCCTGGCGGTGGCCATCGGGACGGCCCATGGATTCTATGAAGGGACACCAGTGTTGGACAAAGAGCGGATCACAGAGATCAAGAAAGTCGTATCCGTACCCCTGGTCCTGCATGGATCCTCCGGACTGAGTGACGAGGATGTGCGGGAATGTGTGGAGCGGGGGATGTGCAAAGTAAATTTTGCTACGGAACTGAGAGCAGCTTACACGGATGCGGTGAAGAAGCTGCTGGAAGAAAAGCCGGAGACTTACGATCCGAAAGCATTTGGGAAAGTGGGGATCCCTGCCGTAAAAGAACTGGTGATGAAAAGGATCCGCGTATGCGGGAGTGACGGAAAAGCGTAAAGAAAAAGGGGGCGCCGTTTTGCAGCATTCATTGCCGCAGTGCCCCCTTTTTCAGCTATGATAGAGTCTGGCATCAGATCATCCGGAGGTGGCATATGCAGAGGAATAGAAAATGGTATCGGCGTCTGGCAGTTTTTTGTGCGAGCATATTTATGATATTGGCCCTGGTGCCGGAGACAGTCCATGCGGCTGTAGTCGCGGACCGCGTAAAGGCGGTGACGAAGACATATCCCAGCGGTTCCTATTATAATGGATATATGACCGTGGAATATGTAAAAAACGGTATACGGCGGACCTATATCGGGCATGAATGTGCCGGGTTCGTCATGTATGTGACAGACAAGGCGTTCCAGAAAGCGTATTACAACGGTTCCCCGGATTACCGCAAGATCTACAAGACGGTGAGCACAAAAAATACCAAAGAGATGAAGAGCTTATTTGCCAGGGCGAAGATCGGAGATGTGATCCGCTGGACAGGCCACGGCGGGAGGCATCAGGCGATCTTCCTGGGTGCGGACCGGCGGGGAGTCCAGGTATATGAGGCCAATTTCGGGGACGATTACAACCGTGTCTGGTATGCACACATGTGGCCCTGGAACAACAAAGCGCTGTGGACTGATACGTCTTCCAGTGTGTCCGTATTCCGATACAGGGATTACGAGAAGATCGACCGCGCGGTCAAGAAAGTCTCTCTGAACAGAAAGAGCCTGCTGTTAAAGCGGGGAAAAAGATACAGGCTGACAGCCGCCGTCCGTCCTTCGACCGCTTATAATAAGAAGATCCAGTGGAAGAGCAGTGATCCGAAGATCGCAAAAGTAGATGCCAGAGGGAATGTGAAAGGAATAAAAAAAGGCCACGCAGTCATCACGGCCCTGGCACGGGACGGGAGCGGAAAAAAGGCTTCCTGCAGAGTGACCGTGAGGTGATGTACATTTTTTTAGAAAAGAGGATATATCATGGATGCAAGCGTGATCTTCCGGCAGATGTGCATGATCTTCCTGCTGATCGCCATAGGCTACATAGCCTGTAAAAAAGGGATCGCGGACAGCGGGACAGAAAGATCCATATCAGCGGTCGTGGTCAACATCTGCAATCCCGCCCTCATGCTGACCAGCGTGCTGGGCAGCGGCGGGGGGATCAGCAATGGGAAACTGCTGGTGGCCGCAGGCGCCGGTCTGGGGATCTATGCGTGTCTGCTGCTGATCGGGAAAGTGATCCCTATCTTTTTTGGCAAGAACAGCCTGGAGCAAGATCAGTATACGCTGATGGCTCTGTTCGGCAACATCGGATTCATCGGCATACCGGTGATCTCGGCGGTCCTTGGGACAGAGGTCTTGATATACGTGATCATCTGTAATATAATATTTAACATTCTGATCTACACATACGGGAGATATCTGGTGTACAGGCACAGTGAAGGGACTGCCTCCCGTTCTGGGGGGATCATCAATACGGGGACGGTCGTGGGGACGGTCTGCGTGCTGATCTTTTTATTTAAGCCCCAGATGCCGGAGGTCCTGGTAACGAGTATCGACTATGTAGGCTCGGCGACCACGTTTTTGAGCATGATGGTGATCGGGATCTCTCTGGCAGAGATGCCCTTGGGAAAGATCTTCAAGGAGGTCCGTTTCTATCTCTATATCCTGGTGCGCCATATCCTGATCCCTGTAGCCATGGGATGGGCGCTGAGATCTTTGCTGCAAGATCCAGAGATGGCGGGGACATTTGTGCTGCTGATCGCCATGCCTGTGGCAAATATGCCTCTGATGATGTGTAAAGAAGCGGGGGTGGACGGGACGCTCCTCTCAAAAGGGATCGTGCTGAGTACACTGTGCTCCCTGGTCACCATCCCCCTGGTGGTCTTCGGGGTAGCCTTATGAAAGGACAGGTAGGGAAATAATGAAATGGGATCGATTTACCATAGAGACGGTCACGGAAGCGGAAGACCTTGTGGCGGCTACGCTGGCAGAGCTGGGGATCCAGGGTGTGGAGATCCAGGATAAACAGCCTCTGACCCAGGAGGAATGCCAGCAGATGTTCGTGGACATCCCGCCGGAAAAGCCCCAGGATGACGGTGTGGCTTATCTGAGCTTTTATCTGGATGGGGAGGAAGACACAGAAGAGATCCTGGAGAGGGTCCGGCAGGCACTCCGGGAACTGAAGAGTTTCACGGACATCGGATCCGGCATCATCACCAGATCTCAGACGGAAGATAAGGACTGGATCAACAACTGGAAAGAATATTTCCATCAATTCTATGTGGACGATATCCTGATCGTGCCCTCCTGGGAGGAACCCCAGGGGATGGGGCCGGAGACTATGCTGCTCCATATGGACCCGGGGACGGCTTTCGGGACGGGTATGCACGAGACGACGCAGCTGTGTATCCGTCAGATCAAAAAATACATCCGACCCGGGATGCGGGTGCTGGATGTGGGCACGGGCAGTGGTATCTTAGGGATGATCGGGTGCAAGCTGGGCGCTGGGTACGTGCTGGGTACGGACCTGGATCCCTGCGCGGCCTCGGCGGTCAGGGAAAACCTTGCGGCCAACGGCCTGGAAGATGCGGGCTTTGAGATGGTGATCGGAAATATCATCACGGATCCGGACGTGCAGGCGCAGGCCGAAAAGGAACCTTTTGACCTGGTGACGGCCAATATCCTGGCGGACGTGCTGATCCCGCTGACCCCGGTGGTGGTCCGATCCATGAAGCCGGGCGGCATCTACATCACGTCCGGGATCTTGGATATAAAAGAGCCTGAAGTGCGCCGGGCAGTGGAGCAGGCCGGGATGGAGATCATCGAGACGGCCGTGCAGGGAGAATGGGTGTCCCTGACCGCCCAAAAGATAGAGATGAAAGGGTAGCAGGATGCGGCGTTTTTTTATAGAACCTGCGCAGGTGGACGGATCACAGATCCATATCACAGGCAGTGATGTGAACCATATCCGCAATGTGCTGCGCATGGCCCAGGGAGATACCCTCGTGGCAGGCTGTCAGGAGGGGAAGGAATACACCTGTTATATCGAACGGATGGACGAGCGGGAGGTGGTCGCCCACATCATGTATGTGCAGGATACCCAGGCGGAGCTGCCCAGTCGGATCCGTCTCTTCCAGGGCATCCCGAAGAGCGATAAGATGGAATGGATCATCCAGAAAGCTGTAGAATTGGGCGTGCATGAGGTGATCCCGGTGGAAACGATGCGCACGGTGGTCAGGCTGGACGAAAAGAAAGCGGCCAAAAAGATCCAGCGGTGGCAGCAGATCGCTAAGAGCGCGGCCAAACAGTCCGGGAGAGGATATGTCCCCCAGATCCATCCGGTGTGCAGTCTTACCCAGGCCCTTGAATACGGGCGGCAATGCCCGGTGAAATGGATCCCTTATGAGAGAGCGGAGGGGATGGACGCGGCCCGGGAGCGGGTGAAGGCCCTAAAGCCCGGTCAGGACATCGCGATCTTCATCGGCCCGGAAGGCGGTTTTGATGAGCGGGAGATCCAGATGGCCCGGGAAAAAGGCTACGAGCCGATCACGCTGGGCAGACGGATCTTGCGGACGGAAACGGCGGGGCTGGCACTCTTGTCCGTACTGATGTTCCGATTAGACCAAGACAGAGGGGTGGACATGTGATATGGAAGTGTATTTAGATCACGCGGCAACGACTTGGTGTTATAAGAGTGTGCAGGATATGGTCGTCAGGACCATGATGGAGGACTATGGCAACCCCTCGTCCATGCACCGAAAAGGCGTAGCGGCAGAGGCTTATGTAAAGAAAGCCCGGGGAATAGTCGCCCGCCAGTTAAAAGTCCGGGAGAAAGAGATCTTCTTTACATCCGGGGGAACAGAATCCAACAATCTGGCACTGGCAGGCGCGGCCTGGGCGAACCGCCGGCAGGGGAACAGGATCCTCTTTTCAGCGCTGGAGCACGCGGCGGTGAAGGAACCGATGAAACGTCTAAAGGAGCAGGGGTATGAGACTGTGGAGATCCCTGTTGACCGCCAGGGCGTCTTATCCCTGGAAGCACTGAGAGAAGCCCTGACTCCGGAGACGATCCTCGTCTCTGTGATGTATGTGAATAACGAAGTGGGTTCCGTGCAGCCCATAGAGGAGATCGGGGCGTTGATCCGCGAGAACGCCCCCGGCGCCCTGTTCCATGTGGACGCGATCCAGGCCCTGGGAAAATATAAGATCCATCCGGCCAGGATGGGGATCGATCTCCTTTCTGCCAGCGGCCATAAGATCCACGGGCCGAAAGGCGTGGGATTTCTCTATATACGGGAACAGGCCAAGATACAGCCGCAGATCTTAGGCGGCGGTCAGCAGAGCGGCATGCGTTCCGGGACGGACAACGTGCCGGGGATCGCGGGCCTGGGCGCGGCGGTGGAGGAAGTCTACCGGGATCTTGAAAAAAGGGTGGACCATATGTACCATATAAAAGAGCTCCTGACAGCAGGACTGAACAGGCTGGGGGAGACGGAAAAGGTCGTCATCCACGGGATGTCTCTGCGCGCAGGCGCCCCGCACATCGTAAACGTCAGTTTTCCCGGCATCCGCAGCGAAGTCCTGCTCCACGCGCTGGAGGACAGAGGGATCTATGTATCTGCCGGATCGGCCTGTTCCACCCATAAACGCCAGAAGAACACCACGCTGGCTGCCATGGGCGTGGATCAGGCACAGAGGGAGTCGGCGATCCGATTCAGTTTCTGCGAGGAGACGACAGAAGATGAGATCCGGTACTGTCTGCAGGAATTGGAGAGATCAGTGCCGATGCTGAAGAGATATGCCCGCCGTTAGGAAGGAGGAAGCGATGCAATACCGAGCTTTTTTGATAAAATACGCGGAGATCGCCCTGAAAGGGAAGAACCGCTATCTGTTTGAAAATGCTCTGGTGGATCAGATCCGCCGGGCGCTCAAAAATGTGGAGGGAGATCTGCGGGTGCGCAAAGAGCAGGGACGCATCTACGTGGAATGCCATTCCGATACGTACGACTACGAGGAATGCCTGCAGGCCCTGGGGTGGGTGTTCGGGATCGTGGGGATCTGCCCTGTGGTGATCTTAGAAGACAATGGTTTCGAGGAGCTGACAAAAGATGTGCTCCGCTACATGGAGGAGGCGTATCCCGGCTGCAGCCTGACTTTTAAGGTAAATGCCCGCCGGGCCAGGAAGGCTTACCCGCTCCAGTCCATGGAGATCAACGCCCGTCTGGGCGAGGCCATACTGGATGCTTTTCCCGGTATGGGAGTGGATGTCCATCATCCGCAGCTTTTGTTAAATGTGGAGGTCCGGGAAAAGATCTACGTATATTCCCAGGAGATCCCAGGTCTGGGAGGGATGCCCGCCGGCTGCAACGGAAAGGCCATGCTGCTGCTGTCAGGAGGCATCGACAGCCCGGTGGCCGGGTACATGATCTCCCGCCGGGGCGTGTCCATAGAGGCTGTATACTTCCACGCGCCGCCCTATACCAGCGAACGCGCCCGGCAGAAGGTGGTGGATCTGGCCACACAGGTGTCGGCCTACTGCGGACCGGTGCGTCTGCATGTGGTAAATTTTACAGACATACAGCTCTACATCTACGACCAGTGTCCCCACGATGAACTGACCATCCATATGCGCCGCTATATGATGCGCATCGCGGAACATTTCGCGGTCGAAGACGGATGCCAGGGACTGGTCACGGGAGAGAGCATCGGACAGGTGGCCAGCCAGACCATGCAGAGCCTGACGGCTACAAACCAGGTCTGCACACTCCCGGTGTACCGTCCGCTGATCGCTTTTGACAAGCAGGATATCATCGAGATCGCTCAGAAGATCGGAACATACGAGACATCAGTCCTGCCCTTCGAGGACTGCTGTACCATCTTCGTGGCCAAGCACCCGGTGACAAAGCCGTCTCTGAAATCGATCGAGAGATCCGAACAGCGGCTGAAAGAGAAGATAGACGATCTGGTGGCGCAGGCCATCGAGACGACCGAGATCGTAATGGTCGGTATGTAGATCGTGCATATAAAAATATAAATAAAAAAGGTGCTGCTCATGTGCAACACCAGGGGGAAGCCATTATGATCGGTCTTATCGTTTTTAGATGATGTAGTCTTTGATCTTTTCCATCACTTCCTCTAAGTCGCTGCCGTCGGCATGGATGTTCAGGTCGATCGGTTTAGAGAGATCCAGGCTGAAGATGCCCATGATGGATTTGGCGTCGATCACGTACCTTCCGGATACTAAGTCGAAATCGTGGTCGAGTTTTCCGATCTCGTTTACGAATGCTTTTACTTTATCGATCGAGTTCAGTGAGATCTGTACTGTTTTCATGTTTGATATCCTCCCGTGAGATGTATTGGTTTTATTCAGTGTTCAGACTTATCTTACGATCAGCCTTTTTAAAAGTCAAGAACAAAAGCGATAAAGTTTTGGAAATAAGAGATATGGGGTATAGATAGATGAAAAAGAAAGTGGCTTTCCACAATCTGGGATGCAAAGTGAATGCTTATGAAACAGAGTCCATGCGGCAGATCTTAGAAAGCGCCGGATATGAGATCTGTCCTTTTGGCCCCGGGGCGGATGTGTACATCGTCAATACATGTACGGTGACGGATATCGCGGATAAGAAATCCCGGCAGATGCTCCACAGAGCGAGGAAGATGGCGCCCCAGGCGGTGGTGGCGGCGGTGGGCTGTTATGTACAGACCGGCGCCGCGCGTCTGGCGGAGGATCTGGCGGTGGATCTGATCATCGGAAACAGCCAGAAAGAGCAGATCGCGGAGATCCTAGGAGCATATCAGCAGGATCGGAGGCGCCGGGAATATGTGGAGGATATCAGGAAGGTCCGCACATATCCCCAGGAAAGAGAACGTTTAGATAATCCAGATAGCTCAGATGGATCGGAAGATCCCAAAAAGACCGGGCATATCCGAATCAATGTGAAGATCCAGGACGGCTGCGACCGATTCTGCTCCTACTGCATCATCCCTTATGCCCGGGGGCGGGTGCGCAGCCGCAGGCCAGAGGACGTGTTAGAGGAGATCAAGAGCCTGGCAGACCAGGGCTATAAGGAGATCGTGCTGACAGGCATCCATCTCAGCTCCTACGGCGTGGATCTTACAGACGTGCAGACCGATCTTCTGGGGATCATCCGCCAGGTCCATCAGGTGGATGAGATCGCGCGGATCCGTCTGGGATCGCTGGAACCGGGGATCGTCACGGAAGGTTTTGCAGAAGGGCTGGCGGCGCTGCCCAAGATCTGTCCCCATTTCCATCTGTCCTTACAGAGCGGCTGCGACAGTGTGCTGAAGAGGATGAACAGGCGTTATACGGCCCGGGAATACCGGGAGCGGTGCGGCATTTTGCGGAAGTATTTTACGGATCCCGCGCTGACGACGGATATCATCGTGGGCTTTCCCGGGGAAACGGAAGAAGAATTCGAAGAGTCCTACGCGTTCGTGGAGAGTATCGGATTTTATGAGACGCACATCTTCCAATATTCCAGACGGGCCGGGACCCGGGCGGCCGCCATGGACGGACAGGTGCCGCGCTCAGTAAAACATGCGCGCAGCAGCCGGATGCTGGAACTCCATGAGAGACAGTCAGGGATATATGAGGAGCGTCATAAACACGGACAGGCAGAGCTTTTGGTGGAAGAGAGGGAGCAGATGCCCTCCGGCGGGATACGCCTGACAGGGCACACGCGGGAATATATAAAGGCGGCGCTCATCAAGGACAATGAGTGTCCGATCCAGATAAATGATAAGATAGCGGTGGAACTCCTGGACGAGATCGAGCCGCATGTATTGCTCTGCAGAGAATGGGAAGAATAGAATTAAGAATCTTTTCATTGTAATTTCAGGTGTTTTATATTAGAATAGACAATAAGTGGAAAATATCAGTGAGGGCGTGAAGATTATGGGAGAAAGTATTGATAATACACAATATTTCAAGACGAAACCGGAAGTGGAGATCCAGGTAAAAGAGGTCCTGGATCTGGTCTACAATGCCATGGACGAGAAAGGGTACAATCCGGTCAATCAGATCGTGGGATACATCATGTCCGGGGACCCCACGTACATCACCAGCCACAAAGGCGCGCGGAGTATGATCATGAAAGTGGAACGCGACGAACTCGTGGAAGAACTGCTGACGGAATACATCCGCAACAAGTCCTGGGAACATTAGGGATATGAGGATCATGGGGCTGGATTACGGTTCGAAGACCGTAGGGGTCGCTGTCAGTGACGCCCTGGGTATCACGGCTCAGGGTGTGGAGATCATCCGGAGAAAGTCAGAGAAGAGGCTGCGCCAGACGCTGGCGCGGATCGATGCGTTGATAGAAGAGTACCAGGTGGGATCCATCGTGTTGGGATTCCCGAAGAATATGGATAATACGATAGGGGACAGGGCTGTGAAAACGCTGGAATTTCAGAAGATCTTGAAGAAGCGGACAGGCCTGCCTGTTGTTATGTGGGATGAGCGGCTGACGACGGTAGAAGCGGACCGGACGATGACAGAGACAGGAGTACGCAGGGAAGACAGAAAAAAATATGTGGACGAGCTGGCTGCGATGTTTATCTTGCAGGGATATTTAGATCTGGATAGAGAGTGAAGTTGGAAGATATATGGAGAAAATAAGATTAAAGGCAGATGACGGCCAGGAATTGGAATTTTATGTGGAAGAACAGGCGAAGATCGGCGGCTGTGATTATCTGTTAGTCTCTGATTCCCAGGATGAAGAGTCCCAGGCGTATATTTTGAAAGATATATCGGCAGAAGACAGTGGGATAGCGGATTACGTATTTGTAGAGGACGAAGGAGAATTAGGAGCAGTATCGAAAGTATTTGAACAGATGCTGGATGACGTGGATCTTAAGTTTTGACCCTGTGCGGCAGGGATGAGTAAGGAACAAAAAGCGGAGTATATGGACATCCGCTTTTATAGGCAGCATGTTATCCTATATGAGGTCAGTCATGGACAGAGAATGTTTTGCGCAGTTTCTCAGGGAAAAAGGCCTGAAAGTAACGAACCAGCGGATCGGAGTGCTGGAAGCGCTGTCAGATCATGAGGACAGCCATCTGACTGCGGAAGAGATATATGATGAGGTCCGGGTAAAATATCCGGAGATCGGATTGGCGACTGTTTACCGGACCATACAGCTTTTGCTGGGATTACAGGTGATCGATCAGATAAATCTGGATGATGGGTGCGTGCGCTACGAGATGCGCGCAAGAGACGGACAGCACCATCATCATCATCTGATATGCCTTTCCTGCGGCAAGGTCGTCTCCTTCAACGGCGATCTTCTGGAGACATTGGAAGAGCATATCAGGGATACAAATGGATTCCAGGTAGTGGATCATAAAGTGCAGCTTTTCGGCTATTGTAAAGAATGCCAGGAAGGCTGACACGTGTGCACCTGCCGGAGTTTTCGCGGACAGGTATGGGATAATGTGCCACATAAATATATGGAGGTGCAGCTTTTGAGTAACGACACAGTGAACAGTAATACAAATAGTGGTACAAAGAATGCAGGTGCAGACAGAGCATATGCAAAAAGGAATACGCATAATGGAAACAGGAATAACGGAAAGAACGGCGCGAGGAAGAACCTTCCGGCCAGGCAGTTCCCTGTCAAGGCCGCCAGGCCCTCTTCCCGCAGGAACAGAAAGAGCGGTTCGAAGCTGAAGATCATCCCGCTGGGCGGACTTGAGCAGATCGGGATGAACATCACGGTGTTTGAATATGAAGACAATATCGTGGTGGTGGACTGCGGGCTGGCTTTCCCGGAGGACGATATGCTGGGGATCGATCTGGTGATCCCGGATATCACTTATCTGAAAGAGAACCGCAGCAAGGTGAAAGGATTTGTGATCACCCACGGCCATGAAGACCATATCGGTGCGCTGCCGTATGTGCTCAAGGAGCTGAATGTCCCGGTCTATGCCACGAAGCTGACCATCGGGCTGATCGAGAATAAGCTGAAGGAACACGGGCTTCTGCGGACGGTGAAGCGCAAGGTAGTCAAGCATGGGCAGGTGATCAACTTAGGCGATCTTTCCGTTGAGTTCATAAAGACAAACCACAGCATACAGGACGCCGCGGCGTTGGCCATCTATTCTCCGGCGGGGATCGTGATGCATACCGGGGATTTCAAAGTGGACTACACGCCGGTGTTCGGGGACGCCATCGACCTGCAGAGATTTGCGGAGATCGGTAAGAAAGGCGTCCTGGCCCTGATGTGTGACAGTACCAATGCGGAGCGCAAGGGATTTACCATGTCGGAGCGCACGGTGGGCCGCGTCTTTGACAATGTGTTCCATGAACATACGGATACGCGCATCATCATCGCTACGTTCGCGTCAAATGTGGACAGGGTGCAGCAGATCATCAATTCCGCGTACAAGTACGGCCGGAAAGTGGTGGTGGAAGGGCGCAGCATGGTCAACGTGATCGGGACGGCCTCGGAGCTGGGGTATCTGAAGATCCCGCAGAACACATTGATCGAGGTGGATCAGTTAAAAGATTATCCGGATGAGAAGGTGGTGCTGATCACCACGGGGAGCCAGGGTGAATCCATGGCCGCCCTCTCCCGGATGGCTTATAATATACACAAGAAGATCACGATAAAGCCGGGAGATACGATCATCTTCAGCTCCAACCCGATCCCGGGGAATGAGAAAGCCGTATCGAAAGTCATCAACGAGCTTTCCCAGAAAGGGGCGGAAGTGATCTTCCAGGATGCCCACGTATCCGGACATGCGTGCCAGGAGGAGATAAAACTGATCTACTCCCTGGTCCATCCCAAGTACGCCATACCGGTGCATGGGGAGTACAGGCATCTGAAAGCCCAGGCCCGCCTGGCGGAGAACTTAGGCATCCCGAAGGAAAATGTCTTCATCCTCCGCTCCGGCAATGTGCTGGAGATGGACGAGGACGGAGCGGAGCATACAGAAAATGTGCCGGTGGGCGCGATCCTGGTGGACGGTCTCGGCGTGGGCGATGTGGGAAATATCGTGCTCAGGGACCGCCAGCATCTGGCGGAAGACGGGATCATGATCGTGGTCATGACCCTGGAGCGCAGGAGCAATATCGTCCTGTCCGGGCCGGATATCGTGTCGAGAGGGTTCGTCTATGTGCGCGAATCGGAGGACCTGATGGGTCAGGCCAGACATGTGGTGGAGGACGCCCTGCATGGCTGTCTGGAGAGGCATGTGAGCGACTGGGGCAAGATCAAGACGGTGGTCAAGGACTCCTTGAGCGATTATCTGTGGAAGCGCACGAAGAGGAGACCGATGATCCTGCCCATCATCATGGAAGCGTAAGAGGTATTTTATGGATGATATCATCAAATATATGGAACTCCTCATCCAGGCCATCAAAGAGAGCAGTGAATACCGTCTGTACAAACAGGCGGAGGCCAGCCTGAATGAGACACCGCAGCTGAAGATCCGGGTGGACGACCTCAACCGGGCGAACCATCGGCTCCACACAGAGAAAGACCCTCAGAAACTCTTCAGGGAGATCCGTGAGCTGAACGAGGAGTCAAAAGAACTGAGGCGGATCCCCCAGGTAAACAGCTACATCCAGGCGGAGCTGGATCTGTGCAAACTCCTCCAGTATGTAACCCTTGAGATCAACGGCGGGATCGATATCCACGTACCTGGAACGGCTTTGTATGAGTGATCAGGAGGACGGGGCATGTCAAACATCAGCGCGAAACAAGATCATGGAGTGGCGGTAGCCAGCGGTTTTTTCCGTATCGTCCTTTATATCGGGGTCGTGGTCCTGGTGATCTGGCTGGGAAGATCGGCCTACAGCTTCGGCTATGATATCTTCAACCAGCAGGCTGTAAGCCCGGGGGACGGACAGGAGATCACAGTGGTCATCAAAGAGGGGGCGTCCGTATATAATATTGGAAAGACCCTGAAGAAAAAAGGATTGATCGAGGATGCCAGAGTGTTCTATGTCCAGGAGAAACTTTCCGTGTACAAAGGGAGGCTCAAGCCCGGGACCTATATCCTGAGCACGGCTTTTACGCCGGATCAGATCATGGCTGTCTTATCCGGTGAACAAGAAGACGAGAGCGGCGGGGAGGAGGAAGCCTGGTGATCACAGACGAGAGGCTGACCGCGTACATCAATTCCCTGGATCAGGGCCTTCCCCCTTATCTGGAGCAGATCGAGAGGGAGGCCCGGGAGGCATCCATACCGATCATACGCAGGGAGACGCAGAGCTTTCTGCGGACGGTCCTCTCCATCGGAAAGCCCGAGCACATCCTGGAAGTGGGGACGGCCATCGGTTTTTCCGCGCTCCTGATGTGTGCGTACGGACCAAGGGGCTGTCGGGTCACCACCATCGAAGATCACGCGCCGCGCGTGACTGTTGCCAGGGAAAATTTCCGCAGATGCGGGCGTGAGGAGCAGATCCTCCTGCTGGAGGGGGACGCGGGAGAGATCTTGCCGGGGCTTGCGGAGACGTACGACCTGATCTTCATGGATGCGGCCAAGGGCCAGTATATCCATTGGCTTGCGGATGTGGCGCGCCTGCTCGCCCCCGGCGGGATCCTTCTCTCTGATAATGTCCTGCAGGACGGGGATATCATCGAATCCCGTTTCCTGGTGAGACGGAGGGATCGGACCATCCACAAGAGGATGCGGGATTATCTGTATGAGCTGACGCACTGCCAGGAACTGTATACGAGTATACTCCCCCTGGGGGACGGGCTGGCGTTCAGTGTGAAAAAGCATGGAGATGGAGAAGAAATTGGAAGAGATCAAGAGGAAAAGACCGGAACTGCTCATACCCGCCAATAGCCTGGATGTGCTGAAGATCGCCGTGATCTACGGGGCGGACGCCGTATATGTGGGCGGTGAGGCGTATGGGCTGCGGGCGAAAGCGCGCAATTTCTCCATGGAGGAGATCCGGGAAGGGATCCGGTTTGCCCACCAGCACGGAGTAAAAGTCTATGTGACGGCGAATATCCTGGCCCATAATCAGGATCTGGACGGTGTGCGCGGGTATTTTCAGGAGCTTAGAGAGATCCGTCCCGACGCGCTGATCATCTCGGATCCGGGGATCTATGATATCGCCCGCGAGGTCTGCCCCGAGATCGAGCGGCATATCAGCACCCAGGCAAATAACACGAATTACGGTACGTATCTGTTCTGGCATCGGCTGGGAGCGAAACGGGTGGTGTCCGCCCGGGAACTGTCCCTGCGGGAGATCCGGGAAATCCGGGATAAGATCCCGCCGGAGATGGAGATCGAGAGCTTCATCCATGGCGCCATGTGCATCTCCTATTCCGGCAGATGCCTGCTCAGCAACTATTTTACAGGAAGGGACGCCAACCGGGGGGCCTGTACCCATCCCTGCCGCTGGAAATATGCGGTAGTGGAGGAACAGAGGCCCGGTGAATATCTGCCCGTGTATGAAAATGACCGGGGCACGTATCTCTTTAATTCAAAGGATCTGTGCATGATCGAACATATGGACGACCTTCTGGAGGCGGGGATCGACAGCTTCAAGATCGAAGGGCGGATGCGCGCGGCCCTCTATGTGGCCACGGTGGCGCGCACGTACCGGAAAGCTATCGACGACTGCATGGAAAGCCGGGAGAGATACAGGGAAAATATGCCCTGGTACAGGGAACAGATAGGCGGCTGTACGTATCGTCAGTTTACCACGGGTTTTTTCTATGGCAAACCGGACGAACATACGCAGATCTATGATGAGAGCACTTATATGAAAGGCTTCACGTATCTGGGTCATGTGGAGGAAGTGGACGGCCGGGGGCTTGGCCGGATCACCCAGAAGAATAAGTTCTCTGTAGGTGAGACTATAGAGATCATGAAGCCTGATGGGTCGGATAAAAAGGCCGTGGTCTTGGGGCTTTTGGACGAGGAAGGCAGGCAGCGGGAGAGCGCGCCCCATTCCCGTGAGGTCCTCTATGTACGTCTGGATCAAAAAGTGGAGGCGTATGATATCTTACGCAGGGAGGAATAGCTGGCGCAGCTTGGCGAGGGCATTCTTCTCGATGCGGGAGACGTAGGAGCGGCTGATGCCCAGCTTCTGCGCGATCTCCCGCTGCGTGAGCTCATCCGCCCCGTATAAGCCGTAACGATATTTGATGACTTCAAATTCTTTAGTGTTCAGGGCGTCGGCAATGAGCTTTGACAATCTCTTTATCTGTTCTTTCTGTGTATACTGTTCTACGACGTCCACCGGAGGACTCTCCATGATATCCAGGAGACTGATCTCATTTCCCTCCTTATCCGTACCGATCGGTTCATATAGAGAAACTTCCCGGGAATATTTCTTCCTGGCCCGAAGGAACATGAGGAGTTCGTTGTCGATACAGCGCGCCGCGTAGGTACTCAGGCGCGTCTGTTTATCTATGTTAAAAGTGGTGACAGCTTTGATCAGGCCGATCGTCCCGATGGAGATCAGGTCGTCAAGGTCCTCATCCAGTCCCTGGTATTTCTTGGCGATGTGTGCCACCAGGCGTAAGTTCCTCTCTACCAGGATGTTCTTGGCCTGCTGATCCCCTGACCGGCATTTTTCCAGATAATATCTCTCCTCGTCTGCCGTTAGGGGCTTTTGAAAAGTCTTCAAAGATCGCACCTCTTTGGGGATTTCTTTATAGTCTATGTGGCGGGAGGAGGCTTCGTGCTTTTCCACCGGAGGGCTTTTCATGGGGACGACAGGGTGAGGAGCGGGAAATAAAAACGCAGGATCTCGGCACAGTCTTTTCCCTGCGCCGCCAGCACGTTGCCGCCATATTGGGAAAAACCGAGGCCGTGGCCCTGTCCCCGGCACAGAAATCGGGTCTGTCCGTTGATCTTCTGGAGGGTAAAAGCGCTGGAGGGCAGCCCCAGTGTGCGGCGGAGGCTCTCCCCTGACATGACCTTTCCCCCGGCCTTGAGCGTGAGGACGTAGTCGGAAGCGTCCCGGGAGAGGATCTCGATCTCCCGATGATAGTCGGTACCCGGGCAGTAGACGCTGGAGATATAGTCCTCCGCCTGCCTGTCCTGGGGCGTGTCTACGGAGACGAGATATGCATAGTCCCCGCTGTGCAGCAGGGAAGTCCCGTCCCTGGTCTTGCCCGTGGTCACGGCGCAGTAGGGGAGGACGACTTTCTGGCCCTGATAAGTAAGGACCTGCCCGCGTGTGTCCCGGGCGGCCTGGATAAAGCGTTTATATGTATGGAGAAAATGGAGGATCCCCTGTTCGTGGGCCAGGTATTCCAGGGGTTTTTGCAGGAGGGCGGACAGCGGCGTGCCGTTTGCCAGCTGCAGATCGATATTTGTCCGGGCCAGGATGGTCTGCGCCCGGATATTTTCCAGGTGATGGGAATAGGGGATCTGCAGATAGACGATGGCGGGCAGATATTTTTCTATGTCGGGGGGCTTGTATAGGGGGCAGGCGTTTTCGCCGGAGATGAGAAATGTCAGGAGAAAAGGCAGGAGCAGGATGATGGACAGCATGGTAAGACAGGTAGATAGATATTCTTTCATAAATACCGCCTGTGGAAATGCTCATCTTTAGTATATGGGGGGAGATCTGAGGCTATTCAGGGTTTATGTACTTTTCTGCGAGAAAAGTGCCAAGAGCGCCGGGGGATCGCGAGCTCCCCCGGACACTTTGAAACGCTATTCTTGATAAAAATACCAATTTCCTTTTGGATGATCTAACTAAGATCTTTTGTCCACCGTTTTTTGTAATAGTATGCCGCCATCTTTGGTTGTCTCTGTCTGGTGAAGATCCCTTTTTTGTTGCCGTTCATCCGCAAGATTCCTTCTGTCGTCTGGAAATCCGCGAAGTTCCAGACCAGCTCCCCCGCCACGAAAGGATATGAATCGAACACCCGGTGGCACATCTCAAGATATTCTATCTGATACTCCTGGCTCCACATCACGGAGGGCAGCTTGTGTTCCGCAGGGTTCGTATCCGCCCCGTATTCTGTGAACACCACAGGCTTGTCCAGCTCTTTGGCTTCCCAGGCGTCCAGCTCCTTTCGGAATGCGTTTTCCGCGTCGCTGATCTCATAGCCGCCCAACATATACCAGCCGTAGTACCGGTTCAGGGAGAGGAAGTCGCTGAATGGATAGCATTTGCAATTATGGGGCAATGAGTTCATGATCATGGCGAAGGTACGGGGACGTTTCTGGGGGTCGGCTTCATGGGCCTTTGCAAAGATCTTTTCAAAATAGGGGACGGCCGCCGCATCCGTCGTCTCCGGTTCATTGAGCAGGCTCCAGGCGATGACGCAGGCATGGTTCTTATCCCGGCAGATCATATCTTCCACGCACTGCAGATGGTTTTCCAAGAGCGCGGGGATGGTCGGCGCCTGGAAGAAGGCCGTCTCCCTGCCCGTGGACGCCTCCATGAAATTCATCAGGCTCTTGAACAGACCCACGGCCGCCACCTCATCGATCACCAGGATCCCTTCCCGGTCCGCCATCTGGTAGATCTCCTCGCTGTAGGGGTAATGGGAAGTGCGGAAACAGTTGGCGCCGATCCATTTCATGCATTCGAGATCCCTCTTCATCACGCCCATGTTGAAGCCGCGCCCTACGATGTCGCTGTCCTCATGTTTGCCGAAACCTTTCAGATACACGGATCTTCCATTTAGGAGGATCTCGGTCCCACGGATCTGGATCGTCCGGATCCCGATGTAGTCGTGGTATTCATCGATCACCGTCTCCTCATCCATGATCCGGATCACGAAACGGTAGAGATAGCCGTCCCGTATGTCCCACTTGTGCACGTGGGGGATCACAAGCGTCCCCTCTTTTCCCGTGCAGGAAGCGATTTTTTCAGAAAGGCCGTCGAAGACCTCCACGGTCACGGGATGCTCCCCTGTCGTCTCCACCTGATAATGCACCAGCGCGTCCGCTCCCTGGAACGTATGCACGAGGGAGAGATCCTCGATATGCTCTTTGGGATAAGTGATCAGCTTCACCGGCCGGAGCAGGCCCGAATAGTTAAAGAAATCAAAATACGGGTGCGCCATCTTCTTCCCGTTTCCCAGGACCTTCGTCTCTCCGCAGGGGATGCTGGTCACGTTCAGCTCATTGTTGACGACGGCCACCACTTTGTTAAAGGCATTGTACCGTACGATCTTCGTGACCACGGCCAAAAAAGGCAGAAAACCGCCTTCATGGGAGATCATGTGTACGCCATTTACATAAACTTCAGCCCGATGAGCGGCGCAGCCGAAACGGATAGCGACTTCCTGCCCTTCCCATTCGCCCGGCACGAACACATCCGTCTCATACCATACGTCGCCGGTAAATTCCCGCATATCTTTGTCTGTGTAAAAATCCTGAAAGCTGGCCGGGACAGGGATCGTGTCGGTTCCCGGGAGCCCGTCCATCCAATGTTCATCGCGGCCCTCCTGCTGTCCGTCTGTCTGGAACCGCCACATCCCGTCCATGCTGACTGCCCGCCGTGTGGCCGTATCTCTTGGGTATAACATCTGGCATGTCTTCATAAAAAAATCCCTCCC
>CAJTYN010000004.1:0-5141 GCA_910584115.1 uncultured Lachnospiraceae bacterium
TTGCCTATAAAGACGATAGAACCTGCCGGGATCTCGCCGCCCTCATATGTGTAAGCGCTGTTCAGCTTCCCGATCGACGGCTGGTCCCCGACATCCCGGAAGTCCACGTTATCCCCGGTCACGCCCAGCACATCCAGTTCGGATATACCGATCTCTCTTCCGGCCGCATCTGTGATCGACAGCTTCACCGCTGATGCCTCATAACGCGCCACATTTCCTCCATTGCTGAAGTATACTGTCTGGCCTTTATCCGTCTGCGCCTGAGCAGCGTCAAAAGTCCCTTCCGCCACGTCTTTCCACTGGCCTTCTTCCTGTACGCTGAGCTTATAACCGCCGATGGACGGTCTTTCAGACTTATTCGTGTACTTAAACGCGGCCACTGTCTGTGTCTGGTTAAATTCCAGGATCACTTCCGCGCCAGACTTCACAGTTCCTGTAAACGCTGTATTCAGATCGTTGTCGATCGTCTTTATGATCGGATGTTCTTTCTCCGGTCCGCATGGTATGATCTCGTTCGCCGAAGTGATGATCTCCTCTTCGTGGGCCTCTACGTTGTTCACATTCACGGTCCAGTCCGTCTTATCGATCTCTCCCTGGTGTTCGATCTTCACCGGGTTGAGCTCTTTGGCCGCTGAACGGTTCAGGTACTGGTCGATCACTCTGACCTTATACGTCACGACCCGGTTGTTCATGGTGGTCACTGTGTCGGTAAATGTGCTGCTGCCGTCCGCGCCCGACTGTGCAAATCCCACTGGCTGTTCGCTCACATATCCATTGGAGGTCACGCACCGTGTGATCTCATAGCCCAGGATATCCTCTGTGGGAATATTTTTGGGCCGCAGCGTGATGTTCACTTTATTCTTATTATCCGTATCTACAGCCGCCGCTGTCCCGTCGCCCACCGCTTCCGTCAGGCTGTCTGTACTCAGAGAGCTTCCGCTGTGGGTCAGGCGGTATACGCGGGCGTCGTCATTCGCATAGAAGATCGCCCTCGTCTCTTTTTCAAATTGTCCCGCATAGGCGATGGTGCCCGCATCCGGGGTCATCCCCCAGCGTTCAAAAAATTCAAGGATATCCTTCTGAGCCGCCGCGCAGGCCAGGCGCATCAGTTTCTGATCTGAGTCGCCAGTCAACGTGAGCGCAACATTCCCCGGAGCCGGAGCCTTGGATGGCGTCCTGGCGTAGGTGTCCACCCTCGCGAAGAACAGGTTCTCAAGCTGCTGGTCATAATCCTCGTATGTCTTGTAATTATAGCCATCGTCATAGGCCAGATGGAGCTGCCAGTACAGGCCGAGCTGGGTAAATACATTGTTCGCACGGCCTTTCGTGCCGGACGTTACTTTATCGTAGACATTCTTGTACTGGAACCGCACGCTGTCATTGGTGTCCTTCGCCTGAGCGAGCACGGAGAAATAATTGTTGGTGATCTCCGCAATGGCGTACGCGCCCTGGTTGATGTCGTGACCGATCTCGTGGGCGATGCCCCAGCCGAAATACTGGCCGCTCACATGCTTCCCATCCGCATCGGTCTGCACAGACCTGCCTGTGATCATGCCCGGCGCGGAACCGTACTCGATCCCGATATGGTTGCCGCCGGCGTACATGAATGCGCCCGCGAACATCCTCTGGTAGCGGATGTTCAGATGCCTCTTAGGGATCTGGTCTTTTGCATCTGCCGCGTTCTTGTTCAGTCCTTTATGCTGGTAGAACAGATACATCATCTCTTCCATGGCGTCCATGGATCTTACGATATTCTGGGCTTTCTCTTGGGGCGTTCCCGATCCGGCGCCGGCCAGGATCTGCTTCGCCGGAAGTGACAGCATCATGGTATCCAGCAGGATATCCGTCGCGCCCAGTATACAGTTTTTCTCATCATAATCAACATCCGTCAGCTGGTTTTCGGAAACCTGGTGGCATTCGCTGTGTGCCTGCGGCATCTTCTCCACATAAGGAGTCAGCGCATTTACATATTCTTCCGCCCTCTTCTGTTTCTCCGCCGCGTCGGTGACTTTATACAGATCCAGGACCGGGACCTCTGTCCCGCCTTCTACGCGGACCGCATAGTCGTCGTTCGCGCTGCCGCCCTCATATTTTACATACAAGGCGCCGCCTGTTTCAGCTTCACCTGTGGAAGCCGGTGTGGAGATGTTGATCTCATTTCTTCCGATCTTCAGATCCGTTGATGTATAATAAGTCACACCATTGGACTCTGCGTGGTACTGGGTGGCCACCAGCTTCAGCCTCGTGTTGTCCCCTGTACTCATGTCCTTATGACCCACATAGACGTTCAATCTCTCGCCCGCGGCGGCGGTCACGCCCAGAGGCTGCCATGCGTTTAAGCCAGGGCCTGCAAAACCGCGTCCCACATCTCCTGTGATGATGCTCCTGTGAATCTTCACAGGTCTGCTCAAGTCTACCGCATCCAGGATATCCTGGGCAGTCTGCAGTTCTCTCTCCAGCAG
Source organism: uncultured Lachnospiraceae bacterium (assembly GCA_910584115.1). Taxonomy (GTDB): domain Bacteria; phylum Bacillota; class Clostridia; order Lachnospirales; family Lachnospiraceae; genus MGBC164599. The sequence continues at coordinate 2,463 of CAJTYN010000004.1, forward strand.
GACCTTATCCGGATGGTACTCCCCGCTCACGGGATCTGCTGTGTTCAGCCGTTCGCGGAGCTCGTCGATCCTGGCCTGGATCTGTTCATCCGTCGTCGACTCCGACCTCAGGACAGTGTGCAGGTCATCCTGGTAGAGGGCCATGATGTCGTCTTCCAAGGGATCGTAATAATAGAAATTGACTTCGGATACGGTGATGAGCCTGGTATAGCCTGTCGTCAATCCGATGTTTATCTTTTTCACCGCAGTGGCGCCGGGAAGCTGCATGAAGAAATATCTCTTTCCATCTGCATCAGCCTTTGTCTGCACAGATAATCCCACGGATCTCTTTGTTCCATTTCCATCCCAATACGTCACATACGCCTTGTTCATGCTACTCTTTTCAGCTTCCGCTGACTGGAAGGCTATGTTCTGGATCTCATATTCCTGATCGAACTCATAGGTGAGTCCCCATGCTCCCGTATGATAATTCACACCCATATCCCAGTCCTCAAGGCGGAAATATGATCCATGGTCATTATCCACAGTCCCGAATATGGTATTCCCTTCCGCGTCCAGAGGACTCTCTCTCATTTCTCCGACTCCTCCGCCCGAGACCGCGTTTATGATCCGGCTGCTCACACTCTTTTCCCCGGCCTCGTTGAGCCGTTTATATCTGGGCATCTTCGCCGGATCCATGTCGATGGTCGTCGTCTTTCTCACCAGGGATCTAGGCCCTTCGCCTATGCCGTTGACGCCCGACACGCAGACTTCATACTCTACTCTAGTCTCCAGGTCGGAAATGGTGTAGCTGGTGCCGTCTACTGGTATGGCCGGACGATATTCCGTCTCGCCTGCCTTCTTATAATAGAGCTTATAGCTGTCCGTGCCCTTCATCTTCTTCCAGGAAGCCGTGATGGCCTTATACTTGGGCGTGAGGCTCAAGTTATCCGGCGCGTCCGGCAATCTGTTCGCCCGCGGGCTGGCGATCACTTCCTGGCTGTATTCGCTGCGCCACTCGCCGTTTACGGCCCGCACTTTCGCCACGTAATCCTCACCATCTACGATCTGCTCGGTCCCCATGGACATCACTCGCAGGGTGTTTCCCGTCACCTGCGTAACGAAGGGGTCATCCATATCTTTTTTCAGCGCGATCCAGACTTCGTATCCGGTCACATTGACGCAGGGTTTCCAGTTCAACGTAAATTCCTGGCTGCCGTTCTCAACAGTCAGACCCTGCGGGATATCCTTCTGCGGTTCAGGAATGCGGTCCGCCATATTGCCGATGAACTCGACTTTGGAGATCTCCGCCAGGTTGTTGTTCTTTCTTACGCCCATGATCCTTATCTTCACTTTTTTGACCGGGACCTGTGCGCCCAGATCCAGGCAGATGTCGCCGCTCACCGGGTCTTTGGACACTGTGGCGCCCAGAGCCTGCGCCGCCGTGCTCTTTAACATATAATGGATGCCTTCTTCCGCCTGCTGCTCACCATAGGGCACGGTGACAGACTGCTCCTGGCCATTCTCTTCATATGTAATGTCCAGTTCCGCCTGGGTGATGGCATTGTCCGAGTCCTGCCTGATCACAACGCCGCCCACAGGAAGGTTTTTCTGTGCATCCAGACCGAACTCCACTTCCACCGGGTTATCTGGGGTGATGGCCGCGTTATCAGACGTGGACAGCTTCACTCGGCCGCCCTGCTCTTTAAGGAGGTCTTCCACATTTCCTTCAGCAACATATCCTCTGTTCTGGCTTATGGATACCGCATCCGCAGGCACCACGGTCTCCACGGTGGATTTCACATCCGGCTCTTTATAACTCTTTGCAAAGTATTCCAGATCCGCCAGGTCCGTCTGATCGTCGCCCTTTAGATCTGTATACAGGCCGTCCCCGGGTTTCCCGTCCAGAACGTCCACCAGCCTGTCTTTATCCGCGTCGTCGATCTTGCCATTGCCGTCCACATCACCGATCCGGATGATGCCCGGATGGGCGCCATCGCCGATGCTCACCGGTCCGGTCATGATCTGTATCCGGTTCAGCATGGAGTCATTCACCGGGATCTTCTGCGTATAGTCCGCATATCCCGCCGCAGTCACCGTGACTGTATACTCCTGCAGGGACAGATCTCTGAACAGGGCGCTGACCTGAGCCGGCTTTGCCGATCCGCCCTCCCCCGCAGCGACGGAAGCCTCTAACTGAACCTTCTGCTCCTGTACCTGCGCGTCCGCCCCTGAGACTTTTATCGTAAATTCAATGGGTTTCATCACATCCAGGGCTGAAACGATGACCGCTTCGATCTGGCCCCGTTCCTCCGCCCGGGGTTCCAGAGCCTGATCCTCGTTCACAGCGTCGTCCAGCGTTTTTTCTGACGCGTTCGTTTCATCCTCAGAAATGCTGGGCGCCTGGATCTCCTTTGGTCCTTCTGTCGGATCCGGCCATCCGGACTCTTCCACCCCGCTGACAGCAGCGGATGGATCTTCCTGATCCGGCTCTTCCCCTTTTTGGTCTGTTGCCTGCCCGTCGTCCGCTGTTTCCGTTCCGACTATCTGCTGTTCGTTCTCAGAGACCGGAAGTTCCATTCCCAACGCGCTGGCCTGCGCACAGGGCGCCAGGACCAGAGCAGCGGCAAGCAGACATGAAATGATCCGCTTCATACTCCTCTCCTTTCTTTTTGAAGCCTTGGGGATCTTCCATCCCCA
>CAJTYN010000004.1:5241-25671 GCA_910584115.1 uncultured Lachnospiraceae bacterium
AGCCCTATCGATATCCACTATACTGGAGGTAATGAGCATATAATCCACCAGTATACCCACAGCTTACCATATTTTCACTATCCTGACAATATTTTTTCCCGCCCATCGATCATCCTTGTTTTTGCCATGCGGATATCTGTCTTTATATGGTTGACGCCGGGGAAAGTTGCGGATATAATAGTAAAGTCAACATCAAGATATTTACTCTGGTAGATTATGGAGGAAAGAGAATTATGTATTCCATGCATGATATTGAAAGTGTGGATCCGGAAATCGCAAAGCTGATACAGGAGGAAGTGGACAGGCAAAATTCCCACATCGAATTGATCGCGTCGGAAAACTGGGCGAGCAAGTCTGTCATGTCTGCAATGGGGAGCGTACTGACCAATAAATACGCGGAAGGATATCCGGGAAATCGTTTCTACGGCGGCTGCGACTGTGTGGACGGTGTGGAATCCCTGGCTATCGAGCGTGCAAAAAAATTATTTGGATGTACGTATGCAAATGTACAGCCCCATTCAGGTTCTCAGGCAAACATGGCTGTCTTCTTTGCCCTGCTGCGCCCGGGCGACTCAGTCTTAGGGATGGATCTGGCCCACGGCGGACATCTGACTCATGGAAGCCCTGCAAATATGTCCGGCACCTATTTCAGAGTCTACTCCTATGGGACAGATGACAACGGTGTGATCGACTATGAACAGGTGGAGCAGCTCGCCCTTAAATACAGACCGCGGCTGATCGTGGCCGGCGCCAGCGCGTACGGACGGATCATTGATTTCAAGAGATTCCGGGAGATCGCGGACAAGGCGGGCGCCTATCTGATGGCGGATATCGCACACATCGCCGGACTGATCGTGGCCGGACTGCATCCCAGCCCGATCCCGTATGCCCATGTGACTTCCAGTACCACCCACAAGACCCTGCGCGGTCCCAGAGGCGGACTGATCTTGAGCAGCGCGGAATTTGCAAAGGAACATCATCTGAATAAAGCCGTATTCCCGGGCATCCAGGGCGGCCCTCTGATGCATGTGATCGCGGCAAAAGCCGTATGTTTCCAGGAAGCCCTCCAGCCCGAATATAAGGAATACGCTACGAACATCGTCAAAAATGCCGCCGCCCTCTGCGAGAGCTTGAAAAAGCGCGGGATCAAGATCGTATCCGGCAAGACAGAGAATCATCTCATGCTCGTGGATCTGTCTGAAAAAGGGATGACAGGCAAAGAGATGGAAGTCCTCCTGGACAGCGCAAATATCACCTGCAATAAGAACGCGATCCCCAATGACCCCCAGTCCCTGCTGGTCACCAGCGGTATCCGTCTGGGAACAGCGGCTGTCACGGCCAGGGGAATGGGCATCGAAGATATGGACAAGATCGCGGAGGCGATCGCATTGATGATCGAGAGTCCCGATAACGCACCCAAGGCAAAAGCGATCGTAAAGGAACTGACAGAGAGATATCCTCTGGAAGGATGATCGGATGATAAAAAGGCATTGCTCCCCGGTATGGTACGAGCAATGCCTTTTTTATCAAAAATAGATCTCACCCTGGAGCCAGATGATCCCTTTGAACCGTCTCCCTTTTTCCGGCTCGCCCAGGAGGTCTTTTTCATTGATGCAGATATCGAACTGGATGTCATGACATTCGATCGTCAGATGGTAGATCTTTTCCCCGGTCACCATGTTCCGGGAATCAACGCACTCCATGATCTCACCCATGACATTATACTGGTCACACTCGATCCCATGGGGCATGAAATAGGAATCCACGATCGTAAATACATCTTCTGTCTCCACCCTCTTCGAGATCATCGAATACGTATCGATATCGTCGATGGTCAGGTTCTCCATCGCCTCCTCGTCACCCTTCCGCGCCTCGGCGATCAGTTGGTTCCTGTTCTGTGTGATCTCCTGTTCGATACGGACCTGTTCTTTATCTTTTTTCACAGGGAGTAAGATCCTGCCCTCGCTGGCCAGTGCGGACAGAGTGATGGGGACATTTTCCAGGAAAAGATCCTTCTTCGACAGAGTGTCCACATATTCTCCCGCGTTCTGTATATAGAAGATCAGACTGACGCCTATGCGGATATCGTCACAGATGCCCGCGTAGGATCTCCTGCTGGCGTGCTGTTCCACCACCAGCTGTTCCTGCGTCGTGATCCCCGTCCCTCGAAAGAACGGAAAATAATAATCCATATGGAACTGGTCGTCCTCGTCATACTCGCCGCATACGGTGATGCCGCAATCGTAACCGTAGTTTTTTGAGAACTCTGCAAAAAAGCCGTCCTGGTCAGATCCCGCCACGATCTTCTCGTCATATGCCTGGACGACCTCCTCAAGGATCTTTTCCAGATCTTTTATCTTCTTCACATCTGAAAATCCTATGGACCGCAGAAACTTATGCATATCTCCCACCTCCCTGTCTCATCTATCATCCTTTTACTAATCGTTCTTTCCCTCCCATATAAGGACGCAGCACTTCCGGGATGTTGACGCTCCCGTCCTCGTTCAGATTATTTTCCAAAAACGCGATCAGCATCCTCGGCGGAGCCGCCACCGTATTATTTAGTGTATGCGCTAGATATTTTTTCTCTTTTCCATTTACACGGATCTTCAGCCTGCGCGCCTGGGCATCTCCCAAGTTCGAACAGCTCCCCACCTCGAAATATTTCTTCTGCCGGGGCGACCATGCCTCCACGTCGATGGACTTCACCTTCAGGTCCGCCAGATCCCCGGAACAACATTCCAATGTCCGCACGGGTATGTCCATGGAACGGAACAGGTCGACCGTATTCTGCCATAACTTATCAAACCACATCATGCTGTCCTCCGGCCGGCAGATCACCACCATCTCCTGTTTTTCAAATTGGTGGATGCGGTAGACGCCTCTCTCCTCTAAGCCATGGGCGCCTTTTTCCTTCCTGAAACAAGGAGAATAGCTGGTCAGCGTGAGCGGCAGGTCTTCCTCCGGCACGATCGTGTCGATGAACTTCCCGATCATGGAATGCTCGCTGGTCCCGATCAGATAGAGGTCTTCGCCCTCGATCTTATACATCATGGCATCCATTTCCGCAAAACTCATGACTCCGGTGACCACGTCGCTGCGGATCATAAACGGAGGCACACAGTACGTAAATCCCCTGTCGATCATAAAGTCCCTGGCATAACTGATCACCGCAGAGTGGAGCCGGGCGATATCTCCCATCAGATAATAGAAGCCGTTCCCGGCGACTTTGCGGGCGCTGTCCAGATCCAGCCCCTGGAAGCTCTCCATGATCTGCGCATGGTACGGGATCTCGAAATCCGGCACCACCGGCTCGCCATATTTCTGTACTTCCACATTCTCGCTGTCGTCTTTGCCGACGGGGACAGAAGGGTCGATGATATTGGGGATGACCATCATGATCTCTTTGATCTTAGCCTCCACCTCTTTTTCCCGGACTGTCAGCTCTTCGATCCGCTTGCCGCTGGCGGCTACCTCCTGTTTGACTTTCTCTGCCTCTTCTTTCTTTCCCTGCCCCATCAGTGCCCCGATCTGCTTAGATACTTTGTTCCTGTTTGCACGCAGGGCTTCCACTTCCTGTTTGATCGTCCTATTTTCCTGATCCAGAGTGATCACCTCGTCGACCAGTCCCAATTTGCTGTCCTGAAATTTTTTGCGGATATTCTCCTTTACTGCATCCGGGTTCTCTCTCAAAAATTTTATATCGATCATGATCTTCTTTCCTTTCTTTCTATCTCTCGTTCTTTTCCACATTCTCTGCCAGCCCGAAGTTGACGGCCTTTCGCAGGGCCTCCACTTCCTCCTGGCTCAACATAACATAAGACTCACCTTTTACGATCTCTTTCAAATATAAAAAGCAGTTATCTCTGCTATGTATGGCATTGAGGATCACACCTGTGTTATTCTTGTCCAGGAGCGCCAGAACAAAACTCATCTTCCCGCCCACATCGTCAAATGCATCGTATTTTTCCACACCGTATTTGCTGAACAGGCGTCCATAATTTTTTCGCAGTACCTCCAGTCTTTCTTCATGCAGCTCAGCCACCTCCACCAATCTTTCCAGATCGCGGAAACGGTGGACGAAGATCTTTTCTAGAGATTGCCCATCTTTTCCCCTCATAAACCCCTTATATTTTTTTTCCAATCTGCGTACCCGCATCCCCATGCGGAATACGATCAGGAACAGTATCACGATGAACACGGCCAAGATCAGGATGATGATGGCCGGATCTATCCCGACACTCGTAAAAAAATCATTCATATGTATTCTCCCCTATCCCAATAGACTCAAACATGTCAATGATCCTTTCCAGTTCGTCCTGGGAATAATATTCGATCTCTATCTTCCCCTTATTGTTTTTCTTTCTGTTGATCGTCACTTTCGTGCCTACGATTCCCTTCATCTTGTTTTCCAACTGCTCGTAGACCGCGTTTTCGGCGGGATCTTCTTTTATCTCATTTTTCTTCGCAGGCTCTAACATGCTCTTGATCAGTTTTTCCGTCTCCCGCACGCTCAATTTTTCATCGAAGACACGGGTCGCCAGCTCCACCTGCTCTGCCGGATCCGTGATCGCCAGCAATGCCCGGGCGTGACCCGTCGTGAGCATCTCGTCCACCAGCATTTCCTGGACTTTTTTCTCCAACTTCAAAAGGCGCAGGGAATTTGTCACGGCGGCCCTGCTCTTCGCCACCCTCTCTGCGACTTCGTCTTGTTTCAGTTGAAATTCCTCCAGCAGCCTCTTGAAAGCCATCGCTTCCTCGATCGGGTTTAGATTTTCCCTCTGTATATTCTCGATCAATGAGATCTCCACGATCTCCTGTTTGGAATATTCCTTAACGATGACCGGTATCTCCTTTATCCCGGCGATCTTCGCTGCACGCCATCTTCTCTCCCCCGCGATGATCTCGTAATATTCCTTTTTGTCGAGGACCAGCAGCGGCTGCAGTACGCCGTACTGTTTGATGGACTCCGCCAGCTCCATCAGGGAATCCTCGTCAAACTGTTTCCGGGGCTGTTCCCTGTTGGGCTCGACCTTCGATAATCTTACCAGAAGGACTCCCTCTCTATCTTCATCTTGTCCTGTTCCATAACCCGTACTGGCCCTGTCCGCATGTGAATGGTGATCCGGGATCAGGGAATCCAATCCCTTGCCCAGACCGGATTTCCTAACAGCCATCTTCCCCACCATCTCCTTCCCTCTTGATCACTTCCTCAGCTAAAAGGCGGTAACTCTCCGCGCCGGCTGATTTTGCATCATATATATTGATGGGCATGCCATGGCTGGGAGCCTCCGCCAGGCGCACATTCCGCGGGATGATCGTCTTGTAGATATTCTGCTTCAGATTATCTTTCACATTCTCCACGACTTCCAGGGATAGATTCGTCCTTGCATCGTACATCGTAAAGACCACCCCCTCGATCTCAAGGCGAGGATTCAGCCTGTCCTGCACCAGTTGGATCGTATGGACCAATTGTGAAAGCCCCTCCAGAGCATAGTATTCACATTGTATGGGTACGATGATCGAGTCCGCGGCGGTCATGGCATTGATCGTCAGCATGCTCAGAGACGGTGGACAATCCATGATCATAAAATCAAAATCGTCGTGGATCTCTTTTACCGCATTTCTCAGTATATATTCTTTCTCATCGATCCCGATCAGCTCGATCTCCGCGCCGGCCAATTCCATGTTCGACGGGATCAGCGACAAAGACGGCTGGATGTCGGGAATGATACACTCCTTTATCTCTGCTTCCCCCAACAGCAATTCATAAAGTGTATTCTCTGACTCATTCTTATCCACCCCAAGTCCGCTCGTCGTATTTCCCTGGGGGTCTATGTCTATGACCAGGACCCGTTTGCCCATCTCGGCGAGACAGGACCCAAGATTTATCGTGGTTGTAGATTTGCCGACCCCACCCTTTTGATTAGCAATCGCTATAACTCTTCCCAAATTATGATTCCTCCTCCGTTTTTACATCTATGCTATTATAACACTTTTCCTTTTGAATATCTATAAGAAAAGAAATGTTTCACGTGAAACATAGATACTTTATCCACATCCCTGAAATGTTTCACGTGAAACATCTGTTTTTTTTACTTGTATCTCCTGCCATTTTCACGTATAATAGATACTAAACAGATTTACTCACCAACATTTAATAAGGAGGCATCATATGGATAAACACAAACATAGATTTTCCATCCTCGGTATCCTATTTACTATCGCCGTCGGTTTGATCCACATTGCAAATAAGATCATCATCTCCTCGGCTCCTTTAAAGACTCCGATCCCAAAAGACCATCATTTCTTTCAATGGAAATTTGGCAAGATTTTTTACACAAAGCAAGGTTCTGGCAGCCCCTTATTATTGATTCATGATCTGCAGTCTGGTTCTTCTGAATATGAATGGAATAAGGTCATATCTGCGCTGTCAAAAAAATACGAAGTCTACACCCTTGACCTTTTAGGCTGTGGGCGTTCCGATAAACCGAAGATCACTTACACGAATTTTCTTTATGTCCAGCTTCTCTGCGACTTTACGAAAAATGTGATCGGTCGAAAAACTGATCTGATCGCCAGCGGATACTCCGGCTCTTTCAGCGTCATGGCTTGCCGCAATGATGAAAATCTATTTAATAAGATACTCCTTGTCAACCCGCCCGATCTTAAAGAACTAAATGAGATACCGACCAAAAATTCTCTCACACAGAAATTCATATTGGAGATTCCCGTCATCGGTACGATGATCTACAATATCTTCATGTGCCGTCAGAATGTGGATCATATCTTCGCGGAAAGATTATTCTTCAATCCATTCCGCGTAGACCCGGATTTCCAGGATGCCTATTACGAAAATGCTCATGCCGATGACTGCGGAAGTAAATATCTGTATGCCAGCCGGGTCGGTAAATATACAAACCTGAATATCATCAACTGTATACGCGAGATTGATCACAGCATCTATATCATCCAGGGAGATTACGAGGAAAATGCAAAAGATATCGCAAGATCATACACCAGCCATAATCCGGCGATCGAAGCGATCACCATCCAGCATGCAAAACATTTCCCGCACATCGAAAACCCGGAGGATTTCTTGAAACAGACAGATATCTTCTTGGATCAGATGGACAGTTGTTTATGAAAAAAAAGAGACCGCCATCCACGTTCATATATGTTCATGGATGGCGATTTCTTTATCTTTAAAGAGGCATCTTTCCCGGCACACCGTTCTTCCGCGGATATTTACCGGACGTCCTCTGCGTTTTTTGTATATAGATCAGCGATCTGTGTATATCCGATCCCGGAATCATCAGATCTGATCTGTCCTTCACAGTCCCCCCTAATGATCGTATCGCTCTCTTTGACGAGTCCATCTCCTCCTGGATCTTATCTGATTTATATGCGACAAAAAAACCTTTCAGCTTCACCAGTGGCAGACAATATTCGGAAAGAACGGCCATATGCGCGACCGCCCGCGAGACGCACAGGTCGAACTGTTCCCGGTACCGCTTATCTCGTCCACACTCTTCAGCTCTGCCATGTATGGCCAACACATCTTTTAATCCCAACGCATCCTTCACAGCGTCCAGGAACCGGATCCTCTTGTTCAGGGAATCCAGGAGAACGAGCTGTATATGCGGAAAAACGATCTTCAGCGGTATCCCGGGAAAACCTGCTCCGGTCCCCACATCGATCACCTTGCGGACCTGAGAAAGATCCAGGACGGACGACTGCACGATACACAGACTGTCCAGAAAATGTTTCTTCATCACGTCTTCATATTCTGTGATGCCTGTCAGGTTCATCCGACTGTTCCATTCCAAGAGCAGATGATGATAATCCATAAATTGCTGCTCTTGTTCTTCTGTGAGATGGATGCCTAATCCCTGGCACCCCTCTGTCAATATATCCATTTTATGATCCTCGCTCTCACCGACTCACTGGGCCATCAGATAGACCATCAGCACAGAGATATCTGACGGGGAGACACCCGATATCCTGGAAGCCTGTCCCAGGGACACTGGCCTGAACCGGGATAACTTCTGTCTTGCCTCGTTTCTCAGATTAGGGACTTTCTCATAGTCTATATCTTCCGGCAGCGATCTCTTTTCCAATTTCATAAATTGCTGCACCTGTTTTTTCTGGCGCTCGATGTATCCCTCGTATTTGATATGGATATTGACCTGCTCGCGCACATCCTCCGGAAGCTCCGGGCGGCCTTCATCCAGCTCCGCCAACATCTCATAATCCAATTCCGGTCTGCGGATCAGGTCGCCCAACACAGTACCAGACCGCAGAGGCGCGCTCCCATGTTCTTTTAAGAATCTCTGTACTTTCTCGTTTCCGCCCACATTCGTCTTCCCGATCCGTTTTATCTCCTCTTCGATCTTCGCTTTTTTCCACAGGACGTATTCGTGATCTTCATCGCTCACCAATCCCACACGATGCCCGATCTCACGCAGCCGCAGATCGGCATTGTCTTGTCTCAGCAAGAGTCTGTATTCGGCCCGGCTGGTCATCATGCGATAGGGTTCCTTGTTCTCTTTGGTGACAAGATCGTCGATCAGCACACCGATATAGGATTGGCTCCGGTCAAGAGTGATCATCTCTCTTCCCAAGATCTCCATGGAGGCGTTGATCCCCGCGATCAGTCCCTGCGCCGCCGCCTCCTCATAGCCGGAACTCCCGTTGAACTGTCCTGCGCTGAAAAGCCCCCGTATTTTTTTAAATTCCAATGTGGGGTTGAGCTGCCTCGGATCAATGCAGTCGTACTCGATGGCGTACGCATTCCGCACGATCTCGGCGTGTTCCAGCCCCGGGACAGTGCGGTACATGTCAAACTGGACATCCTCCGGCAGGGAACTGGACATCCCGCCCACATACATTTCCGTCGTATACAGCCCCTCCGGCTCGATGAAGACCTGATGGCGGTCTTTATCCGCAAAGCGCACTACCTTATCCTCGATAGACGGACAGTATCTGGGGCCAGTCCCCTCGATGACTCCCGCATACAGCGGCGACCGGTCCAGATTCTGGCGGATGATCTCATGCGTCTTTTCGTTGGTATAGGTCAGCCAACAGGGAACTTGGCTTTTCTGGATATCCTCTGCCTTTGTGGAAAAAGAAAACGGACGGATCTGCTCATCGCCGGTCTGTATCTCCATCTTATCATAATCAATGGTCCTGCCGTCGATCCTTGCAGGCGTGCCGGTCTTAAAACGGAGGATTTCCAGACCCAGCTCTCTCAAGGAATCCGTGAGATGATCCGCGGACTGGAGCCCATTCGGCCCCGTGTTGGTGCTCACATCTCCATAAATACACCGCGCCTTCAGATATGTCCCTGTGCATAAGATCACAGCCTGGCAATGGTACACGGCTCTGGAATAAGTCTCCACGCCTGTGACACGTCCATCCTCCGTCAGTATCCGCGCCACTTCCCCCTGCTTGACAGTCAGCTTGTCCGTCTCCTCCAGTGTCTTGCGCATACGGTCCGTATACGCCTGCTTATCCGCCTGCGCCCGCAGAGAATGCACGGCCGGCCCTTTGGATCTGTTCAGCATCTTTGACTGGATGAACGTGGCGTCGATATTTTTTCCCATCTCGCCGCCGAGAGCATCCAGATCCCTGACCAGATGGCCTTTGGAACTCCCTCCGATATTTGGATTGCAGGGCATCAACGCGATGCTGTCTACACTGACGGTAAATAAGACCGTCTCCAGTCCCAGCCTGGCACAGGCCAGTCCCGCTTCACATCCCGCATGGCCAGCCCCCACGACCACCACCTGATATTCCCTCTCTAATCGGTTCACATTTTCCTCCTTTCTATCCTTTCCGAAACAGATCATTTCCCAACACAGAAATTCGCGAATACTTCGTTGATCACATCCTCGTCCACGGATTCTCCCAGGATATACCCCAGGGACTCATACGCATACATCAGATCGATCGTATAAAAATCTTCCGGCATGTCCGCGGCGATGCTATCCTCCACCTGTCTTAAGCCCTCCTGTGCTTCCTCCAGCATCTTTTTATGCCGGAGACTGGTGATGTAGACATCTTCCGGCAGATCCAGCTTCCCTTTGTAAAACATCGACTCCACGTAAGAACCCAGACTCTCAAGGCCGGACCTCTCCCTGGCCGACACCGGGATCACTGTCTTTCCCGTCAATGCCTCCAATCTCTCTTTTTCCACCACCGGGGGCAGATCCGATTTATTGAGCAGGACGACGGCCTCCCGGTCCTGGATCAGCTCTATGATCCGCTGATCATTCTCATCCAACGGGATGGACGCGTCCACCACGTACAAGATAAGATCTGCCTGCCCGGCCTGTTCCATGGCCTTCTCCACGCCGATGCTCTCCACCAGATCGGATGTTTCCCGGATCCCGGCAGTGTCCACGATCTTCAGGGCCGCGCCGCCAAGATGGATATACTCTTCCAGCACATCCCTGGTGGTCCCGGCTACTTCTGTCACGATGGCTCTGTCCTCGCCCACGAGCACATTTAACAGAGAGGACTTTCCCGCATTGGGCTTCCCCAGGATGACTGTCCGTACACCCTCCTGGATGACCTTTCCACCTTCCACGGTGGATAACAGCTGTCTGATCTGGCGTCGCTGCTCGGCCACCACCTCCCGCAGATGATCTTTGTATCCATCCAGACTCATGTGTTCCGGATCATCCAGCGCTGACTCAATCCGCGCCATCTCACCCAAAAGGGCTTTCCGTATCTTCTCGATCTTATCCTTCACAGAACCTTTCAGCTGCTGAATAGAGTTTTTCAGGGCAAAACGGTTCTTCGACTGGATCACATCCATGACTGCTTCCGCCTGGGACAGATCCAACCGCCCGTTAAAAAAAGCCCTTTTCGTAAATTCACCCGGCTCCGCGATCCTGGCCCCCTGCTCCAACACAGTGTCCAAAACCTTCTTCATGGCATAGATGCCTCCATGGCAATCGATCTCTATGGTGTCCTCGCCCGTAAAAGTCCGCGGCGCGCGCATGACCATCACCAGGACCTCATCCACGATCTCCTCCCCATCATAGATGTGGCCGTAATGGATGGTATGGCTGGGGACATCCGCCAGCTTTTTATCTCTCCTCCTGCTCCTGTAAACCTTATCTGCGATCTCCATCGCCTGACTGCCGCTGATCCGGATGATACCGATCCCGGATGCACTGACCGCCGTAGAGATGGCCGCAATCGTGTCATCGAACATATTTTCTCCCAATAAAATAGCCGCCACTAACGCTCATAGTGATGGCCGACAACATTGTACGTATTGATTTTACCATATCTGTACATTAAAGTCTATCTAAAATAATATGATATCAGCTTACCGAAGGAGAAGCCGATAAATATCTATATCGTTAAACTTCACCATAGACAAACGACCGCCGCCCTGATATCTTCTGCCATATCAGAGCGGCGGTCTGAAATATATCATTTTTTCTCTGGGATCTACCTGTTCCTGGGTCTCACAACTACATGACGGTAAGGTTCTTCCCCTTCGCTGAACGTCTCCACATTGCGGTTGCCCTGCAGTGTGGAATGGATGATCCGTCGCTCATAAGGATTCATCGGTTCGAGCACGACCTGCCTTTTTGTCTTTTTTACTTTGAAAGCGATCCCCCTGGCCAGGTTCTCCAATGTCTCTTTTCTCCTCGCCCGGTAATTCTCTGTGTCCAGCTTTATCTTTACGTAGACATTCTTTCCTTTATTGAGCACGAGGCCGGTCAGATACTGAAGGGAATCCAGCGTCTGTCCCCTCTTTCCGATCAATATCCCCATATTCTCGCCGGAAAGATCGATCGTCAGGCTCCCGTCCGTCTTGTTGTAGACAGACTCCATGTGTACGTCTATATGCATCGCCTCAAAGACACGCGCCAGGAAATCTTCCGCCCTCGCCTTCACCTCTTCGATCTGCTGATCGTCCGTGAGCACTTCCACAGGCCGGCCTTCTCTCCTCGGCCTGTGTTCCCGCGGTCTGTTCTTCACAGACGGCTGTTTATCGGATATCTTCTCATCATGCGATCCATGCACGAGAGGTTCCGGCTCTTTCGGGCTTTCCTGCGCCTCTATTGGCTCTTCCTCGATCGGTGCTCTCTCAGAAAAGGCTTTCTCCTGCCCTCCTGATACATCTTCCATCTCAAGTTCTTCTATCTGTTCGGCAGCTTCTTCCTTCTTCGCTGCCCGGATCACATAAGGTTTGCTCCCGAAGCCCAAAAAACCTTTGCTCCCTTCGCTGACTACCTGTATATCCAGTTCGTCACTGGGAGTCTCTAATCGTACAGAAGCCTTCATGATGGCTTCTTCCCGCGTCTTTCCAGATACCTCTATATAATCCATCCTTCATCCTCCCATTTTCCCTCTGATCTGTCATTTCTTCTTTTTATTTCTCTCTTCAAACTCTCGGACCATATTTGCCCTTGCTGCGATACTTCCTGCTTTTGGATGGTTATTTTTTGAAAGGTCGACTTGCTTATCTGCCAGGGATCCTCTGCCGCTGTTATCTATACCGCGCACATTCCGATGGGCCTGATCTGTGATCTTCTGCGGCGCATACCCCGCTTTTGCCCTCTTTTTTTCCACCTTCTCCATATTCCTTTTGATCAGGTCATCGATATCGAGTTTCTTCATATATCTATTGATGACCAGCATCTGTATGCTCCGCAGCACAGCGCCCGCGATCCAGTAGATACCGATACCCACCTGAAAACTAAAGCACATGACGGCCGAGAAGATCGGCATGAACGTATTCATGGTCTTCATCGTGTTCGCTACATTATTATCCCCATTGTCATCCATCGAGGCCTGGGGCATCAGACGGTAATTCAGCCACTGGGTGAACCATGCTAAAAACGGGATCAATACCGCTCCCACAGCCAGCAGGATGCTGCCGCCCGCCAATGCGCCCTTGATGATCGTCCAGGGTGTGTCCGCGATGTTCATACCCAGAAAATACTGCATGTGTGATAATCTTTCAGCCGTGAGATCGATGGTGCCTGAAAATGATGAAAATCTATCAATATCGGCAAATGCCTGCCACTGTGACGGGGAGAGCTTGTACAGAACGTCGATGACCGAATCCCTGGTGGCCACATCATTTTCTAAGATCAATCGCACCTGGTTGATCTTCTGGTCGTCCAGGAATCCCTGTATGATATCCGTATATCCCCCGACATTGACGATCTTATCAACAACATCTGTAAAGACTGCCCTAGCACTTCCCACATAGGCCGGTATCCGGTAGATGACCTGATAAAGGGATAACAGGATCGGCATCTGTATCAAGAGCTGCAGACAGCTCCCGGTGGGGGACACCCCATATTTCTGATAGACCATCATCTGCTCTTCCTGCATCTTCTGGATGGAGACTTGGTCCCTCTTATCTTTATATTTTTTCTGGATGGCCTGCAGCTCCGGGTTCATCACAGCGGTCATCTTCGAAAACTTCTGCTGTTTGACCTGAAGGGGCATCATGAGCAGATACACGATCAGAGTAAAGATGATGATACACAGACCGATATTCTCGATCCCGAAAAAATTATCCAATACCCTGAATATAGCGTCCATCAGCCAGCCCAATATATAGGCCACCTGCCCCAATATGGGCACGCTGCTCTTCGTAGCTAAAATAAACAAAATAAATCCCTCCTGGTTATGGTCATCTATCTAAGGCACCGGATCATACCCGCCTTTCGAAAAAGGATTACACCTCAAGATCCTCCACATCGTCAGCAAGAGCCCCTTAAACGCACCGTATTTCTCTATGGCTTCTATCCCATATCTGGAACAGCTGGGAAAATATGGACACTTACTGACCTTCATAGGCGATATATATATCTGATAACATCGGATCAGACGGATCAATAACCTTTTCACTCTTTTCTTCCTATTATAATGTGGTGCAGCTTCCCTAAATGGATCAATGCGCTCTCCACATCCCGATAAACTTTTCCTTTTGCCTGTACTCTGGCGACCACGACGATATCCAGTCCTCTCTGAAAAAAACGCTCATTTAACCGATAACTTTCCCTGATCAATCTGGTCACCCGGTGGCGCACCACGCTGTTTCCGACTTTCTTGCTCACAGAGATCCCCAGGCGGTTTGCATCCGTGCCGTTCTCCAAGATATACATGACCAGCAGACGGTCCGCATAGGATGTCCCATGCTTATAGACCTCCTGGAAATCCCTGTTCTTCTTCAATGATCCCGAATAGATCATACCAAAACTCCTGCCTTTTGCAATAGAAGAAAAGACCACGGTCATGTGGTCTTATGCGGATAATTTCTTTCTCCCTTTTAATCTTCTTGCAGCCAAAACTTTACGTCCGCCTTTCGTACTCATCCTTGCACGAAATCCATGCACTTTAGCTCTGTGTCTCTTCTTGGGCTGAAATGTCATTTTCATGATCCTGGCACCTCCTTTACCGAAAACTTATTAGAACATCATTTCAATTATATGCATAAAACCCCCATCCGTCAAGCGAAAATCAAAAAAATATGACAACCCCGCCCGTTTTGGATATGACTTAATTATTACAGATCATTACAATTTAATGGCATTTCCAAAACCATGAAAAAATCCCAGGATCCGCTTTCCCCTGAAAGTCTGTGGATAACTTTCCAGTTTACGTAACATTATCCACAAATTGGGGATAAGATGTGGATAACTCCCCTTTTATCCGTGCAAAAATCTCTTTTTTTTACACATTCAGACATAAAAAGCCTTTAAATACGCCGTTTCTCCACCAGATGGGTTTATACACATTATTAATATTTTGGTAATATTATGGTAACCTCACAAATTTTTGATCGTTGCGCAAACCTGATATTTATTATAATATGTAGGGTGAATAAAAGAACGGGAGAGTTGGTTATGAACGTGATACAGGAAAAATGGGACGCTATACTGGATATCGTGAAGACTGAACATGAATTATCAGATGTCTCTTTTAACACATGGCTGGTGCCTCTGAAGATCCATGATGTAGACCTGGACGAAAAGAAAGTGACGATCGTCGTCCCATCGGAACAGGTCGGCCTGGACTATATCAGCAAGAAATACACCCTTCCCCTGCAGGTCGCCATCGGTGAGATCACTGGCACCATGGGCTGGACAGTGGGATTTATCCTGGAGAAGGATGTGCCCGCCACGAAGAACCTCCCCTCCCAGGACAGGAACGCCACACGCTTAGAAGAAGCCGGACTGATCCCGAAGTATACTTTTGACACATTCGTGGTCGGGAGTAATAATAAATTTGCCCACGCCGCCTCCCTCGCAGTCGCCGAATCACCCGGGGAGATCTACAATCCCCTCTTCATCTATGGAGGCGTGGGGCTGGGGAAGACCCATCTGATGCACTCCATCGCCCATTTTGTGATCGACGCATACCCCCAGAGCCGGGTCCTTTATGTGACCAGCGAGGTCTTTACGAATGAACTGATCGACTCCATCGCGAACCGCAACAATATGTCCATGCCCAAATTCCGTGAGAAATACAGGAACAACGACGTCCTCCTGATCGACGACGTGCAGTTCATCATCGGAAAGGAATCCACGCAGGAAGAGTTTTTCCACACATTCAACGCCCTGCACAGCGCAAAGAAGCAGATCGTCATCTCCTCGGACAAGCCTCCAAAGGATATGGAGATTCTGGAAGACCGGATCCGGTCCCGCTTCGAATGGGGACTGATCGCGGATATCTCCACGCCCGACTATGAGACGCGCATGGCGATCCTTCGGAAAAAAGAGGAGATGGACGGCTACACACTGGACGAGGAGATCATCAAATACATCGCCTCCAACGTAAAATCCAATATCCGGGAGCTGGAAGGCGCCCTGAATAAGATCAAGGCTTTCGGGAACCTTGAAAAAGGGGAGGCGACGCTGGAACTGGCGGAACATGTGCTCAAGGACATCATCTCGCCGGAGAAGAAGAAGGTCGTCACCCCGGACTACATCATCAACGTGGTGGCCGAGCATTTTGACGTATCTGTGGAGGACATCAAGAGCAACAAGAGGAGCTCGCGCATCGTCTTTCCCCGCCAGGTCGCCATGTATCTGTGCCGGGACCTGACAGAGAATTCGCTGAAGACCATCGGCCAGTACATAGGGAACAGGGACCACACCACCGTCAAGCACGGGATCGAGAAGATCGAGAAGGAGGTCGAGAAGTCTCTCTCCACACAGAACACCGTCGAGATCCTGAAAAAGAAGATCAATCCACAGAAATAGGGAGTTTTCCACATCGAGATGTTGACTGCATGTCCGATCCATGTGGATGACTATATATTCATGGTGCGATCCCGGTGTATGACTCTCTAGAGGCTCTGATCTGCTCTTAAGATCCATACACATCCCTGCACAGGGATCACAGATCACTTTAAACACAGTTGTCCTTCGTCAGAACCCTTATAGATCCAAGCCCCGCAGGGGTTTTTCACATATCCACACGCCCTACGATTACTACGACGGGATACTTTTATATTTTATATCATAGATCCGACCTCCAGGGCGTTAGAAAGGAAGTTGTACACAATCATGAAGATCATTTGTTCTAAAAACGACCTGTCCAAGAGCATCAACATCGCGTTGAAGGCAGTAGCCAACAGAACGACCATGCCGATCCTCGAATGCATACTGATCGACGCCTCCGCGGATCAGATCAGATTCGTCACCAATGATATGGAACTGGGCATCGAGACGATCGTGGAAGGGGAGATCGCTCAGAGAGGGATCATCGCCCTGGACGCGAAGATCTTTTCAGAGATCATCCGGAAGCTGCCGGACAGCCAAGTCTCGATCGAGGCTGACGACTCTCTGAACGTGACGATCACCTGTGAGAGAGCCAAGTTCAGCATCCCCGGCAGGCCAGGTGAAGACTTCACTTACCTCCCTGTCATTGAAAAGAGCGGATCCTTGACGATCTCCCAGTTTACCTTAAAGGAGATGATCCGCCAGACGATCTTCTCCATCGCCGTCAACGAGAATAATAAGATGATGACCGGGGAACTCTTCGAGATCAGGGACGGAGTGCTGAAAGTGGTATCTTTGGACGGACACCGCATCTCCATCCGCAACGTACAGTTAAAGAAACAATATGAAGACAGGAAGGTGATCGTGCCGGGGAAGACCTTGAGCGAGATCAGCAAGATCCTCTCTGGGGAGGCGGACAGCACAGTGAGCATCTTCTTCGGTCCGAACCATATCTTATTCGAATTTGACAGGACCATGGTCGTCTCCAGGCTCATCGAGGGCGAATACTTTAAGATCGATCAGATGCTCTCCAGCGATCATGAGACGATGGTCACCATCAACCGAAAAGAATTTCTCGATTGTATCGACAGGGCATCCCTGTTCATCCGGGAGAATGACAAACGTCCGATCATCATACAGATCACGGACGAGGCCATGGAGCTCAAGATCGATTCTGCCATGGGATCCATGGATGAGCAGATCGACATCGAGAAAGACGGCAAAGACATCTTGATCGGTTTCAATCCGAAGTTCCTGATGGACGCGCTGAAGGTCATCGACGATGAAATCATACACATCTACCTGGTCAACCCGAAAGCGCCCTGTTTTATCCGGGACGAGGAGCGGACATATACGTATCTGATCCTGCCGGTGAATTTCAACCAGGTGGGATGATAGAAAGAGGATGGGAAAAAAGATGAGCGAGATCATAGAACTCCGGTTAAAAGGAGAATATATCAGATTAGGACAGGCCCTGAAAGCCGCGGCCATCGCCCAGAGCGGTGTGGACGCCAAATATATGATACAGGACGGGCTGGTGCAGGTAAACGGTGAGACGGAGACCAGGCGCGGGCGCAAACTGCATACCGGGGATACGGTGGACTGCGGGGAAGACCAGATCCATATCATAGGGTGAAAAATGTATATCGAATCCTTGCAATTAAAGAATTTCAGGAATTACCAGTCCCTTGATATAAAGTTCGATCAAGGGACTAATATCTTGTATGGGGACAATGCCCAGGGCAAGACGAATGTACTCGAATCTATCTATCTGTGCGGGACCACCAAGTCCCACAGGGGGAGCAAGGACAAAGACGTCATACGTTTCAATGAGGAAGAGGCCCACATCTGCATGCGGATCGTGAAGAACGGCCTGCCCTATAAGCTGGATATGCATCTGAAGAAGAACCGGTCAAAAGGGATCGCCATCAATGGGATCCCGATCCATAAGGCGCGGGAACTGTTCGGCGTGGTCAATCTGGTCTTTTTTTCACCGGAGGACTTAAACCTGATCAAGGAGGGACCCAGCGGCAGACGGAAATTCCTCGACCTGGAACTGTGTCAGCTGGACAAGATCTACGCCTCTGACATCGTGAACTACAATAAGATCATCGATCAGAGGAATAAGCTCCTGAAAGATATCGCGTCCGCTCCGCGGCTGGCGGGGACCATGGATGTATGGGACGAGCAGCTCGTGAGATACGGAAGGCGGATCATCTCAAAAAGGCGGGAATTCATCCAGCAGTTGTCATCGATCATAAGGGACAGACACAGAGACCTCACCGGCGGCAGAGAAGAGCTGGATCTGTATTATGAGGCAAATGTCTCGGAAGAAGACTACGAGCAGTCCCTGTACGCAGGCAGGGAGCGGGATCTGAAGCTGCGCACCACGGGCATCGGCCCCCACAGGGACGATCTGTGCGTAAAGGTGGACGGCTTCGATATACGGAGATATGGCTCCCAGGGACAGCAGAGGACAGCCGCCCTGTCCCTGAAATTATCTGAGATCGACCTGGTAAAAAAAGTGATCCACGATACGCCCATCCTGCTCCTGGACGACGTACTCTCGGAACTGGACGGCAGGCGGCAGGATCACCTCCTGGATAATATACACGACATACAGGCATTCATCACATGTACGGGCCTGGAAGATCTTGTAAATGAACGTTTTCCGATCGACAAGGTCTTCCAGGTCGTCCAGGGGAGCATAAAGTTTTGACAATCGTAAAGTCCCTGTGTTACACTGGATACATCATACACCAATACAGACCATGGAAAGCTGGTGAGAAAATTGGACAGAGAAGAATTTCGGGCAAAGATAGAACAAGTCAATCAATTAGCCTATAAAAAAGATTTCAGGAATGAACTTGAATTGGTAGATTCGATCGACTGGAAAAAAGTCAAGGACGCCCATGCCCTCTATGTAGCAGGTGAAGTCTACGCGGCAAACAGGCTCTATCAGGAGAGCAAAGCAGTCTTCCTCATGGCGTACGACCGTCTGCCTGTCAGGAAAAATATCCTCTACCGCCTGGTGGAAGTCTCCATCAAGACGGGGGAACTGCAGGACGCATGGGAATACTATAAGAGATTCCTGGAAGCATCGCCCAACGACGACGTACATTACGTCTTAAAATATAAGATATACAGCGCGCAGGGAGCGCCCCTCGAAGACCAGATCCAGATCCTGGAGGAGTATAAAGAGCGGGACTACACGGAGCGCTGGTCCTACGAACTTGCCAAGCTGTATTACAAGGCAGGCGAAGCGGGTAAATGTGTAGAGACCTGCGACGATATCGTCCTGTGGTTCAGTGAAGGCGTCTATGTCAAAAAAGCCCTGGAATTGAAGCAGCGCCTGACAAACCTGACCCCGAGGCAGAGAGACATCTACGAGACGATGATCAGGCCGGAGGAGACGGCGGCGGGGATGCAAGAGCCCGCCGGAGGCAATCCCGAGGAAGACAGCGGAGGCTATGAAGATCTGGAAAGCCCTGAAGAGATAAAAGAAGAAGCAGGAGAACCTCAGAGACTGGAAGAAGAGGTCATAGAGAGCGGCATCTCCGACGGCAGAGGTGCGGATAGAGAGATGGCCCCGATCATGGAAGACAATGATTCCCTGCAGGAGAAGATCAGCAAGGGGATCAAAGATATATTTGCCGGGATCGTAAGAGAATGGGAAGGGGAGGACGATATCCTGGAGGGCTATCCCGGCACGCCGAAGATCAATATCGCGGACGTGATCCCCGTGGAGCATGTAGAGGAGAGCATCCGGGAAAAAGAGGCGGATCAGGAAGAAGCCGAAAAAGCTCCGGATACAGAAAAAGACCAGGAAAAGCCAAAAAGGACACTCATAAAGATGCCCTTCCCGAAAAAGATCGAAGAGGAACCTGCGGTCGACTCCTCCCCAGGACCGCTCCAGGAAAATCCCGCAAACGTACCTGATCCAGCGCCGTTCCAGGAGGAGGCAGGAGACATATCTGTTCCGGAGCTGTCCCAGGAGGAAACAGAAGACGTATCTGCCCCGGAGCCTCCCCAGGAGGAGATCGCGGATGCATCTGCCCCAGAGTCCATCCAGGAAGAGCCTGCGAGCATGCCTCAGGTCAGCCAGATCCAGGGATCATCCCAAGATGGAGAAGATCAGGATAAAGAAGATCAGGATAAAGAA
>CAJTYN010000004.1:25771-44688 GCA_910584115.1 uncultured Lachnospiraceae bacterium
GGAAAAAAAAGAAGACGGGGGATTTGATGTCAGCAAGCTCCCGAAATTAGAACTCCCGGAATTTAACCTGGAAGAAGTGATCCTCTCAGCGGCCGAAAAACAGGGGATCGAAGTACCGGACATAGAAGATGTGAAAGGATCTGATGATCCAAAAGAAAAAGCCGGAGAAGATCCAGAAGAAGATCATGAGGAAAAGCCCGGGGAAGGATCCGGAGAGGAGATAGAAAAAGAGGTTGAAGAAGAAAAAGGGATGGGATCAGAAGAGCCGGAGGAGTCAGAGGAGCCAGAGGAGAGCCATCCAGTGATCGACAAGATCCAGCCGGAAGGTGAGATCCGTCCCCAGGAGGATCTGCTCAGCGAAGAGGAGAGCCTGATCCAATTTATCGAGGAAAAGGATTCTCAGGAAGATCAGGATACGGTCGTGCGCAGGAACATGACCTTGGATGATGTAGAGCTGAAGCTCTTCAGTTATTTTTCCGTGATCCCGGGGATGAAGGAGCAGCTGGTGGAGGCTCTCGCGGATGCGCAGAGGGCGGCTGCCGACAAGACATCCCGGTCAGGGAATATCATCGTGATGGGAAACAAACGTACGGGGAAGACCAGGCTCATCGAAGGCATGATACGGGCCGTATGCCGTGAACTGCATATGCCTGCCGCCCGGGTAGCGATCGTGGGAGCGGAGCAGATCAACGGCAAAGATATGCCGAAGATCGTCAGCAGACTGGCGGGTGGATTTCTGGTCATCATGAAAGCCAGCCAGCTCTTATCCGACAGTGTCGTCCAGTTGGATCAGGCCCTGGAGTTTCGGACAGACGGACTGACTGTCATCCTGGAAGACGAGAAGATCGGTATGCGCAAATTTATCGCCAAGTATGAGAAATTTGCGAAGAAATTCACATCGACCATAAACATACCCGTGTTCACCAACGACGAACTGGTCCATTTTGCCAAGATCTATGCGGATGAGATGGGGTATGTCATGGATACCATGGGCGTCCTGGCGCTCTACAATCTGATCGGGGATAACCAGAAAGAGGACGAACCGATGACGATCGGCACAGTCAAGGACATGATGGATGTGGCGATAACGAAAGCGGAGAGCAGCCATAGAAAACTCCAGAGATCTATCTCCAAAAAGCGTTTTGACGACGAAGGGAAGATCATTTTATATGAAAAAGATTTTAAGTAAAGATGGGAGTCCCCGGCAGACGATCGAGATCCTGAAAAAATATGCGTTCGTATTTCAGAAGCGGTTCGGACAGAATTTCCTGATCGATCCCCGTGTGCTGGATAAGATCATGGCGGCGGCCGAGATCGGACCGGACGACCTGGTGCTGGAGATCGGGCCGGGGATCGGGACGCTCACCCAGCACCTTGCCTGCGCGGCGGGGAGAGTCATCGCGGTGGAGATCGACCGCGCCCTGATCCCTATCCTGGAGGAAACGCTGCGAGACCTTCCCAATACGCGGATCATCAATGATGATATCCTGAAGGTGGACGTGGAAAAGCTGGTACAGGAGGAGGGGCAGGGACGGCCCGTCAAGATCGTGGCGAACCTGCCGTATTATATCACGACACCGATCCTAATGGATCTGCTGGAAAAAAGGATCCCGGTGGATTCGATGACCGTCATGGTGCAGAAGGAAGTCGCGCAGCGGATGTGCGCGGGACCCGGCTCGAAAGACTATGGAGCTCTGTCGCTGGCGGTGCAGTATCATTCCGAGCCGACCATCGCTGCCAATGTGCCTCCGAACTGCTTCATGCCCCGTCCGAAGGTGGGGAGCACAGTGGTCCGGCTGAAGGTATACGATGAGGCCCCGGTGGATCCTATCGATGAACATCTCATGTTCCGTATCATCCGGGCATCTTTTAACCAGAGGAGAAAGACGCTGGCAAACGGCCTGAAAAACTCGCCGGAACTCACTTTTGAGAAAGATGAGATCCAGGACGCGCTGGAAAGATGCGGATTTTCGTCCAATGTCCGCGGTGAAGACCTGAGTCTGTCCCAATTCGCACAGCTTTCAGATATATTTGCAAAAAAATAGAACGCCATAGCGGAGCGTTCTATTTTATAAAGGAAGGAGTGCCGAATTATATCGGCATATGAAAAAGAAATTTGAAAAAATAAATAAAAATAATGCGTTGTTATTATTTTTATGAGTATAAGTATATCGGCGAAATATGATAAGATCGTGATGAACTTGTAACGAGATCATGAACGATCGTCAAATGTTTTGTGAACGAGCGGCTGTCCGCTTTATCTCAGTCCCCCCATTACTTTAAAAGTCCGCCGCCGAGTAGGCGGCATGTATTAAGGGATGCCCAATGCGCCCGTCAGACTTTCATGTGTGGTGGCGCGTCCGCTTCCGGGCGCATGCAGGTTTTTTTATAAAATATTAAGAGTCGTTCCCGCATAGTCTGTGCTATAATAGGTCTGTGTATAGAACAGGGTTTTCAGGATGTGGGAGTTTGGAGGGATCACATTTATGGATAAAAGGAGGATGGCCGCTCTTTTGATGGCTTTATCGCTTATCTTCATGCAGGCGGTCAGTGCAGCGGCGGATGCGGTGGACAGGAGTCCGGATGACACGTTCATCTCACTGGGGGCGGATCTGACAGAGACGGAGAAGGGTATCGTGCTGGGCATCTTTGGACTTGAGGAGAGCGACCTGTCCGCTTACAACGTAGACACGGTCACGAACCAGGATGAGCATCAGTATCTGGGGGCGTATCTGGACAGGGGTGTGATCGGCACGCGTGCGCTGTCCAGCGCGGTCGTGACATCCAGGGAAGAGGGCTATGGGATACACGTCACCACCCATAATATCTCGTATTGTACGGTGGGCATGTACCAGAATGCTCTGGTCACGGCCGGGATCAAAGATGCGGATATCGTGGTGGCAGGACCTTTTTCTATATCCGGCACGGCGGCGCTGGTGGGAGCGATGAGATCTTATGAGGGGCTGACAGGCCAGCCTCTGGACAGTGCACAGTTCGATGCGGCGAACCAGGAATTGGCCGTGACCAGCGGGTTGGGGCAGGCCCTGGACGATCCCGCGCAGGCGGAACAGCTGATCAGTATGATCAAGAGCGAAGTGCTCGCAGGCGACTATGACCGGGAGGGTTTGGGAGAGATCATCGACCAGACAGCATCGGAGATGCAGATCAGCCTGACGGAAGAAGATAGACAGAAGATCCTCGACCTGATGGACCAGATCGACGATCTGGACCTGGATCTGGATGTCTTAAAGCAGCAGGTGTCAGATATATACGATAAGCTGCAGGATATCGACCTGCATGTGGATAAAGAGCAGGCAAAAGGATTCCTGGTCCGTCTGTGGGAGAGATTTGAAGGTTTTATCGCGGCATTGTTTTAAAGATCCGCAGGGGTATATTTTAGAGGGCGCTGGGCAAGATAATGGCTAAAAAGGAGTTTTTGCCATGAAGATCGCTTTTTACAGCACTAAGCCCTACGATAAGATCTGGTTCGAGTCCCTGAACCGGGAGAAATACGGTTTCACCATTGATTTTCTGGAAAGTCCCTGCAAGGAGGCCAGCATCTCTCTTGCCAGAGGGTACGATGCCATCTGCATCTTTGTCAACGACCATGTGACGGCGCCCATGATCCAGAAGCTGCATCAGATGGGGGTGAAAGGGATCCTGCTGCGCAGCTCCGGATACAACAACGTGGATCTGAAAGCGGCCAAGGACAAGATCGCGGTCCTGCGGGTGCCCAGCTATTCGCCGGAGGCGGTGGCCGAATACGCCATGGCCATGCTCCTGACGGTCAACCGCTACACCCATAAAGCGTACACCAGGACCAGGGAGTTCAACATGAACATCAATGGCCTGATGGGGCAAGATCTTTTCCGCAAGACGGCGGGGATCGTGGGCACGGGCAAGATCGGGCAGGCCATGATCCGTATCTGTAAAGGTTTTTCCATGGATGTACTGGCCTATGATCCTTACCCGGATGAACATCTATCCGTAAAATATGTCGAAAAAGAAGAGCTGTTCCGGGATTCTGACGTGATCAGCCTGCACTGTCCGCTGACGGATGAGACGCATCACCTGATCGATAAAGAGAGCATCGGTCAGATGAAAAAGGGCGTCTATCTGGTCAATACTTCCCGCGGGGCCCTGATCGATACCTCCTGTCTGATCGAGGGGCTGATCCAGGGGATATTTGCCGGGGTGGGACTCGATGTCTATGAGGAGGAAGAGGGCGTCTTCTATGAAGACCGTTCCAACGATATCATGATGGATGAAGAGCTGGCCCGGCTCACTTCTTTTCCAAATGTCCTGATCAGTTCTCATATGGGATTTTTTACAAAGGAGGCGACAAAAGCTATCGCCGAAGTCACCCTGGAAAACGCGTATGCATTGGAACAGGGGAAAGAGTTAAAAAATTCCGTAGTTTCTTAAAAAACGATTAAAATCCTCAATCCACTGACAGATCATGCTATAATATCCCAGTGTCGCGGCTGCTGCCAAATATCCATATGCGCGTGGATACTTGGCCTGTTGCGCCGCGGAAATAAAAAAGGATGTGATAAAATGTCAATGAAGGCATTGCCCTTAAAGTATTTTAAAGAGATAAACAACTGGGATACGGTCATTTTTATATATAATGCAGCATTAAAAGAGATCGGGACGAAGATCGATATCTTGAACGATGAATTTCAGCACAGGCATCGTTATAACCCGATCGAACATGTGAAATCCAGGCTGAAAAAGCCAGAGAGCATCGTAAAAAAACTAAAAGCCCACGGCTACGATACGACCATCGAGAACATGGTCCGTTATGTCAACGATATAGCGGGGATCCGCATCACCTGTTCCTTTACTTCGGATATATACAGGATCGCGGAGATGCTGGCGAACCAGAGCGACCTGAAGGTGATCGCCATCAAGGATTATATCCAGGCGCCCAAGGAGAGCGGTTACAGGAGCTATCACATGATCGTGGCCATACCCATCTTCCTTTCGGACAGCGTGATCGATACGAAGGTGGAGATACAGATCCGGACAGTGGCCCAGGATTTCTGGGCGACCCTGGAACATAAGATCAATTATAAATTCGAGGGAAATGCTCCCCAGTACATCAAAGAAGAACTCCAGGAATGCGCGGAGATGGTGTGGCATCTGGATGAGAGGATGCTGCGGCTCAATGAAGCGATATCGCAGATCGTGGAGTCGGAA
The DNA here is from genome assembly GCA_910584115.1 of uncultured Lachnospiraceae bacterium. GTDB lineage: Bacteria > Bacillota > Clostridia > Lachnospirales > Lachnospiraceae > MGBC164599. Next base: position 30,974 of record CAJTYN010000004.1, read on the forward strand.
GGGGAAGATATCTCTTAGAAATGGGAATTTATAAAATCTAAAAGTTTATCTCGAACATATTCTGTGGTATAATAGAAAGATAAAAATAAAAAAGGAGATCAGTAGATATGTCTGAAACAATGAAAGACCTTGAAAACGAATTGGAAGCTTCCTATCAGGAGATGGAGGAGAAACAGAGCATGTTCGCATCCATGAGCGATGAAGAGCAGGCTGTCTGGGAAGAACTCAAGCAGATGAAGGACGATAAGACCGAGGTGGAAGTGAAGGTCAAGGAGATCGTCAAAGGAGGGGCTGTGGCTTACTTAAACGAGGTCCGCGGCTTTATACCGGCATCGAAACTGTCCCTGAGCTATGTGGAAGACTTGAATGAATTTCAGGGGAAACATCTGAAAGTAAGGGTGTTCGACATAGAGGTGGAAAATAAGAGGCTGATCCTCTCCGCACGGGAGATCTTAAGGGAAGCAGAGGAAGCCAAGAAGAAAGAAGAATTAGAGAAGACAAAAGTGGGTATGGTGGTCAAAGGGGTGGTCGACAGCATCCAGCCTTACGGCGCTTTTGTAAAATTAGAAAATGGCCTGTCCGGATTGATCCATATCTCTCAGATCAGCAACAAGAGGCTGAAGACAGTCCAGGAAGTCCTGAGTCTCGGCGACGAAGTGACAGCGAAGATCACCAAGATCCAGGATGGAAAGCTCAGCCTGAGCATCAAGGCCCTCAATGACGACATGGGCGGACAGGAAGAAGTGATCGATTATGAGATGCCGAAGAGCCAGAAGCTGACCACTTCTCTCGGATCTTTGCTGGCAGGCATCAATCTGGATGAGTAAGATATGGCTAGTCAGAGAAAGATATATGTGGTAGGGCATAAGAGCCCGGATACAGACTCGATCTGTTCAGCGATTGCCTATGCGGACATCAAGAACAGGAGTACGGACAGGAGATATGTGGCGAAGAGAGCCGGCCAGATCAACGAGGAGACAGAATATGTGCTCAAACGGTTTGGCGTGAATCCTCCCGCCTATATCTCGGATGTAGGGACCCAGGTAAAAGATATGGATATAAGAAAGAGCCCGGATGCCTACAGCTATTATTCCGTAAAAAATGCATGGGATATCATGCGGGAGAGCGGGACAGTCACGCTGCTGGTCAAAGACGGGGACGGCAGCCTGGAAGGTCTTGTCACAGTCGGGGATATCGCTCGTATATTCATGGAGATGTCAGACAATAAGATCTTATCAAGGGCCCGTACACAGTATCATATGATCGCGGAAACGATCGACGGAAAGATCGTCGTGGGGAATGAAGACGCATGCTTCATGAAGGGAAAAGTCAATGTAGGGGCGGCGCACCATGAGATCATGCAGGCCCATGTGGAGGCTGACGATCTCGTCATCATGGCGGATCGGGAGGAAGACCAGAAGTTCGTGATCGAGCTGGGAGTCAGCTGCGTGATCATCTGTCTCGGTTCAAAGGTGAGCAGCGAGGTCAGGAAGTTGGCCGAGGAACACGGATGCGTGGTGATCACCAGCCCTCTGGATACGTACACGGTGGCGACTCTGATCAACCAGAGCATCCCGCTCCAGTATATCATGAAGAAAAATGACCTGATCACATTCAGCACAGAAGATTACACAGACAATATCCAGGAGATCATGGTCAAGAACAGGCATCGTGCTTTTCCGGTCATCAATAAGAAGGGAAAATGCATCGGGACCATATCCAGGAGAAATTTCATGAGCATGCGCAAGAAGCAGCTCGTCCTGGTGGATCATAATGAGAAAGACCAGGCTGTGGATAACATCGAAAACGCGGAGATATTGGAGATCATCGACCATCACCGTCTGGGGAGCTTAGAGACGTTGCAGCCGGTATTGTTCAGGAACCAGCCTGTAGGATGCACGGCTACGATCATGTATCAGATCTATGAGGAAAATAAGCTGGAGATCGCGCCGGATATAGCAGGACTCTTGTGCGCGGCGATCATCTCCGATACGCTCATGTTCCGTTCCCCCACATGTACCATGGCCGATAAGATGGCGGCAGGCGCACTGGCCCTGATCGCGGATATAAGCATTGAGAAATTTGCGGCGGAGATGTTCCAGGCCGGGAGCAATCTGAAAGACAAAGCGCCAGAGGAGATCTTCTACCAGGATTATAAGAAATTCATGGCAGATGAAGTCAGCTTCGGCGTGGGACAGATCAGTTCAATGAACGCGGAAGAGCTCGCCGCGCTCAAAGAGAAGCTGCTCCCGTTCATGGAGAACGAGTGCGGGCGGCATGGTGTCTCACAGGTATTCTTCATGCTGACGAGCATCATGGATGAATCTACGGAACTCTTATACTATGGAGAGAACAGTGACCAGATGGTCGAAGAAGCGTTCCACGACGTCCAGAGTGAAGACGGTGCATACATACTCAAAGGGGTCGTATCCAGGAAGAAACAGCTGATCCCGGCCCTGATGCAGGCAGCCCAAAATATATATGTGTAAAAATAATGATTTACAAAGACCTGCGATCGGTATAAAATAAAGATATATTGTCTTCGTATGATATATAAAAAAAGGAATACCGGAGTATAAGATTAAGACAGAGGTGCAGTATGGAACGATATGTGATCAAAGGCGGTAATCCCTTAGCTGGCGAAGTAGAGATCGCGGGAGCCAAGAATGCGGCATTGGCGATCTTAGCGGCGGCGATCATGACAGACGAGACAGTCGTGATCGAGAACATGCCGGATGTGAGGGACACCAATGTATTACTGGAGGCGATCCAGGAGATCGGGGCAGTTGTAGAGAGGCTTGACAGATCCACAGTAAGGGTCAATGGTTCCACGATTACAGATGTAAGCGTAGACTACGAATTTATCAAGAAGATACGTGCATCCTATTATCTCTTGGGTGCCCTGTTAGGAAAATATAAGCACGCGGAAGTACCCCTGCCGGGCGGATGCAACATCGGCAGCAGGCCGATCGATCAGCATCTGAAAGGTTTCCGGGCATTGGGGGCCTCTGTGGAGATCCGTCACGGCGCGATCGTGACCAAGGCAGAAAGATTGAAGGGGAGCCACATCTTTCTCGATATGGTCTCGGTGGGCGCGACGATCAATATCATGATGGCGGCATCATTGGCCAGCGGGCGTACGATCATAGAGAATGCGGCCCGGGAACCTCATGTGGTGGATGTGGCGAATTTCCTGAACAGTATGGGGGCCAATATCAAAGGCGCGGGGACGGATGTGATCCGCATCAGAGGCGTGGAAAAACTGCATAAGGCGGAATATTCGATCATCCCTGACCAGATTGAGGCCGGTACCTTCATGTTTGCGGCAGCAGCGACCAGAGGAGATGTCCTGGTAAAAAATGTGATCCCTAAGCATCTGGAGGCAACGACCGCAAAATTAGAAGAGATCGGTTGTGAGGTCATGGAGTTTGACGATTCTGTGAGGGTCATAGCGTCCGGGGATCTAAGACGGACGCATGTGAAGACATTGCCCTATCCGGGATACCCCACAGATATGCAGCCGCAGATAGCAGCGACCCTGGCGACGGCGAAAGGTACGAGTATCGTCACGGAAAGTATATTTGAGAACCGTTTCAAATATGTGGATGAATTGTCACGGATGGGCGCCAACATCAAGGTGCAGGGAAATACTGCGATCATTGACGGGGTTGAGAAGTTGACCGGTGCGCGGGTCAGTGCGTCAGATCTGAGAGCCGGCGCGGCTCTGGTGATCGCCGGACTGTCAGCGGAAGGGATCACGATCGTTGACGATATCGTCTATATACAGAGAGGATACGAGGAGTTTGAAGTAAAACTGAGGAGCCTCGGCGCCGAGATAGAGAAAGTGTCCAATGAGAAAGAGATCCAGAAATTCAGACTGCGGGTTGGCTGAAACGACTTATTAGATCTATGATCGGTCCGCTTTAGAGTGTGTATGAAAATTGCTTTATGTCGACTGTGCAAAGAGCGTGAATGAATTTTCAAACATGTTCTGGGGCGGGCCTTTTTGTAAAAGATAAAGGAGAAAGATCAAAAATGGAAAAACTGTTATTTACATCAGAGTCCGTAACGGAGGGGCATCCGGATAAGATGTGCGATCAGATATCAGATGCTATACTGGATGCCCTGATGGAGCAAGACCCCATGAGCCGTGTGGCTTGCGAGACCTGTACGACGACGGGGATGGTCATGGTCATGGGAGAGATCACGACGAAAGCATATGTAGATATCCAGAAGATCGTCCGGGATACAGTCCGGGAGATCGGATACACCAGGGGAAAATTCGGCTTTGATGCCGATACCTGCGGCGTGATCACGGCCATCGATGAACAGTCTGCAGATATAGCCATGGGCGTGGATAAGGCCCTGGAAGCAAAAGAGAATACTATGTCAGATTCCGATATCGAGGCCATCGGAGCCGGGGATCAGGGCATGATGTTCGGATATGCCACCAACGAGACGGAGGAATATATGCCCTTTGCCATCGCGCTGGCCCATAAACTGTCCAGACAGCTGACGAAGGTGCGCAAGGACGGGACTCTCCCCTATCTGAGGCCGGACGGCAAGACCCAGGTGACAGTGGAGTATACGCCGGATGGAAAGCCATGCCGTCTGGATGCAGTCGTATGTTCTACCCAGCACGATCCGGACGTGACCCAGGAACAGATCCACGCAGATATCAAGAAATACGTTTTTGATCCGATCATCCCCGAAGATATGAGGGACGCGGATACAAAATATTTCATCAACCCGACGGGACGTTTTGTCATCGGCGGTCCCCACGGGGACAGTGGGCTCACGGGACGGAAGATCATCGTTGATACGTACGGGGGATATGCCCGTCACGGCGGCGGTGCGTTTTCCGGAAAAGACTGCACGAAAGTGGACCGTTCCGCGGCATACGCTGCCCGTTACGCGGCCAAGAACCTGGTGGCGGCAGGGCTGGCGGATAAATGCGAGATCCAGTTGTCCTATGCCATCGGCGTAGCCTCCCCCACTTCTGTGCGCGTGGATACATTCGGCACAGGGAAGCTGGATGATGTGAGATTAGTGGAGATCATCCGTGAGAATTTTGACTTCAGGCCGGCAGGCATCATCAAGATGTTAGATCTTCGCAGGCCGATCTACAGACAGGTCGCGGCTTACGGACATTTCGGGAGGATGGACCTGGATCTTCCATGGGAGAAGCTGGATAAAGTGGAGGCTCTGAGGAAATACGTGTGATGAAAGGAGCAGCCATGCTACCCATTGTATTGGCGTCGGCTTCACCTCGCAGAAGAGCATTGTTAGAGCAGGTCGGACTGGACTTCGAGGTCTTTCCCACGGATGTGGATGAGACTGTGCAGTGGGAGGAACCTGTCTGGGCCGTGCAGGAACTGGCATGCAGGAAAGCCAGGGCGGCGGCACAGGCATCTGTGAAAAAAGACCCCATCCGGGACGCATGGATCATAGGGGCGGATACGGTCGTCGTCCACAGAGGAAAAGTCCTGGGAAAACCTGCGGACAGGCAGGCGGCGGTCGATATGCTCTCTGCCCTGCAGGGAGAGACTCACAGTGTATATACAGGCGTCTGCGCGGTCAGAAAACAGGGGACGGCCCTGAGGGAGACTGCTTTTACAGAAGAAACGAAAGTCTCTGTCCATGAGATGGAGATGTGGGAGATCGAGGAGTACGCAGATACGTTAGAACCCATGGATAAAGCGGGCGCTTACGCGATCCAGGGGATCTTTGCAAGATATATCCGCTGTATAGAAGGCGACTACTGCAATGTGGTGGGCCTTCCTGTCGCGAGGATCTTTCAGGAGATATTGAAGAATGGATAGAGTGATCAATGGATAGGACAGCTGTGGAGGACGGATGATGTTTGGAAAAAAGAAGAGTTCAGACACAGAAGAAAATGAAGTAAAAAAGGCGAAAAAAGAGAAAAAGCCCAGAAGAGAGAGAAAGAAAAAAGAGCCAAGACCAAAAAAAGAAAAAAAAGAAAAGAAACAAAAGGAGCCAAAAGAGCCCAAAAGGCCGAAAAAACCTAAAAAATCCAAGAAACCAAAGCCGCCGAAAAGACCAAAGCCCAAAAAGCCTAAAAAACCAAAGAAAAAGATGAATCCGCTGATCTTGGTGATCATCCTCCTGGTGATCCTGGTCGCGGCCGCGGCAGGCGCGCTGGTCCTCATGATGAAGCAGCGGGAAAAGGAAGAGGACGATATGTACGGGCCGATGTTCTATTTTACGGAGGAGGACGGCATCGAGTCCATCCGTTCGAAGATCGGCGACCGGGAGATAAAGGGCGGGTATACGCCTCCGGTAGATCTGACGGCACAGACGCCGACGCCAGAAACGGAAGAAGATCCCGAAGAAGAGTCGGAAGAGAGTGAAGAGGAGATCGAGGATGAAAGAGATCCGGAACTCGCAGAAGTAGATATAAAACTCCTCACAGATCAGGAGCTGTCCTATATCACGCCAGGCGATGGGATCAAAGAAGCCGAAGAGTACATAACTTACCTCGTCCAGGAGAAAGGTTTTAAAGTGCTGACTTATCCGGAAGGATCAGAAGGAGAGATACCCAAGGAAGCGCCTCAGCCGACACCGGAAGCTGAAGACGGAGATAAGGATAAGAAGGATAAAGATAAAGAAAAGGACAAAGATAAAGATAACGATAAAGATAAAGACGAGGATAGAGAAGAAGCCCAAGAAGAGGAAGAAGAAGAGGGCTTCATCCCTTCGGAAGAAGGATATTACATCGCGGCGCTGGACAACAAGAGCACTGTGGAGGAAGGTGAGGCATCACAGATCAAGCGTGTCCGTATGGATTATACATACGACAGCTATACACTGAGGCTTTCCACGGCGAATGGCGTAGTGAACGACCTGATCCCGCCCGAACCGGAAGAAGAGGAGGAGACAGGGCCGCCGCAGAACACATTGAACGATGCGGTAGAGACGCTCCAGAGAATGCCCAGGGAGATCCTGCAGCTGACCAAACCGACAGTGGAATACGAGATGACGCCCATACAGGGCCGTGTCGTGATCGAGGGGATCGATTTCTTCAATGTCAGGGCTTATGAGAAAGGAGAAGGGGACTCCCTGCTCTATGGCGGTACCTACTATGTTTCCGCTGAGGGAGAGAGCGTATACAGACATGATGAGATGACAGGGGAGACGACCTGCATCTCGGGAGAGGATATCATCGCACAGGCAAGGCAGCAGGATCAGGATGCCGCGGTCTTGAGCGGAAACTGATAAAGGAAACAGTGCTTTTACAGGATCTGTAAGAGCGCTGTTTTTTATTTGGAAAAAAAGCCGATCTATGTTATAATAAACTGATACTATTGTGTCTATATTTAGAAACAAATGGTAACAATCAGGATAACAGGAGGAAAAGGATGAGCACAGAATATGGGGCAGATCAGATCCAGATATTAGAAGGGCTGGAGGCTGTGAGAAAAAGGCCGGGTATGTATATTGGCAGCACTTCAAGCCGCGGATTGCATCATCTGGTGTACGAGATCGTGGATAACGCCGTGGATGAAGCGCTGGCTGGATACTGTGACACCATAAATGTTATGATCCATCCGGACGGTTCAGTCACAGTGACAGATGATGGACGCGGCATTCCTGTGGGCATTAACCATAAAGCGGGCATACCGGCTGTGGAAGTGGTATTCACCATCCTGCACGCAGGCGGCAAATTCGGCGGCGGGGGATACAAAGTATCCGGCGGGCTCCACGGCGTGGGCGCCTCCGTAGTCAATGCCCTGTCGCAATGGCTGGAGGTTACCATTTATCGCGGGGGAAAGATATACAGGCAGCGCTACGAGAGGGGCAAGGTGATCTACAAGGTGAAAGAGATCGGGACCTGCGACCCGGATCAGACGGGAACGCATGTGACATTCCTGCCGGACGACCAGATCTTCGAGGAGACTGTCTTTGACTATGATGTGCTGCGGCAGAGATTCAGGGAGATGGCTTTCCTAACGAAAGACCTCCGCATAAATATCCGTGACGAGAGGCCGGAAGAACCTCTGGAAGACACATTTCATTATGAAGGCGGCATCAAGGAATTTGTCACGTATCTCAATAAGAGCAAGACAGAACTCTATCCGGAAGTGATCTACTGTGAAGGGGAGAAAGACGGGATATGCGTGGAAGTGGCCATGCAGCACAACGATTCCTATACCGAGAATACCTATGGATTTGTCAACAATATCACCACACCCGAGGGCGGCACCCACATCGTAGGATTCCGCAACGCCCTGACAAAGACGATCAACGACTATGCCCGCAAGAATAGATTGATCAAGGACAACGAAGCGAATCTATCCGGCGAGGATATCCGGGAGGGCCTGACCGCGATCGTGAGCGTAAAGATCGAGGATCCTCAGTTCGAGGGACAGACGAAACAGAAGCTGGGCAACAGCGAGGCCAGGGGCGCGGTAGACAGCATCGTGAGCAGGCAGCTGGGCCTTTTCCTGGAGCAGAATCCGTCCGTGGCGCGGACCACGATCGAGAAGTCCGTGCTGGCCCAGAGAGCCAGGGACGCGGCACGCAAAGCCCGGGATCTGACCAGGAGGAAGACAGCCCTCGACGGGATGTCGCTGCCGGGAAAATTAGCAGACTGTTCAGACAAGGATCCGGAAAATTGCGAGATCTACATCGTGGAGGGCGATTCGGCGGGCGGTTCCGCCAAGACGGCCAGGAGCCGCGCCACCCAGGCCATACTGCCGCTGAGGGGCAAGATCCTCAATGTGGAGAAGGCGCGTTTAGATAAAATCTACGCAAATAAAGAGATCAAAGCCATGATCACGGCCTTCGGCACAGGGATCCACGATGATTTTGACATATCAAAACTGCGGTATCACAAGATCATCATCATGACCGACGCGGACGTGGACGGCGCCCATATCTCCACTCTGCTGCTGACATTCCTGTACAGGTTCATGCCGGAGCTGATCAAACAGGGGTACGTCTATCTGGCGCAGCCCCCGCTGTTCAAGGTGGAGAAGAACAAGAAAGTCTGGTATGCCTACAGCGATGACGAGCTCAAGGAGATATTGGATGAGATCGGCAGGGACGACAGCAATAAGATCCAGCGGTACAAAGGACTGGGCGAGATGGACGCGGACCAGCTCTGGGAGACGACGATGGATCCGGAGCAGAGGATCTTGCTGCGCGTGACGATGAACGAAGAAGCGTCCACGGAGATAGACCTCACTTTTACGACTCTGATGGGAGACAAAGTAGAACCACGGAAGATATTCATTGAACAAAATGCGAGATTTGTGAAGAATCTGGATATTTAAGGGAGGTATGCATGGAAGGAAACATATTTGACAAGATCCATGATGTAGACTTGAAGAAGACCATGGAAACTTCCTATATTGATTATGCCATGAGTGTGATCGCGGCCCGCGCGCTGCCGGATGTAAGGGATGGACTAAAGCCCGTCCAGCGCAGAGTCTTATATTCCATGATCGAGCTGAACAACGGGCCGGATAAACCGCATAGGAAATGCGCCCGTATCGTGGGTGATACCATGGGTAAATATCATCCCCATGGGGACAGTTCCATCTATGGAGCGCTGGTGAACATGGCCCAGGAATGGTCGACGAGATATCCCCTCGTGGACGGCCATGGCAATTTTGGTTCCGTGGATGGGGACGGCGCCGCGGCGATGCGGTACACAGAGGCGCGCCTCAGCAAGATATCCATGAAGATGTTGGCAGATATCAACAAGAATACGGTCGATTTCGTACCGAATTTTGATGAAACGGAGAGGGAGCCGCTGGTCCTGCCATCCAGATATCCGAATCTGCTGGTAAACGGCACATCCGGGATCGCGGTGGGCATGGCGACGAACATCCCGCCCCATAACCTGCGCGAAGTGATCCAGGCGGTGGTCAAGATCATCGATAACATCGTCGAGCACCACAGGGAAACAGATCTCGAAGAGATCCTGGAGATCGTCAAGGGCCCGGATTTTCCCACGGGGGCTGAGATCCTCGGGAGTAGAGGGATCGAGGAGGCATACAGGACAGGCCGGGGCAAGATCCGTGTGCGGGCCGTCACCAACATCGAGACGATGCCAAACGGCAAGAGCCGTATCATCGTCACGGAACTGCCCTATATGGTCAACAAAGCGCGTCTCATCGAGAAGATCGCGGAGCTGGTCCGGGAAAAAAAGGTCGACGGCATCACCGAACTCAGCGACCAGTCCAACCGGGAAGGCATGCGCATATGCATCGAGCTGCGCAAAGATGTCAACGCCAACGTGGTCTTAAACCGCCTCTTCAAACATACCCAGCTCCAGGATACGTTCGGGGTCATCATGCTGGCCCTGGTCAACAACGAGCCGAAGGTCCTGGACCTCTTGAGTATGCTGAAGGCGTATCTGGCCCACCAGGAGGACGTGGTCACCAGGAGGACCCAGTACGAGTTAAACAAAGCCCAGGAGAGGGCGCACATATTGGAGGGCCTCTTAAAAGCTCTCGACAACATAGACGAGGTGATCCAGATCATCCGCAGTTCCAGGACGGCCGCCGATGCGAAAGCGGGGCTGGTGGAGCGGTTTACATTGACGGACGTACAGGCACAGGCCATCGTGGACATGCGCCTGCGCGCCCTGACCGGCCTTGAGAGAGAGAAACTGGAGGCGGAATACCAGGAACTGATGGACAAGATCCGGCAGTACGAGGCGATCCTCGCAGACAGGGATCTGCTCCTGGGCGTGATCCGGGAAGAGATCCTTGAGATCAGTGACAAGTTTGGCGACGACCGCAGGACATCCATCGGCTTTGACGCGGACGACCTCTCCATCGAGGACCTGATCCCGAAGGAAGACACCGTGATCGCCATGACGAAGCTGGGCTATATCAAGCGGATGACCATGGACAATTTCCACAGCCAGCACCGGGGAGGAAAAGGCATCAAGGGGATGCAGACCCTGGAAGACGATTTCATCAAAGACCTGATCATGACCACCACTCACCATTACCTGATGTTCTTCACGAATACGGGAAAAGTATACCGCATGAAGGCATACGAGATCCCCGAGGCGGGCAGGAACGCCCGGGGCACCGCGATCATCAACCTGCTCCAGCTCCTTCCCGAAGAGAAGATCACGGCGGTCATCCCCATGGATCAAAACGAAGACAGCAGATATCTGGTCATGGCCACGAAGAAGGGCCTGGTGAAAAAGACCCCGATCCAGGAATACGACAATGTGCGCAAGGTCGGTCTGGCGGCCATCTCCCTGCGGGACGGGGACGAACTGATCGAGGTAAAATGCACAGACGGCGACAAAGAGATTATCCTGGTCACCAGGTTCGGCCAGTGCATCCGTTTCCATGAGAGGGACGTGCGCAGCACAGGAAGGATCTCCATCGGCGTCCGGGGCATGAACCTGATGGACGGCGATACGGTCCAGGCCATGCAGCTCGATTCCCAGGGCGGCTATCTGCTGATCGTTTCCGAAAAAGGCATGGGAAAACGTACGCAGATGGAAGGATTTACCCGCCAGAACAGAGGCGGAAAAGGCGTAAAATGTTACAAGATCACCGAGAAGACCGGGAACGTGGTGGGCGCAAAAGCCGTAAATGAAGAAGACGAAGTCATGCTCATCACCACAGAAGGGATCATCATCCGTCTCCTCTGCGCAGGCATCTCCATCGTCGGCAGGATCGCGTCGGGCGTAAAACTCATGGACGTGGAGGACGATGTGGCGATCGCCAGCGTGGAAAAAGTGCGCAAATCGGCGGAAGGATCCGAAAATAAAGACCAGGAGGCGGACGGGAATGAAGAGGATACTCCTGATGGTACTCCGTAATCTGTTTTTCGTTCCATACGGATGGATCAAGCTCTGTTATTATGCCTCCCATGTGGATAAATATACGACGGAGCAGAGATACGCGCTCCTAAAACTCATCGACCGGAGGGCAAATCGGGGCGGACGGATCCGGATAGAGACACATGGTGTGGAAAATCTGCCAAAAGAGGACGGCTTTATCTTCTATCCCAACCACCAAGGCCTCTACGACGTGCTGGCGATCATAGAAGCCTGCCCCAGACCCTTTTCCGTAGTCATGAAAAGAGAAGTGGAGAACATACCATTTCTCAAACAGGTATTTGCCTGTATGAAGGCCTACGCCATAGACAGGGATGATGTGAAACAATCCATGAAAGTGATCCTCCAGGTGTCGAAGGAAGTCATGGAGGGACGGAATTTCCTTATTTTCGCCGAGGGCACCAGGAGCAAGAAGGGAAACCAGCTCCTGGAGTTCAAAGGCGGCAGCTTCAAGGCTGCTATGAAAGCGAGATGTCCGATCGTGCCGGTGGCGCTGATCGATTCATATAGATCATTTGACACCAATTCCATAAGACCATTGACCGTCCAGGTACATTTCCTGGAGCCGCTGTTTCATGAAGAGTATGAGTCGATGAAGTCTGTGGAGATCGCCGCGGAAGTAAAAAACAGGATAGAGAGAGTGATCGCTTCCAATGAATGAGGAGGGGTGCGGGCAGATGCCCGCATCCCTTTTGTGGTTTATCGAAGATCGTCAGGTGGCAGATTAGTCTATTTAAATATTCAGAAAATATAAATAATTGAATAGATAAATGTTGGATATTTTTTTTTTTTTCTATTTTTAATATTGACTTTTGTATAATTTGTGATATGATCATAAGCGTAGCAGGATCATTAGAAAACATACATAAAAACAGAGAGGAAGGGATGAGATTGAAAAAGAAGATGTTGTTTATCTTATCGGCGGCTTTTATATGCTCTTTTTCGCTATGGACGGGCAGGAGTATTTCAGCGGAGTCCGTATCCGCGCCTGTACTCTTAGAAGTGCCGGATGAGGGAGAGGCCCAGGAGATACAAGAAGAGATACCGGGTGAGGAAGAGATCCGAGAGCTTCAGGAGGAAGTACCAGATGAGGAAGAGGTTCAGGAAGAAGCGCTGGATGAGGGCGAGATCCAGGAACTTCAGGAAGAAGTGCCGGATGCAGAAGAAGAGAAGGCTGGTATATCAGACAATGATCTCCCAGCGGCAGGCGGTATCCCGATCGATGAAGCACATTTCCCGGACAGTAATTTCCGCAAGTATCTGACAGTATCTTCATTTGATAAAAACAACGATGGGATATTATCAGAACAAGAGATCAAAAATGTGGATGCCATAAGATGCAGTAAGAGCTACAGTGACCAGAGCAGTCAAGGCTGGGGGAAGATCGAGAGTCTCGAAGGTATTGGATATTTTACGGAGATCACGACTCTTGCCTGCGAAGACAATGGTCTTATGACTCTGGATGTGAGTCAGAATAAAAAACTCGATCATCTTGCGTGTGGAGGTAATGATCTGACGAGCCTGGATGTGATCCAGAACAATGAACTCGCATTTTTATTTTGCAGTCATAACAGGCTGGGATCCTTGGTCATAGGAGAGAAGACCGATCTGACCCGTCTAACTTGTTATGAAAATCAACTGGAAGAACTGGATCTTACAGGTGTTTCCCGGCTGCAACAGTTAGATTGCAGCAAAAATAAACTGACAGATCTGCGGCTCGGACGCCATAAGAGGCATATGACCGATATACACTGTGAGGATAACCTGCTCACACATCTCGATCTTAGCATGATCGAGTGGATGGATGAGTTATATTGTAATGATAATAAACTCAGTTCCTTGATCTTGGGCAATATAGAGAGTGTGGAATGTCAGAACA
>CAJTYN010000005.1:0-23424 GCA_910584115.1 uncultured Lachnospiraceae bacterium
GAAAACACCCCAAATTAGGTTTAGGGAATATACGGAAGATTGGGAACAGCGTAAGCTAGGCGAGATAGCGGAAATTGTAGGTGGAGGAACACCGAGTACAAGTAAACCAGAGTACTGGGACGGCAATATAGATTGGTATGCACCTGCTGAAATTTCAGACGAGATATTTGTGGATGAAAGTCAAAGAAAAATATCAGAAAAAGGATTTAATAATAGTTCCGCTAAAATGCTTCCAGTAGGAACGGTATTATTTACATCTCGTGCAGGTATTGGAAAAACAGCTATTTTAGCGAAAGAAGGATGTACTAATCAAGGTTTTCAGTCCATTGTCCCATATAAGGATAAACTCGATTCATATTTTATTTTTTCGAGAACAGAAGAACTGAAAAAATATGCGGAAACTGTTGGAGCAGGCTCAACATTTGTTGAGGTGTCTGGTAAGCAGATGTCAAATATGAATTTAATGATGCCGCAAACTGTTAGGGAACAGAGTGCTATCGGTAAGTATTTTAGAAGCTTGGATTCACTTATCACCCTTCACCAGCGTAAGTGTGAAGAAATAAAAAAATTAAAAATATATATGCTTCAAAAAATGTTTCCGCAAAACGGAGCAAATGTTCCTGAGATTAGATTTGACAGTTTTACTGACACTTGGGAACAGCGTAAGTTGTCATTGATTTGCGACTTTGAAAAGGGAAAAGGATTAAATAAAGATGATATAGTTGATGATGGGATATACCCATGTATACTGTATGGACAGTTATTCACCGAATACGGTATGTTCATCAATGAAGTTCGATCAAGAAGTAATACCATTGGCAACGATTATAAACTGAGCGAAAAAGGGGATATACTAATACCAAGATGTGATACTACACCAGATGGACTTGGGAGAGCTTCTTCTTTAGATTTAGATAATGTGATTCTTGGATTTGATATTAACATTCTTAAAATAAGAGACAAACAAAAGTACGATTCAAAATTTATTTCTGTGGCTCTTAATCACCATAAGAAGGAGTTACTCTCAAAAGTGGTTGGAAGTACAGTTCGACATCTTGAAAACAAGGAATTAAAAGATATATCTATAGAACATCCATGTTCGATTAAAGAACAACAAATGATTGGGAGTTTATTTCAGCAACTTGAAAATGCTATCACCCTTCACCAGCGTGAGGTAGAGGCATACAAGAAGATGAAGCAATATATGCTCCGAAATATGTTTGTGTAAGGAGAAGATAAATGGCGGAACTTGAGTCAAATATTGAAAAAAATCTGATAGACCAGTTGGCCAATGGGGAGTCACAGTGGACATACAGGCCAGATCTTAGAACAGAGGATGAATTGTGGGCGAATCTGCGTTACATTTTGGAGCAGAATAATAAGGCCCGCCTTGATGGTGTCCCTCTTTCCGGATTGGAATTTGAGCAGGTGAAAAACCAGCTTCAGTTCCCGTCATTTTACGAGGCCGGGCGGTGGATCGCCGGAGAAAACGGTATGGCGCAGGTGCATATACAGCGTGGAACAGACACCCTTCATTTGGTGGTGGTCAATCAAGAGCATATTGCGGGCGGTACGAGCGTGTATGAGGTGATCAACCAATACAGGGCGTTTTGCGAAGACGACGATGATATAGCCGGTGAGCGGGATAGGCGGTTTGACGTCACTTTACTCATCAATGGGCTTCCTATGATACATATCGAATTGAAAAACCGCGAACACTCATTTATGGATGGGTTCCGACAGATCAAGAAATATATCGGTGAAGGCAAATTTCATGGCATATTCTCAGCGGTGCAGATGTTCGTAGTCAGCAACGCCAGTGATACGAGATATTTTGCCGCTGCGGATGCACCAGATCTAAACCCGCAGTTCATGAGTAGTTGGCTGGACGCGGAAAACAAGCCAGTCGCAGATTATCTTGATTTTGCGAAGGCCGTGTTGAAGATCCCGGAGGCTCATGAGATGGTATCGAAATACACGGTGCTGGATAAGGATAAGAAGAAACTTGTAGTGCTGCGCCCATACCAGATACATGCGATCGAAGCGATCCGGGAGGCTTCCAAGCGGGGCGTTTCCGGGTTTGTGTGGCATACGACTGGCTCCGGCAAAACAATGACATCTTACAAAGTGACGCGGAACCTGCTCATGGATATCCCATCCATCGAAAAGACGGTGTTCCTGATCGACAGGAAAGACCTCGACACACAGACGACCATGGATTTTCAGTCTTATGCCTTCAATGACACGATCGACGTTGATGAAACGGACAACGTCACCGGCCTTAGCCAAAAACTGGTGGATGGAAAGCGGCAGGCGATCGTCACAACGATACAGAAGCTGCTGAGGCTGATAAACAAACGGCTGGCGGGGAAAGAGGAGACCGCGCGGTATAAGAAGATCAAAGGGCTGAAGATCGCGTTTGTAGTGGATGAATGCCACAGGGCCGTCTCTCCGCAGACAAAGAGGGAGCTTGAGAGATTTTTCTCTGATTCGCTATGGTATGGCTTTACGGGAACGCCGCGTTTTGATGAGAACCCGTACCCGAAAATGGGCGATCTGCCGAGGACGACCGAACAATTGTATGGGAAATGCCTCCACCCTTATACTATAAAAGAAGCGATCCACGACCGCGCCGTGCTCGGTTTCCAAGTAGAACATCTGGCAGGAGCCGGTATTGAGAGAAATGATGAGAATGAAGATCTGGAGGTTTATAAAGAAGACCGCCATATGCTGCAAGTGCTTGATGTCATCTTGAACAGATCCGCCAATAAATTCGGATTAAAAAATGGCAGGGGAAAAACATATGAAGCGATATTGACAGCAAGTTCCATCCAGATGGCGCAGAGGTATTATGAATTGCTCACAGATGTAAAAGAAGGCAGAGCGAGCGTCAAGATCAGTGAGGAGACGAAAGCGGCCTTGCCGGATTTTCCCAAATTTGCGATCACATATTCCGTGACGGAAGATGAGGAAGGCTCCACTGTCAACCAGGAGAAAATGTTACGGTCCCTGCGGGATTATAATGGGATGTTTGGTACGCATTTTGGTAAGGGACAGATCCAGTCGTATAATAAAAACCTTAACAAAAGGCTGGCGAGAAAGGAAGGAAAGTACAAGAGCCGTGACCAGCAGCTTGATATCGTTATCGTAGTGGACAGGCTGCTCACAGGGTTTGACGCGCCTTGCCTTTCCACTCTTTTTATAGACAGGCAGCCATTTGGACCGCATGACTTGATACAGGCGTTCTCCCGGACAAACAGGCTTTTTGATAACGGAAAAATGTATGGGCAGATCGTGACGTTCCAGTCTCCGGATCATTTTAAGAAAGCCGTTGATGATGCGCTTAAGCTATACTCGATGGGCGGGACTGGCGATGCTGTAGTGCAGGAGTGGGATGCGGTTGAGAAAGATTTCATACAAAACCTTGCGGCATTGCGTTATGTGGCTGCGCAGCCAGGCGTTATTCCGGGGATGTCGCTGAAGGAGAAGGCATCGTTCGCCAGCAGGTTCCAAAAATTTGACCGCTCTTTTGCCCAGCTCCAGTCGTTCACCAGATATGATGAAAATGATCTGGAGGGGTATGGGATCACACGGCAGGAATATGAGGAATATGCAGCGCATTATCTGAATGTGATAGAAGAGCTCCGTAGTAGCGGGGATGATGACAACGCCAATGGGGAAGGCGGGGATGAACGTCCGGACAAGAATTACGAGCTGGTTTCCTATATCCAGACCAAAGTGGACTATGAATATATCGTCAGCCTCTTGCAGGACATTATAAACTATTCTGATGATGAGGGATCCGAGAACGAGCGAAACAAGAAACTGGAGGAAGCAAGGGAATATGTCGACACACTGTGCAAGGACAATGCCAAGCTGGGTGAATTGATGACCCGTCTCATTACAGATATAGAAAATAATCGGGAAGCATACAGGAACCAGCATATATCAGCTATATTGGAAGATATGAGGCGCAGAGCAGTGGGATCCGTTGTCAAGGGATTTGCCGCGGAGTGGTATGTCAATGAGGGCACCGTGATGTATGCGGCAGACCACTACCGTAATGGAGATCTGCCAAATATCAATAAGATCAGGGAAGATTCAGATTACAGCAGCTATAAGAAAAGCGTCGAGGATCCTATGAATAAGCTGGCATACCGTAAGGCGCTGACCCAAGAACTGAAAAAAATGATCGAAGATGAGATAATCCCTCTGAGGGTTCCATAAGATTTTTTAAAACGGTCGGCAGAGTGATCTGCAGATGCCGGGATCCTGACGGCTCCGGCCACTGGATAGAAGTTCCTGATGGCCGGAGCTGTCATTTTCTCCCAAAGTGCCTGTCAGAAGGGATTACGTCAGCGTTGCGCTGAGAACAGCCAGGGATCTGGATACCTGAGCTATATATAGCTGAGTATCGCCCCCAGGACTTCCTCCGAGAACACCGCCCTCCCCGGCATACCGGCCACATGCCCGGGCAGTGGGTATCTTTTCAGAAGGGCCTCCGGCGCGGCGGCCCAGTCCGCCGCCTCCAGCATACTGACATCGAAAGCACTGTCCCCGGCGGCGAAGACCCGCCGGGCTTTTTTGTATCTCCGGAAACGTTCCACCGCCCGGCCTTTGCGCAGTTCTCCAGGGAGCACATAGACTTTCGTGCCGTTGTGGAGCACATCTAGGGCTGTCGTATCCAGCTCCCTCTGCAAGGTCCGGACGGTCTTCCCTGGATCTGCGCATTTCGTGAAGAGGAACAGTTCTTCTATGTACCGGACCTCCATCTCCCGTCCCGGATCTTGCTCCAGCAGTGCGGCGGCTTTCTCCATCTCCCGGCGGCAGCCCGCGACTAGTTCCAGAGAATGGGCGTACCACTCCGGGTCTTTTTTCCCATTTATGAGCAGTACGCCTCCGTTGCAGACCAGGGCGAAGGGGAGTTCCCCTACGCCCAATGTAATCCGCTCGTATTGTTCTCTCGTCCGCGTGGTCGTGGGCACGACCAGCATCTTTTCGTTTATCTCTCTCAGGAGCCTGTGGGTCTTCTCCGTGATGAAGGAGATCTCCCGGCCCTGATAAACTTCCACGCATCGTTTCTCCTGACCGATGTCATGTCTGTAAGAGAAGATCAGCGTGTTGTCCAGGTCTGCATGAAAGACATCCATAGCCGGACCTTTACCCTTCTTTCCCTGTGACCATCTTCCGGACCATGTCCACCGGGATCATGGTCACGGCGAGGAGAAAGACGGTGATCCATCCCTGGATACCGAAGGGCACGCAGCTGAACATATTTCCGATCCATTTAAACACCGGTATCGGGACCAGCGCCGCGTTGACGATCAGCGCCTGCACGATGATGATCGTAAAGAACACTTTCAAAAACCCTGTATTTTGATCCAGGCCCTTGAAGATCCCGAACCCGTCGTCCCGCACGTTAAATCCGTTGAACAAGGCGCTTACGATGAACAGCACGAAATAGCCTGTCAGATGCTGCTCCTCTGTGCCAAAAAGATCCCTGAAGAACGGCATCTTGAGATACACGAAGCTGACGATCGTCAGCCACAGCCCCATGATGAGGATCTGGGTCATCATCTGTTTGCTGACGATGCTCTCATCCCGCCTCCGGGGTTTCTCATCCATATATTTGGCCAGCGCCGGCTCGTTGCCCAGCATGATCGCGCCCAGACCGTCCATGACCAGGTTGACGAAGAGCAGATGGGTGACTTTCAGCGGTTCTTCCACGCCGAAGAACGGCGCGACGGCGCTGACGACCACGGCTGTCACATTGATCACCAACTGGAATTTACAGAATTTTAATATATTGTGGTAAATGGTCCGGCCGTAGAGGATCGCGTCCTTGATGGATCTGAAATTGTCGTCCAGGATCACGATCTCGCCGGCCTCTTTGGCGGCTTCCGTGCCGCTGCCCATGGCGAAGCCCACATCGGCCCGCTTGAGCGCCGGGGAGTCGTTGACACCGTCTCCGGTCATGCCTACCACTAAGTTCATCTCCTGGCACAGCCGAACCATACGGGATTTATCCGTGGGCAGTGCCCTGGCGATCACCCGGATATCCGGGATGATCTTCTTGACCTCGTCGTCGGACATCTCGTTTAACTGGGCGGAGGTCAGCGCCCGGTCGCTGTCGCTCTTTAACAGCCCCGCGTCTTTTGCGATGGCTACGGCCGTCTCCAGCCTGTCCCCTGTGATCATGACGACCTGGATGCCGGCGCCCTGCACTTCCTTGATCGCCTCCCTGGCCTCCGGACGCACGTCGTCGCGGATGCCCACCAGACCGATGATCACCAGGTCGTCCTGGATCTCATTTTCTTTCATAGGTTTCTCGGAGTAGCCGAACGCCAGGACGCGCATGGCTTTCTCGGCCAGCGCGTCGATCTTCTCATTCAGCGCGACCATATCGATCTCTTTTACATTGCCGTCTTTATCCAGGTATCTGCCCGCCGCGGCCAGAAGCCTCTCCGGTGCGCCTTTGTAAAAGGTCTTGCCGAGAGCCTCGATGCGGGCCTGGCTGAATTTATTCGCGGAGTTGAAGCCCTGCTGCTCTGTGACTGCCCTGCCCTCATCCGCCTGCAGCGCCCGGAATACATCCTCCCCGATGAAGCGCATCAGGGCCTGGTCTGTGGCATTGCCCCCGATCACTTTGTGGGAGGCGTCGAAGAGGGACTGGGTGTTCTTCCCGATGGACAGATCCAAGAGTTCCTTGACCTGCCCATGGCTGCCCAGCTGGGAGAGTTCCACGGACTGCCCGTTCCCGAAGAAGAAGTCCACCACGGACAGGGAACCTTTGGTGATCGTGCCGGTCTTGTCGCTGAACAAGATGTTCAAAGATCCCGCCGTCTCGATCCCTTCTGCCTTGCGCACCAGCACGTTGTGGTCCAGCATCCGGCTGGTATTCTGCATCAGCACCAGCGAGATCATCAGCGGGAGTCCTTCCGGCACGGCGCAGACGATGATCACGACCGCCAGGGAGACTGCCTCCACGAGGTCCTGGATCACGTTCTGGATGCCCATGGCGAAATATTCTGAAAACCCGCCCGCGCTGATGATGAAATAGGCAAGATACATGACCGCGATGACCACCGCGCCGATGTATCCGAACGTGGAGATCTGGTTTGCCAGCTTCGACAGCTTCACTTTCAGCGGCGAATCCGGCTCGTCTTCCTGCATCTCCTCGGCCATCTTGCCCATCATGGTCTTTAAGCCCACTTTGCGCACGTCCAGGACGCCTTCCCCGTCAAAGACCACCGCGCCCCTAAAGAGGGAATGGGCGTCCACGAAGGTGTCGCCGGTGATGTCGTCGGCAAGCTGCACGCTCTCGTCGGCCGCCGTCTTTTTGCACTCTTCTGCCTCTCCGTTTAAGGCGGAATTGTCCACGCGCAGGGAGCCGTCCACCAGGATGCCGTCCGCCGGGATCTTATCCCCGGACTGGAGGAGCACTCTGTCCCCCACCACCACGTCGTCCACATCGATCACGATGACCGCGCCGTCACGGTAGACTTTACATTTATCCTTCTCGGTGCTGTCTTTGAGTTCCCGGTATTTCGTATCGCTGGCCACGCCGGTCTTTGCCGAGACGAACGCCACGATCAGGACCGCGATGATCGTCCCCATCGGCTCGTAGATCTCCGCGTAGCCAAAGAAGAACATCACGATCATCAGGACCGCGATCGCCAGCAGGATCTTGATCATCGGATCCCCGAATGTTTCTTTGAATTCCTGCCAGAAGGTGGTCGGTTCGGAGTCCGGGATCACGTTGGATCCATGTTTTTTCCGCGACTCTTCCACTTCCTGGCTGGTCAGACCTTTGTATTTCATACTCTTCCTCTCTCTTTTAAGAATACCTGGCTGCCAGCTCGCCCAGCCCGGGGTCGTTGGTCCCCTGGCCGATCGCGTTGAATTTCCACTCGCCGCCCCGGCGATAGATCTCACCGAAGACCATGGCCGTCATGCCTGAGTAGTCGTCTGTCAGGCTGTATCTGCACATCTCATTGCTGGTCTGGCCGTCCACGATGCGGATGAACGCATTCTTGACCATGCCGAAATGCTGTTTTCTCTTGACCGCGTGATAGATGTTGACCACCACCACGATCCGGTCGTACTCTGCCGGCACCCTCGACAGGTCGATGATAATCTGCTCATCGTCCCCCTCTCCGGCCCCCGTCAGGTTGTCGCCCAGATGCTGGATCGTCCCGGACTTGTGCTGGAGGTTCCCATAATAAACGATATCGGCGTTGCCTTTGAGCTTCCCGCCCTGGAGCATGAGCACCGAGGCATCGCAGTCGATGGGCTGGGGCTTTTTGGCAAATAATCCGCCTTTTCTCTCCACTTCATCCCAGCCGAGGCCCACCAATACTCTTGACAGACCCGCGTTCTCTTTGGACAGGCTCACTTTCTGGCCTTTCTGCAGACTTACTGACATATCTCTACCCCCTTTTTACGCCGCGTCGATCCCGAAGTGGGCGCAGAGAGCCGCCAGCCCGCCCTGGAATCCGCTGCCGATCGCGTTAAATTTCCACTCGCCGTTGTTCCGATACAGTTCTCCCACCACGATCGCCGTCTCGATGGAAAAATCTTCTCCCAGGTCATAGCGGATCAGTTCCTCCTGGGTGGACGCATCCACGATACGGATGAACGCGTTGGAGACTTGCCCGAAGTTCTGCCTCCTGGCCTCCGCCTCGTAGATCGTGACGGTGAACGCGATCTTCTCGATGTTTGCCGGGACTTTTGACAGATCGATCATGACCTGCTCGTCGTCGCCTTCGCCCTCGCCCGTCAGGTTGTCGCCCAGATGCTTGACGGCTTCGCTGGCATGAACGAGATTTCCATAGAAGATGAATTCTTTATCCGTGGGGCATCTTCCGTCCGCGCCAAGCATGAACGCCGCCGCGTCCAGGTCGAAATCGCCGCCGGAATCGAATGCGTTCACATCCCAGCCCAGTCCGGCCATGATGTTCTTCAAGCCTGGTTTTCCTTTTGTCAGATCCACTTTCTGTCCTTTTGATAGATTGATCGGCATATGCATTTTCCTCCAATTAGATTTAATATAGCCAAAAGCCTCGGGCGATATCCTCTCTGCCCGAGCCTTTTGTTATCTCTGTTATGGATGATCATACCATATCTGCGCAGCAAATACAAGGTATGCTGTATCATACTGTGATGAAGATGATCTCGTTCTTGCTCAGTTTTACCTGCACTTCGTCGCCGGCGCTCACCCGTTTCTCTAGGATCTCGTTTGCCAGGGCATCCTCAATCTTTGACTGGATCGCGCGCCGCAGGGGCCTCGCCCCGTATTTGCTGTCGTAGCCTTCCTGGGCGATGTGGTCTTTGACCGCGGTGGAGACTTTCAGCGTGATCGACATCTGTTCTCTGCATCGTTTGATCAGGTTCTTGAGGAGCAGCGTGACGATCTTGCGGATATGGTCTTTGTTGAGGGCGTGGAAGACGATGATGTCGTCGATCCGGTTGATGAATTCCGGCTTGAAGATCCTCTTGACCTCGTCCATGACCCCGGATCTCATCTTCTCGTAATCCTCCGACTCGCTCTCTTCTGTGATGAAGCCCAATCTCTTCGGCTCTACGATGGACTGGGCGCCCGCGTTGGAGGTCATGATGATGATCGTCTCTTTGAAATCCACTTTCCGGCCCTGGGCGTCCGTGATGTGCCCGTCGTCTAAGACCTGCAGGAGGATGTTGAACACGTCCGGGTGGGCTTTCTCGATCTCATCGAATAGGATCACGCTGTAGGGGTTGCGGCGGACTTTCTCGCTGAGCTGCCCGCCCTCGTCGTAGCCTACGTATCCCGGAGGCGATCCGATCATCTTGGAGACGCTGTGTTTTTCCATATATTCGGACATATCCACCCGAATCATGGACTGCTCGGAGCCGAAGACCGCTTCCGCCAGCGCTTTGCACAGTTCTGTCTTGCCCACGCCTGTGGGGCCGAGGAAAAGGAATGAGCCGATGGGGCGTTTCGGGTCTTTGAGGCCCACCCTGCCCCGTTTGACCGCCTGGGCCACGGCGCGGACGGCTTCCTCCTGGCCGATCACACGCTTGTGGAGTTCTTTTTCCAGCTTGGCCAGGCGTTTGGATTCGCCTTCCGCCAGACGTTTGACGGGGATCTTCGTCCAGTCGGCGACCACGTCCGCGATATCATTTTCATCCACGACCAGGCCGCTGTTCTTGGATCTCTTTATGGCTTTCTGGCGTTCTCTGTCTGCCTGGGCTTCTTTCTCTTCCTGTTCTTTCTGCAGCTCCCGGGCTTTTTTAAAGTCGCCGTTCTTTACGGCCAGTTCTTTTTCCGCGTAGAGCTGCTGGATCTTCTTTTCTGTGTCCAATACGTTCTTCGGCATCTGGTAACCGGAGAGCTGTACCTTCGAGGCCGCCTCATCCAGCAGGTCCAGCGCCTTGTCCGGCAGGAAACGGTCGTTGATGTAGCGCACCGACATCTTCACCGCGGCTTCGATGGCCTCGTCCGAGATGGACACGCTGTGATGCTCTTCGTAGTATGGCCGCAGACCGCGCAAGATCTCTTTTGTGGCCTTCTCATCCGGCTCCTCCACCATCACCGGCTGGAAACGGCGCTCTAAGGCCGCGTCTTTCTCGATGTATTTGCGGTATTCCGCGATCGTGGTGGCGCCGATGAGCTGGATCTCCCCTCTGGAGAGAGAGGGCTTTAAGATATTGGACGCGTCCAGCGATCCTTCCGCGCCGCCTGCGCCGATGATCGTATGCAGTTCGTCGATGAAGAGCAGGATGTTCTTGTTCTGGGAGACTTCCCGCACCACATTCTTGATGCGCTCTTCGAACTCGCCCCGGTATTTGGATCCCGCCACCATGCTGGAGAGATCCAGCACCACGATCCGCTTGTCCCGGACGGTGTCAGGAACGAGCCCCCATACGATCCTCTGGGCCAGGCCCTCGGCGATCGCCGTCTTGCCCACGCCGGGCTCCCCGATCAGGCAGGGATTGTTTTTCGTCCGTCTGCTCAGGATCTGTATGATCCGCCCGATCTCCTCGTCCCGTCCCACGATCGGATCTAAGCGCCCTTCCGCGGCCAGGGCCGTCAGGTCGCGGCTGTACTGATCCAGTGTCCGCGTGCTGCCCGCGCCGCCGCCCATCCGCATGGCCCGGCCGCTGTTCAGCTCCTCCTTTGTAAAGCGCCCGGCCTCGCCGATGGCCACCAGGATCGCCGCATACAATTTCTGTATATTTACCTCCAGCGTGTGCAGGAGCCGTGTCCCCACGCAGTCCGTTTCTTTTAGGAGCGCCATCAGCAGATGCTCTGTGCCCACGCTATCGCTCTCCAGCCCCGCGGCCTCCCGGAAGCTGGCCTCGATCACCCGCTCCGCCCGGGGCGTATACCCTCTGGGCCCATCCGTCAGGACCGACGCCGGCGGCGCGATCAGCCGGTCGATCAGCCCTTCCAGCCGTTCCTGGTCAATGTGAAAATCCGTCAGCACGGCGCTGGCCGTCCCGTCCTCCTGCATGAGCAGCCCCATGAGAAGATGCTCTGTGCCCACGTAATTATGCTTGAACTTTCTGGCAGTCTCCTCCGCGAGCCTGATCGCTTCCTGGGCCTGCCTGGTGTAATCTTCCTGCATATCGTCCTCCTACAACTGGTATCCATCGTAGATCTCATCGATCAGCCGGTGGACTTCTCCTCTGGTTATATTTTTACAGGAACTCTTTGCCAATAAGATCAGCAGCTGTTCCTCCAATTCTTCCAATGCCTGGATCTTATCCGCGTCGATGGCGACAACAGCCCCCCGGCGGCGGTCGATGGTCACCAGACCTTCCCGGCGCAATACGGAGTATGCTTTGTTTACCGTATGCATGTTGATCCCGATCTGCTCCGCCATCTGCCGCACCGAGGGCAGGACATCACCCTCACGGATCCGGGCCGTGGCGATCCCGATCACGATCTGATTGCATAACTGCATGTAAATGGCTTCGTCACTGTTGAAATCTATCTTTATCACCATCTGTCATATCCTCTATCACTCTATCTTCCGCATTGTTATACACATAGTAACACAGAACATTTTCCGGGTCAACCAGATATATATCTGCAATTTTTTGTGTACAGACGGCCTTTTAAGTGTTAAAATAATGCAAACGGCAAAAAATATGAAGGAGCGTATACTGAATGTCCGGATTTTTAAAATTCATCGTGCATCTGATCGTGTTCTTGTCGATCATCAGCGTTTTGGCATTGGCTGTGCCGCCGTTCGTGGGGATCTCCACCGTCACGATCGACGACGCGGATATGGAGACGAATCTCCCTCTCGGATCCGTTACCTATGGAAAGACGATCACAGGCAGCGACGTGCGGATCGGGGATTCCATCGTCGTCCAGGAGGGCACCCAGGTCTACCGCTACCGCGTCCAGGAGATCGACCTGGACAACAGCATGTATACAGTCGTCGATACCAGCAAAGATCCAAACCCGAAAGCCATCACTCTGCGCGGGAATGTGACGCGGGTGACCATCACGATCGGCTACATCGGTTATCTGCTGATGGCCATCCAGTCCAGGGAGGGGCTGATCGTCATCGGCCTGGGGATCTTGTTTTTGATCATCTTGTTCACCCTGGCCGAGATCTGGGGCAGGGATAAAGAGGACCCGGCCGGATCTTCAGAGGACGCCTCCACAGGGGAGGACGCACCCGCCGTCCCCATACAGGACTCCGGTGAAAAAACGCCGCGCCAGCTGAAAAAAGAAGCGCGCGCCCTCCAAAAAGCCGAAGTCGCCCGCTTAAAAGCCGAGGCGAAAGAGAGACGGCGCGAGGAGAAAGAGAAATTGAGAGCGGCCAAACGGATCGCGCGGACCGGCGGGTTCATCGAAGATATGGAGCCTGTGGAGAGCATCCTCGGCCTGGACGGCACCTCCCCGGCAGAGCAGGCCGCGGACCAGGCCCATGAGGAACTGAAAAAAGAGGTCGAGGCCGCGGCGATCACCGCCCAGAGTCCGGAAGAAAAAGACCTCCAGGAAAAGAGTCCCACCCAGGAGATCCCCGCCCTGGATAAATCCACGCCAAAGACCGACGCGGTGGAGACGGAAGCCGCCCCGGAAGAAACAAAAGACGGATCCGCAGACACAAAAGACACCCCAAAAGAAGAAGCGCCCCAGCCGGAGGCGGAAGCGGAGGCGACGAAGATCGCGATCCCGCTCTATACGGCCGAGGAACTGTTAGAAAAAGCAAGATCCGCCGGGGAAGCTCCGGGTGTCGTGGAGGATGCGGACACTGGGGTGACACTGCTGGATTATTCCTCGATCATCAGCGGGGAAGAGGATGCGTAGGAACCTGACCATTCATCTGAGGATCAGATAGGGAGACTCTAGTACTACAGCGAACATTTGATGATCTCATCCCAAGGGGACGCCGGGAAAAGAGTGTATCTGTCTCCGGGCAGACCCGGAGACAGGGATCCGCCCCTCCCCATCGTCCCCTTGGATCAAATACCCATTAGATGACCCATAAATGTTCGCTTTAGCATATGGATGTATGTCGGAGTCTTTCTTACATAAAAAAATACCATGAAAAAAACAGACTACAAAAAACTGATTGATCCCGAGTTAAAACGGATCGCGAGAAATATACCCTATGATAGATCGATCATAAAATGCGCCAACATCTTTCAGACCGTATCCTTTCATCTGACAAAGACCCCCAGGGGGACCTCCCACCGAAGCATCACACTCAGAGGACATAAAGGACTGGATCTCAGAACAGAGATCTTTGAGCCGTCAGACACAAAAGAAAAACTGCCCTGCCTGATCTATGTACACGGCGGCGCATTCAGTTACAAAGCTTCCGCCCACCACAAAAAGCTCGCGTGCATCTATGCGCTAAAAGCGGGCTGCAGGGTCTTTCTCCCAGACTATCATCTGACACCCGCATATCCATATCCAGCCGCGTATGATGACGTGCTGGCACTCTACAGATACCTCATGGAACATACAGAAAAGTTTCGGATCGACGCTGAAAAGATCGGGATCGCCGGTGATAGCGCCGGTGCATCGATCGCCGCACTGATCTGTAACGATCATGAACGAAAAACCCTGAAACAGCCGCGTCTCCAGATGCTCGTTTACCCTTTGACAGATATGAGCATGCAGACGGCCTCCATGAAAAGATTCCCAGATACTCCGCTATGGAACGCCAAAAACAACAAACGGATGTGGACATATTATCGCAGGGATCTCAATGCCGAAGAAGCATATGGCGCCTCTCCGATGCACAGCGACCTGCCTCGGACGATCCCGGATACATATATCGAAACGGCAGAATACGACTGCCTGCATGATGAAGGCATCTCGTATGGAAAAAGGCTGCGAACCGCAGGGGCGCACGTCGAGATAAACGAAACACGCGGGACCATCCACGGATACGACCTGGCTTTAAATACCCAGATAGCGGTCCGTAATATCCAAAAACGCATTTTATTCCTGAAGAAAGGCTTCTCTTAAACATACAATCAGGGAGGGAACAGATGGGGGATTGGTTTACAGTTGAAAAGATCGATGCGGATACTTCTATCATCAGTGAGTACCGCCATTGGGAGGAGACACATTGTTATCTGCTGAACGGTCACGGACGCAGTCTGCTGATCGACACGGGACTCGGGATCTGTGATATCCATGATGAAGTGGTAAAGCTGACAGACAGGCCGGTCACGGCTGTCGCCACACACATCCATTGGGATCATATCGGCGGGCATCAATATTTTCCGGATCTCTATGCGCACGAAGAAGAACTGGACTGGCTGGCGGGCCATTTCCCTCTGACGATCGAGACGGTCCGGGATATGGTCGCTGACCGCTGTGCGCTCCCAGAAGGTTACGATGTCAGCGGCTATGAGATGTTCCAGGGAAGACCGTCAGAGATCCTGCGCGGCGGGGAGAAGATCGATATCGGCGGGCGGACGATAGAGGTCATCCATACACCGGGACATTCACCAGGTCATATGTGCTTCTGGGAACCGGCACGGGGATATCTTTTTACAGGGGACCTGATCTATAAAGATACCCTGTTCGCCTACTACCCTTCTACGGATCCCGAAGCCTATCTCGCCTCCCTGGAAAAGCTGGCGCTGCTCCCTGCAAAAAAAGTATTCCCGGCGCACCACTCCCTGGATATCCAGCCAGAGATCATCGTCCGGATGCGGGACAGTTTCCGGGAATTGAAAAAGAACGGGAAGCTGCATCATGGGAGCGGGATCTTTGACTATGGAGACTGGGCGGTCTGGCTGTGACAGGAAGGGGAACGGCCCTTCTATGTGATAGATCCCGCTGCAGGGGCCGGATATGACGTACCCACGTTCCTTAAAATATCGGAAAAGCCCAGATGGCCTCATCTCACGGATGGTAGATATTGTTACATCATCGTTTTCCTGTCTTGATAAATTCGATCAGCTTTTCCACATCTTCAAATTCATCATAATCGCCAATGATCCCTTCACGATGATATAGGATCCCTCTTTTTTCATTTTCCTCAAGACAGTCAAGAAGTTTCTCCATCCCATATCTTTTTATAAACAATGTAAGACCATATGGCTTGATCTTGCTCAGCAATCCTCTTTTACAATCCTTTTCACAAGCATAACAGCCTGAGTATCCCTTTTCGATGGAGCATTTTCTATTTTCGCATTGGGCGTAGTCAGGACAGTCATCCGAATAACAGCCATTGCATCTTATATTTTCTGAACACAGGCAGCAAGCAAGTCCACATCTTGCGATCCCTAATCCTCGTTTCATCATCTACCCTCCTAAGATAATGCTCGGATGCCGTGGTCTTGATCCCGGGAGAGACTACATCTTTTTGTCTCCCCCGGGATCATCTCATCTACATCATGCCCACTGATATTCCCCGTTTTCTTTTACCTGATAGAAATCCGCATAGCTGATATCGAATATATCCTTGTGGATACCGTCCACCTGGATCTTGTTCTTGATCAGGTACTGCCAGATCCCGGCATTGGAGATGTCGCCCTGCAGGAGGACGCCTTCCACTTTCCCGTCTCTTAGGATGACCCGTTTGTACTGGGTCCTGTCCTCTTTGATCTGGACCTGGTCGCCTTCCTCTTCTCTGATCTTCCCTACGCAGAGGGTGACCAGGCCGAAGAAATTGATCGTGTTTTTGACCGCGTATGTATCGGTGTACTGGGATGCCGCGCCGCTCATGTTCGCTCCGGCTACGTGGCCCTGGTCCGTGGCGTTTGGCCAGATACCGGACAGGCCGGTGATATCCCCGGCGGCGTAGATGTCCTCTTTTGAGGTCTTCATGGAGGCGTCCACGGTCACTCCGCGGTCACACTCGATCCCGCTGCCCTCCAGGCAGGCCAGGGCGGGGCGCACGCCCGCGGCTACGATCAGCAGGTCGCAGGCCAGCTCGTCACCGTTGTCCAGGATGACTTTATGGATCTTGCCGTCCGCCTCGCATACGGCTTCGGAGGCTTTCCTGCCCAGGACGAAACGCACCCCGGCTTTTTCGAAGAGCTCCTGGTAGGCGGCTGCGCCATGGGCGTCCAGCTGTACGGGCAGGATCTGATCCGCCATCTCCACGATGGTGATCTTCTTGCCGCGTTCTAAAAGGCCGTAGGCCGCGTCCAGACCCACCAGGCCGGAACCGATCACCAGCACGTTCTCGGCTGTCTCGGCTTCTTTTACGATCATCTGGGCATCGGAAAGGTTCCGAAGGCCGCAGACGTTGGAAGCGCTGCGCAGTTCTCCCACCGGAGGGATGAAACTGTCCGCGCCGCCGGCCAGGAGGAGTTTATCGTAACTGATCTTCTCTCCCCCTTCCAGAGCGATCTCTTTTGCGTCGGGACAGACTTTCTCCACCCGGACGCCTTTTTTCCATTCTACAGCGTACTTTTCAAAAAAATCTCTTTCCGAAAAGTCCAGGCCCTGTTCGTCACGCTCGCCCGCGATGTATTTGTGGAGCATGCAGCGGGAATGTACGTGCGTATCCGCGGAGACCAGGAGGATCTCTCCCGCGCTGTCATTTTTACGGATGGTCTTTGCCGCTTCTATGCCGGCGACCCCGGCACCTATGATCACGTATCTCATCTTTACACCTCCTCTACATAGATCGCCTGTTTCGGGCAGGCGGCTACACAGGATGGCTCTCCCCCTGCGTTCACACAGAAGTCGCATTTTATGACCTTGGTCCTGCTCACGGTATCCGGTTTCAGCACGCCGTACGGGCAGTTCATCACGCACATGAAGCAGGAACCGCACCGGGTCTCGTCGTAAAAGACATGGCCGCTCTCAGGGTCTTTTGATAATGCGCCGCTCATGCATGCCTCCGCGCATTTCGGCTCGTCGCAGTGGCGGCAGAACAGCGGCTTGTAATGCCCGTCGGCGTCTTTTAGGATATAGTTGCGGGATTCGTTTTGGGGGTCTGTCAGATCCAGGTCATAGACTGTCCCTTCCGTCTCCCGGTGCGCCTGCATACAGGCGATGGAACAGCTCTTACACCCATCACATTTCTCATGATCGATCATGATCCGTTTCATATATACACCACCCCTTTCTCTGCTCTTATATATTCAGTCCCTGGCGTTTTTCCTCGATGATCTTCTCCAGGATATCGGCGGACTCCTTGGCGTCGCTGTTGATGATCACATGGCCGCCGGTGAGTTTCTTCATATCTTCTGTGAGTACCTGTACGGCTACCGGGCTTCCGGTCACGAACGGCGGCAGTCCCAAGTGCAGAGGCAGTCCCAGCGCCAGGCCGTAGCAGCCGTCTGCCAGTGCCTGCTCTTCCAGCCACTGTGCGGCGGAGAGTACCAGCGGGAGCTGCGGCAGGTCTACTTTTAATGCCTCGGCTAATTCGGTGGCTACGATCTCCAGACGGCCGATCGCCAGGCAGGGACCGAAGTTGAGTACAGGCGGGATGCCCAGTTTCTCACAGACGGCGCGCAGCTTCGGCCCTGCGTATTTTGCCGCTTCGGGGACCATCAGGCCGCAGTTTTCGATACCGCCTGAGGAACATCCGGCTGTCAGGACGATGATGTCTCTCGCGATCAGTTCTTTTACAAGGTCTACGCTCAGGACGTCATGGCCGCCCGCGGTCAGGTTGGAGCATCCGACGACGCCTGCCACACCTTTGATATCGCCGGATACGATCAGGTCGATCAGCGGCTGCCAGCTGCCGCCTAAGAATTTCTTTAAGGAGACTTCGCTGACGCCTGTCAGGGTGTTGTCGTTGCCGTGGTCTTTCATGAGGTTCATGGTCACGCTGCCGCGGCGGGCTTTGTATGCCTCCACGATCTCGTCGATGATCTCCTCTGTGACGGCGGCGCGGTTCTCGAAGTCAAATTCTTTCAGCTCGGCGTTGGCTTTCTTGGCCACGTTGTCGATGCAGATCTGTTTGATCTTCAGCTCGTCGCAGATCGGTTCGATGCCCGGCAGAGTACAGTTGAATTCGGAGATCACCGCGTCGATCCCGCCGGTGGCTAAGATGGCCTCGCTGGTGTAGTTGTTGCCGGCATGGCCGTCGAAGACTTCCGTGTAATGGGCGCCGCGCAACTGAAGGTCCTGGCCTACGCAGGTGCAGCCCACCAGCTTGAAGCCTTTTGCTCCGGCTTTTTTGGCTTTTTCTTTTACGTCATCGGCGATCAGACGGTCCTGCAGGAAGGTGAACATGGAGTGCTGGTGGCCGGTGATCATGATGTTGATGTAATCCGGGTCGATCACCCGCAGTCCCACGGGAGCGGTGCGGATCTCCGGCTCGCCTAATACGACGTCATTTAAGAGATTGGTCAGCACCAGGCCGTGGATGCCGGTGGAGATGCCCAGTTTTAAGCAGTCTAAGAGCATGTTCACGGGGTCGGAGTTTAAGTTCGTGGAACATTTGACCACGCCATGGAAGACTTCGGATTTTGCGCCGCCCGGCAGGATGCCCAGCTCTTTCCATTTTTCGTAGCGGGGGCCGTAGGAGAGTTTTTCGGTCAGCTCCATCTTCTCATATTCGGGAAGGTAGAGGTCTTTTAATACAGCGTCGGCTACGGCTTCCGCGCATTTATGTACGTCGCTCTCCTGGATGCCGAAGATGTCGGCCAGGCGTTTCAGAGTCTCCACGCCTTTGATCTCGCCCTTCGTCTTGGCGATATTCTTTACATTCAGGGCGGTGTTCTCTACGACGTGGATGTAGCAGCCGGAACCGGAAGCCACGGCGCGCAGCAGGTTCCGCACCACGATGGTGTCCGCGTTGGCGCCGCAGATCCCGCGCGGGGACTTGGGTGTGATCCGGCAGGGGCCGTTGGCACACAGACGGCAGCACACGCCCTGGAGTCCGAAGCCGCATTTGGTGCTCTGGCTGTCCACACGGTGATGGGACGTCTCCATGGGAAGTCCGGCGATGAAACTTTCTAAAGGTTTGTCTGCACTCTTGCAGGTATTGCATCCATAACACTCATTCATAATGATCATACCTCCTTGTGGTCTTTAGTCGTATAGATTTTACTATAACCTGATATTTTTTGTCAACATTTATCGGAGATACATTTTGAAAAAAGGATCCGGAACTTGATTTTTCCCCCGTGAGAATATATGATATCTTAGAGTGTGTTTTTTACTATGATATGGAAGGGATGATGAAAGAATGGCAATATCAACGGTCTTATTTGACCTGGACGGCACACTGCTCCCGATGGATCAGGACCGGTTCACCAAGGACTATTTCAAGCTCCTCGCAGAAAAGCTCGCCCCCCGCGGCTATGAACCTGAAAAGCTCATCGACACCATATGGGCAGGCACGTCCGCGATGATCAAAAATGATGGCGCGCAGACGAACGAGACGGTCTTTTGGCAGCGGTTTTCAGAGGTCTATGGGGCGGACTCCCTGGCCGATAAGCCTCTGTTCGAGGAATTTTACCGGGAAGAGTTCCAGACGGCGAAGTCCGCCTGCGGCTATGATCCCCAGGCGGCGGAGACTGTGGCCCTGGCCAGGGAGCTGGGTCTTCGAGTGGTGCTGGCCACGAACCCGATCTTCCCCGCGGTCGCCACCGAGAGCCGGATCCGCTGGGCAGGTCTGGATCCGGAGGACTTTATTTTTTACACGACTTATGAAAATATATGTCACTGCAAGCCGGATCCATGTTATTATAGAGATATCGCCAGAAGGCTCGGCGTCCGGCCGGATGAATGCTGTATGGTCGGCAACGATGTGGACGAGGATATGGTGGCCGCGACTGTGGGCATGCGGGTCTTCCTGCTGACAGACTGCCTCATCAACAGACGGGACCTGGATATCGCCCGCTATCCCCACGGCGGCTACGGGGCGCTGCAGGATCTGCTCCGGACGCTGGCCTCGCAGAACAAAAAATCTTAAAGGAGTTGCAGTATGAAAAGAAAAATGAAAACGAAGAGCATAAAGAGCGTCGCCGCAAAGCTGGTGAGCGCCATCACGCTCACGATCCTGATCGTCGTCTCGATCCTCCTCCTGATCGTGTACAACTGTGTCTCCGACACGATATCGGAACAGAGCGAGAAACTACTCAAACAGACGACGGACAAAACGATCCAGGAGACCAGCGCATGGATCAACAAGACCCTGACCATGATAAAGATGCAGCGGGACACCATCGAATATGAGAACATGGACATCCCCGCGATGACCGACTACATCCGTCATACCGTGGATCAGGACCCCGCGTATCCGGCGGGCCTCTACGTGGCGCTGACAGACGGCTCCCTGTACCATGCGTCGTTCGTCCCGGGTCCGGATTTCAAAGCTTCCGAAAAATCCTGGTATCAGGACGGGATCGAGTCGCCGGAGATCATCATGGGCGACGTATATTTTGACGAGGACAGCCAGTCCAACGTGGTCGGCACTTCCGGCATGCTGCGGGACGCCGATGGCAATATCCGCGGTGTGGCCGCCGCCGATGTGTACTTAGATGCCATCTCCGATGTCGTCAAAGACGTCCAGTTGGAGAAGACCGGCGGGATCTTCCTGGTCGATACCCGCACAGGCACGATCATCGGCCACAAGGATCCAGAGATGACCGGACGCCCCCTGGACGAGTTCAGCGGGGATCTGTATGCCTACGCCAACGACCAGATCCAGAAAGGATCCACCGGCCTGTCCCTCTATAAAAATGATACGTACATACAAGTGGAGTCCGTGCCGGACAGCGACTGGGCCGCCGTGGCCTACGTCTCCAAGGCCGAGGTATTCAGCGACCTGAATTCCCTGACCATCATCATGGCCGTCGTCTCGGTGCTGGCGATCCTCCTGGCGATCGTCCTCAGCATCCTGCTGGTGAAGAGGATCATCGGCAGGCCCGTCTCTGAATTGAACGACGTGGCGGCGAAGATCGCGGACGGCGAGCTGGAACAGGAGATCCGCCATTATTCCAATGATGAGCTGGGCGAACTGGCGGATAATTTCGGACAGACCGTCTTGCGGCTGCGGGATTACGTGGATTACATCGACGAGATCTCGGAAAAACTCCAAGATATCGCCAGAGGCGACCTGACCTTCACCCTCACCCATGAGTACGTGGGCGAATTCGCAAAGATCAAAGGATCCCTGGAAGCCATCTCCCGCTCCTTCAACGATACCTTCGGGCAGATCAGCATCGCGGCAGGGCAGGTGGCTGCAGGAGCCGGATATGTCTCCGACGGAGCGCAGGCCCTCTCCCAGGGCGCGGCACAGCAGACCGACGCGGTGGACCTGCTGGCCACCCACATCAATGAAGTCTCCGACGGGATCCAGAATACGGCCCGCGGCGCGCAGAAAGTCAGAGAGATCTCCCAGGATGTGGGCAGCGGCATCCTGGACAGCAACGCCAAGATGAAGCACATGAACCAGGTGATCCAGAAGATCAGCGACAGATCCACAGAGATCCGCAGCATCATCAAGACCATCGAGGACATCGCTTTCCAGACAAATATCCTGGCCCTGAACGCCGCCGTGGAAGCAGCCCGCGCAGGCGCCGCCGGAAAAGGCTTCGCCGTGGTGGCAGACGAAGTGCGCAGCCTGGCCGGAAAATCTTCGGAAGCGGCCAAGAACACCTCCGTTCTCATCGACCAGACCGCCGAAGCCATCGAAGAAGGCAGCAAAGCCGCAAAAGACACCGCCGAAGCCATGATGAAAGTAGTGGCGCAGACCGAGGAAGTGACCGGCCTGATCGAGGAGATCGCCGAATATTCCACAAAACAGGCGACCGCCGCAGACGAAGTGAGCCGCGGGATCGACCAGATCTCCGATGTGGTCCAGTCGAACATGGCCACGGCAGAAAAGAGCGCGGCAGCCAGCGAAGAACTCTCCAGCCAGGCAAATACATTGAACGATCTGGTCTCCAGATTCCGCCTGAAAGAACAGTGATCCATCTTATATAGCTGCGGGACGGGGGAGTATCGACTCCCTTCCTCCCGCACACGAACAAAAAGGAGGACGAACACATGGGAACGATACAGACGAGAGAAGCACTCTGGGAGAAATGCGTGGACTTCCACGGCCACACATGCAGCGGACTGATGATCGGGTTTCGGGCCGCCCTCTATGGGATGGAACTGCTGGGCCTGGACTATTCACAGGATGAAGAAGCGGCCTGCATCACAGAAAACGACGCCTGCGGCGTAGACGCCATCCAGGTGGTCACAGGCTGCAGCGCAGGCAAGGGCAACCTTCTATTCAAGATGCGCGGGAAACAGGCATTCACCTTTTACAACAGGAAGACGGGCAAAGCCGTGCGCCTGCTCTTAAAAGAGATGGACCCCATGGAAAAGGAAGAAAGATTCCAGTATCTCAAGACCCAGCCCGCCGAAGAGCTCTTCGAGGTCAAAGAACCCACCCAGGCATTTCCCGAGCGGGCACGGAGCTTCCGTTCCGTGGAATGCGCCTGCTGCCACGAGATGACATCCGAAAATATGATCCGCCTGCAGGATGGAAAAACGGTCTGCCTTGAATGTTTTTCACCCTACAGCCGTTTTTTATAGGATCCATCTCATCATAAGCGTCCATTTATCAGATCCTCTAATGTTATGCCGTACAAAAGATCATGGACGAGCAGATCATATTTTTTCCACAGCGGCAGTGTGATACACTGCTCCTTTCTGGGGCATATCTCCGCATCCGGCATAAGACAGGCCACCGGGGCCAGCGGGCCTTCCGTCAGTTCGATGATCTCGCCCACCGTATAGTCTCTTGGCAGGCGGGTCAGCCTGTACCCGCCGCCTTTCCCGCGGACCCCTTTTAAGATCTTTCCCTTCACGAGCGTCTTCAGGATGATCTCCAGATATTTTTCGGAGATCTCCTGTCGTTTCGAGATCTCTTTCAATGGAACATGACCATCTCCCTGATGTTGCGCAAGATCTATCAATACTCTGAGTGCATAGCGCGCTTTCGTTGAGATCATAAAAACACCCCCTCCGACCGTTTTCTAGATTATACCTCTGATAAG
>CAJTYN010000005.1:23524-31640 GCA_910584115.1 uncultured Lachnospiraceae bacterium
ATACAAGAGGACAGGACAATGGACGATACAAGATACAGACTGAACAGACAGTTGGCACAGATGCTAAAAGGCGGCGTGATCATGGACGTGACCACACCGGAACAGGCCGAGATCGCGGAAGAGGCCGGCGCATGCGCGGTCATGGCCCTGGAGAGGATCCCTGCGGACATCCGCGCGGCCGGCGGCGTATCGCGGATGAGCGACCCAAAGATGATCAAGGAGATCCAGAAAGCCGTCTCCATACCAGTCATGGCAAAATGCAGGATCGGGCACTTCGCGGAGGCCCAGATATTGGAAGCGATCGAGATCGACTACATCGACGAGAGCGAAGTGCTCTCTCCGGCGGACGATGTGTACCATATAGATAAACGCAGATTTAAGGTCCCGTTCGTATGCGGCGCGCGCGATCTGGGCGAAGCGCTCCGGAGGATCAGCGAAGGAGCGGCGATGATCCGCACAAAAGGCGAACCTGGAACAGGCGATATCATCCAGGCCGTCCGCCATATGCGGAAAATGAATCAGGAAATCGCGAAAGTCGTCTCCATGCGGGAAGATGAACTATATGAAGAGGCCAAGAACTTAAGAGTTCCCTGCGACCTGATCGGATATGTCCACAAAAATGGCCGTCTGCCCGTGGTAAACTTCGCGGCAGGAGGCGTGGCCACCCCGGCGGACGCGGCGCTCATGATGCAGCTCGGCGCGGAGGGCGTCTTTGTCGGATCCGGCATCTTCCGCTCCGGGGATCCGAAGAAACGGGCGTCGGCGATCGTCCGGGCAGTCACAGACTATGACGCCCCTGAGATCCTCGCGGAACTATCCGAAGACCTGGGGGAAGCCATGGTGGGGATCAACGAACAGGAGATCCAGCTTTTGATGGCAGAGAGGGGACAGTAGGATGCAGATCGCCATACTCGCGGTACAGGGCGGGTCCATCGAACACCGCAGAAAACTGGAAAAACTGGGCGTATCCTGTACAGAGATCCGCAAAAAAGAAGATCTGAAAGGATCCTTTGACGGCCTCATCCTCCCCGGCGGAGAGAGCACGGCACAGGCAAGACTGATCCGGAGACTGGATCTCTACGACAGCCTGAAAAAACAGATCCAGGATGGGATACCGGTGCTGGCCACCTGCGCGGGACTGATCCTCCTGGCGGAAGAGGTGGGCGGCGGACAGACCTGCTTCGGAACGCTGCCCGTCCGGGTAAAAAGAAATGCCTACGGCAGACAACTGAGCAGCTTTCATACGACAGCGGAAATGAAAGGGATCGGAAAAGTCCCTATGACGTTCATCCGCGCGCCGTACATCGAAGAAGTCCGAGATGGATGCGAGATCCTGGCATCCGTAGACGGCAAGATCGCAGCCGTTCGATACGGCGTCCAGTACGGCATGTCCTTCCACCCGGAATTAGACGAGGACGACCGGATACATGAAGCATTTTTAAATAGTATCAGAACAAGGATATGAGCAATAAAGGAGAAAACAAAAATGACAGATATCAAAGACCCAAAAAACTGGAGTTTCGAGACAAGACAATTACATATCGGACAGGAGCAGGCCGATCCGGTCACGGACGCGCGGGCCGTACCGATCTACGCAACGACTTCTTATGTTTTCCACGATTCACAGCATGCGGCCGACCGCTTTGGTCTTCGGGACGCGGGCAACATCTACGGAAGGCTGACGAACCCGACGCAGGACATCTTCGAACAGCGCATCGCATCCCTGGAGGGCGGCGTGGCGGCACTGGCGGTGGCCTCCGGCGCGGCCGCGATCACCTACACGCTCCAGGCGCTGGCCAGATCCGGCGAACACATCGTGGCGGCAAAGACGATCTACGGCGGCACGTATAATCTGCTGGCCCATACATTGCCGCTGACCAGCGGCATCACGACGACTTTCGTGGATCCGGAGGAGGACGGCGCTTTCGAGAAGGCCATCCAGGAAGATACAAAAGCGCTCTTTGTGGAGACATTGGGAAATCCAAATTCCAACCTGGTCGACCTGGAAGCGCTGGCAGGACTGGCGCACAGCCACGGCATACCGCTGGTCGTAGACTCCACTTTCGCGACCCCTTACCTGATCCGCCCGATCGAATACGGCGCGGACATCGTCGTCCATTCCGCCACAAAATTCATCGGAGGACATGGAACGGCCATCGGCGGCGTGATCATAGACAGCGGTAATATCGACTGGAAAGCATCCGGCAGATATCCGTGGATCTCCGAGCCAAATCCCAGCTATCACGGCGTCTCCTTCGCGGACGCGGCGGGTCCGGCGGCCTTCGTGACCTATATCCGCGCAGTGATCCTCCGGGATACAGGCTCGACACTCTCCCCGTTCCACGCATTCCTTTTCCTGCAGGGACTGGAGACGCTCTCCCTCCGCGTGGAACGCCATGTGAGCAACGCGCTGAAGATCGTCAGATATCTCGCGGGACATCCGCAGGTGGAAACCGTGCATCATCCGTCCCTTGAGAGCGAGCCCAGCCACGCGTTATATGAGAGATACCTCCCCAATGGAGGCGGCTCGATCTTCACCTTCGAGATCAAAGGGGACGCGAAGACGGCGCAGACATTTATCGACAACCTGGCCATCTTCTCCCTGCTGGCAAATGTGGCGGACGTGAAATCACTGGTGATCCACCCGGCGACGACCACACACAGCCAGAGCACCGAAGAGGAACTGTTAGAGCAGGGCATCAAGCCAAATACAATCCGGCTCTCGATCGGCATTGAGAAAGCGGAGGATCTGATCGCCGCACTGGACGCCGCGTTTGAAGCAGCCAGATGATCCGCGCAAAGGGCAGCTCCCGTCAGAGGAAGCTGCCCTTTCGATACTGGGGATATGACGGCTGCGCCCCGAATGCCTACCGCAAACGGCATATACGATGATCTCTCTTCATATATTGGGAGTAAAAAGATATGAGGACAGCATGAAGAATTGGAAAAAGATCCTGGGGACCACCCTGATCCTTGCCGCCGCGTTTTCCATCGGCCGGATCACTGCGCAGTTCTGCAGCGTAGGCGCCCTGACAAAGAGTCCCATCGCCCCATCGGCGGATGAGAACTGGGGACTCAGTTTTCCCGAGGAAGGGCAGCCCCCTGTCGCCAACGCTTCCATGGAGGAGCTGAAAAAATATGACACATACTATGCCCAGGATACCGAAGAGAAACGGATCTATCTGACGTTCGACTGCGGCTACGAGAACGGCAACACCCCTCTCATCCTGGACGCCCTGAAAAAACACAGAGCCCCGGCCACTTTCTTCGTCGTCGGGAACTTCGTCTCCACCAGCGGGGATCTGATCAAACGGATGGTGGATGAGGGCCACGCGGTGGGCAACCACACGTTCAGCCATCCGGATATGTCGAAGATCTCCACCCAGGAGGCTTTCACCAAAGAATTGTCCCAGGTCGAGGACCTTTTTAAAGAGATCACCGGGAGCGAGATGGAGAGATATTACCGGCCGCCCCAGGGGAAATACAACGAGGCCAATCTCAAGATGGCCAAAGACATGGGCTACAAGACTTTTTTCTGGAGCCTGGCCTATGTGGACTGGTACCAGGATAAACAGCCGAGCCGCGAAGAGGCATTCGAAAAACTCCTGGGCAGGATCCACCCGGGGGCCATCGTCCTTTTGCACAATACATCGTCCACCAACGGAGCGATCCTGGACGAACTGCTGGGAAAATGGGAAGATATGGGCTATACATTCCACCCGTTAAATGAGCTGTGGCAATAAGCCGCAAGATTTACCACAGCCCTTTTTCATAGGGGAGCCACTCTGCCGCGTAACCTTTTTGTTCCAGCGCGTCGGAGATCTCGTCTAAGATCTCCTCGTTCTCGGCGGCTATGTGGTGGAAATGGTATCCGGATGTGACGTTCTTGAGCGGGGAGGATCTGCCCGCGCGCAGTTCCTCCATGAACATCCGGATATCTCTCTGGTTCTTGATATCCATGGGCGCGGAGAGCTTGCCGTAGGCGCGGTGGTTGATCAGCACATCCTGGACGATACCGCCCAGGCCCACGATCGTGCTCAGCTCATCTTCCACCTGCTCGTCCGTATGACAGACTTTGACCAGCCGGACGGGCTGTTTCGGTTCATCCAGGTAATACCCTTTGAAGGTTGAGATGATCGGATAGCCCTCGGTGCGCAGAAGGGCGATATCCTGGACGACCACCTGGCGGCTGACGCCCGTCTCCTTTCCCAGCATGGCTCCCGGCAGCGGCTGCGGGGACTCCCGCATCAGTGTCAGGATCTTCTGCCTCCTGTCCGCCCCCGTCATTTCTTTTACCATGCGCCCACCTCCTACTCCAAGATCTTCAGATGTTTCAGGCTGATGTCCAGGATCGGGGCCGAATGGGTCAGCGCGCCGCTGGACACATAGTCCACGCCCAGCCCTGTGATCGTGCGGATATTTTCCCGGGTCATGTTGCCGGAACATTCGGTCTTGGCCCGGCCGCCGATCAGCCGTATGGCCTCCGCCATCTGCTCGGCCGTCATGTTGTCCAGCATGATGATGTCCGCGCCGGCTTCAACAGCCTCCCGCACCATGTCCAGATCCTCCACCTCCACCTCGATCTTCCGCACGAAAGGCGCGTAAGCCCGCGCCGCCTCTACGGCCTGCCGGACGCCTCCGGCCGCGTCGATGTGGTTGTCCTTGAGCATCACGCCGTCGGAGAGATTGTAGCGGTGGTTGCTCCCGCCGCCCACCCGGACCGCGTATTTCTCAAAGATCCGCATACAGGGCGTGGTCTTCCTGGTATCAAGGAGCGTCGTCTTCGTGCCTTCCAGCAGCTCTGCCACGGAATGGGTGTATGTGGCGATCCCGCTCATGCGCTGCAGGTAATTTAAGGCCGTCCGCTCCCCGGAGAGCAGCACGCGCACATCCCCGGTCACTCTTGCCAGGAGCTGGCCTTTTTTCACATGCTGGCCGTCCTCGGTGAAGCTCTCCACCTCTGTCCGGGGATCCAACAGGGTGAAGACCCGCGCGAACACGGGGAGTCCGGCCAGGACCCCGTCTTCCTTACAGATGAGCTGGACTTCGCCCTTCCTGTACGCGGGCATCACCGCGTTGGTGGAGACGTCCTCGCTGTTGATGTCTTCTTCCAGAGCCATGCGTATATATTTATCAGCAGCAAGCTGCATAGTGATCGGATCCATACGTTCCCTCCTCTTTCCCGTTTTCCTTGATGTGCAGGGCCGCCCTCCTGGCGAACACCATGCTCTCCAGGAGGCTGTTGCTGGCAAGTCGGTTCTTCCCGTGGACGCCGTTGCAGCTCGTCTCCCCCACCGCGTAGAGATGGGGCATCGTGGTGGCCGAATGGCTGTCCACATGGATCCCGCCCATGAAATAATGCTGGGCGGGCACGATCGGCACCGGCTCGCGCAGGATGTCGTACCCCTCTTCCAGACATTTCTGATAGATATTGGGGAAATGGGTGCGCACCACGTCCGGCGGGACGTTCTCAAACGAAAGCCATTCATGGGCCACGCCTTCCCGTTCCATCTCCGCTTCGATCGCCTGGGTGACCACATCCCTGGGAAGGAGCTCATCCACGAACCGCTCCCCTTTATGATTTAAGATGACCGCCCCTTCGCCCCTGGCCGACTCCGAGATCAGGAAATTCCTGCCCGGCTTGTCGCTGTAGAGGCATGTGGGATGGATCTGGACGTAATCCATATTTTCCAGAGCTACGCCGTGTTTTTTGGCGATCCGGCAGGCATCCCCGGTGAGCAGCGGGAAATTCGTGGAATGCTCATACAGCCCCCCGATCCCTCCTGTGGCCAGGACCGTGTCCCGGGCATGGATCTTTAAGATCTCGCCTGTGCGCTTCCTGGCCGTCAGACCTGCGCACTGTCCGTCCGCCACCAGCAGATCCGTCATCTCCGTAAATTCCATGATCTTCACGTTCGGCAGCTCCTTCACCCGCGCGGCCAGGACCGTGGTGATCTCCTTGCCCGTGATGTCCTTGTGGTAGCAGATCCGCGGCCGGGAATGGGCGCCTTCCCGGGTGTACAAAAGCTGTCCGCCCGCATCCTTTTCAAAGCGCACGCCCAGCTCTAAAAGGGTGTCGATCACCGGGCGGCTCTCCTGGATCATGATCTCCACGCTCTCCCGGCGGTTTTCATAATGCCCGGCCTTCATGGTGTCCTCGAAATAAGAGTCGTGATCGCCCGGGTCCCGCAGGACGCAGATCCCGCCCTGGGCCAGCATCGAGTCGCAGCTCTCCAGGTCGCCTTTCGACAGCATGACGATCTGTCTGTCCCGGGGCAGATGGAGGGCGGTGTAGAGCCCTGCCACTCCGCACCCGGCAATGGCTATATCACAGTATATATTCACGTCATTCATGACTTCCCCTTTTCCGCTGCCAGATCCAGCATCCGTCTCAGCGTGTCCCCGGCAGGCTCTGCATGGGCTTCTTCCACATGGAGGCTATTTTCCCCGGTCTTCAGGACATGGACGATCTTCTCCAGCGTGATCCTCTTCATCCCCTCGCAGACAGGACGTGTCCGGGCAAAATAAAATCCCGCGTCCGGGCGTTTCTGCTCCAGTTCATACAGCACGCCCTCCTCCGTGGCGATGATAAATTCCTTTTCATCGCTCTTGGCCGCAAAGTCGATGATGCC
Organism: uncultured Lachnospiraceae bacterium; assembly: GCA_910584115.1. Classification (GTDB taxonomy): domain Bacteria; phylum Bacillota; class Clostridia; order Lachnospirales; family Lachnospiraceae; genus MGBC164599. The sequence continues at coordinate 30,157 of CAJTYN010000005.1, forward strand.
GCTGGTGGAGCCGATGTAGTCGGCCATCTCTAAGACCTGCGCGTTGCATTCGGGATGGGCCAGCACCTTTGCCTCCGGATGCTGCTCTCTTAACTCCCGGATCTCGTCCGCGCGCATCTCCTCATGTACGGGGCAGTAGCCGTCCGGGATGATGATGTGCTTGTCCGGCACCTGCTCGGCCACGTAGCGGGCCAGGTTCTTGTCCGGGATGAACAGGATGTGGGCGTTCGGCAGGCTCTCCACGATCTTCACCGCGTTGGCCGATGTGACACATACGTCCGACCAGGATTTGATCTGGGCCGTGGAATTTACATAACAGACGACCGCGAGATCGTCATACGCCTCCCGGGCCGCCCGCACCGCTGCTTCCGTGACCATGTGCGCCATGGGACAGTCCGCCTCCATGTCCGGCATCAGCACTGTCTTGTCCGGGCTCAGGAGCTTGCCGCTCTCCCCCATAAAAGAGACTCCGCAGAACACGAGGGTCTTATTCGGCAGCCCGGCCGCAAGCCTGCTCAGATAAAAAGAATCCCCCACGTAGTCGGCGACGGCCTGCACTTCCGGCGCTACATAATAATGGGCCAGGATCACGGCGTCCTTCTCCTGCTTCAACTGTTTGATGATCTCCTGTGTACTCATTTTCTTCCTCATTCCCGCCTGGTCAGGCCATGCATATCCGCGCATGCCCCAGGCTGATCGCTCTTTTACTATAAAATACTATGTGATAGTATACCACATATCTTTACAGGTGACAAGACAGTTTGGTCATGATCTTACGATATTCTTCCTTGGGCTCTTTAACATTTAAAAGGATCCTGCCTATCCGAAGCATAGATCAACAAACATTCCGGTTTTTCATAATGATCTTTACCCCATATCTCTTTTATAGTAGTGATCCGTATATCTTCTGATCTGCATTTTTTGATCTGTGGAGAAGACTTTTCCCCCATCCATACATCCCACAACTCAATCTGCCTGGAATTTTGTAGATGTTTTTTTATATATTCGATCATCACTTCCGCATTAAATGTGCAATAGTACCATTCTATATACGCACAATATTTTTTATCCGTATATCTTGATGCCTCTGTCATATCATCTTCATGTATGATCCGCATTGCATATCGTTCGTCAAAATCTGTAATACATCGGTCAGCTCTATTGAGACCTTCTAGATTTTTTCCATCAAATGTGATGATCCCATTATCGTACTCATCTAATTTACAGTCACTTGCAAAAAATTGATATTCACTCATCTATACCACCATGATCTTACAGTACTCTTCCGTCTTATCCCGCATGATCCGAAGCCCCCGCTCCAGGCCCTCCAGCGGAAAACGATGGGTGATCAGCCCGGCGGGATCGATCAACCCAGACGCGAGCCTGTCCAGGACATAATGCCAGTCGTCCTCTGGATCGCGGGTAAAGGATGAATTCCAGGTCCCGGCCACTGTGAGCTGCGCCCGCAGGATCCTCCAGTAGAC
>CAJTYN010000005.1:31740-41404 GCA_910584115.1 uncultured Lachnospiraceae bacterium
CCGCCGTCCCGGCGTGACCCGAGATAACTGTAATCCCGGCACATCTCGTACTGCTCTTTCTGGCAGGGACCGCAGACCCCGCAGGGGATCAGCGGAAAGATCCCCACTCTCTGCCCCAGCCAGGACGGATCCACACCGCCTGCCACCTTTTCCACAACACCGGAAAATTCATGCCCCACGATCAGCGGGTGGACGTGGGCGCCCGTCTTATAGACCCGCGGGATGTCCGACCCGCAGATCCCGGCCGCTCTCACCGCGACCAGCGCCTCGTCCTCTCTCAATACAGGATCTGCCGCCGTCTCCAGCCTCAGATCGTCGATACCGTGCAATACCCATGCTCTCATCCTCTGTCCTCCTTTGATCTTATGAGAAATCTATTATAACACATCCGCGGTCTTTTTCAGAAAAATATTGACAAGATATCTGTTTCAGACTATCATTTGTGATGATCATATCCTGATACGCCGGCTGCTTCAGGACAGACGCAGCGGGAAGATATGGGGAGAAAGAGCAAGGGGATCCTATCATGGAAGATGCATATGTATTACAGTCATCAGACCAGAAGTTTTCTGATCTGCATCTATGTTTTTGCGGATACAGCAGATGCAGACCGCTCCACAGCTTCGGCCCGGCGGTCAGGCCGTACTACGTGATCCATTATATCCTCAAGGGGAAGGGCCGGTATCACATCGAAGACGTCCGGCATTGTTTAGGGGCGGGACAGGGATTTCTGATCGAGCCGGATACGCGGACCTTTTATCAGGCGGATGCAGTGGAGCCATGGGAGTATCTGTGGATCGGATTTAACGGGACGAATGTGCGGGAATATCTGCGGGATATCGGGCTGAACAGCCGACAGCTCATCTTCCAGAGCGGCCAGGGAGACGAGCTGAAACATATCGTCATCGAAATGCTCAGAGATACCACCGGCAGCATTTCCAGCCAGTATAGGAGACAGAGTCTCCTGTATTCTTTTTTTTCGATACTGACAGAAGATATCGATATCAGCCTTCCGTCCCAACAAGATCAGGAGAACATCCATATCAAGAGAGCGGTCGAATATATCCGCAATAATCAGTCTGACGGGATACGGGTCATGGATATCGCAAGATATGTCTGTGTTGACCGGACCTATCTCTATGAGCTGTTCCGAAAATATCTGCATGTCTCTCCCCAGGAGTATCTGACAGACTGCCGGCTCACGCGGGCGGCGGAGCTCCTGACGAATACGGAATATCCGATCAGAGAGATCGCGCTGTCCTGTGGGTATCAGAATGAGCATTCTTTTGGAAAGGCATTTAAGGCAAAGCGGGGGATCACTCCAGCGAGATACCGGGAGCGGGACCGGATGGAGAAGAGGGCGTATCTGGAGGAAAATAAGGATGAGCTGGAAAAGATATGACCGACATCCGGACATCTTCAGCCAACAGATCGATATACACAGACGCAGGGTCTTCCTATAGAATAGGCTCCTAGAGTGTATTTTGAACAGGAGGCGATGAACGATGAGCATATCATTTTATGAAACTACTAAGACATTCCATTTATGCGATCAGAAGATCAGCTATATCATGACCGTTCTCCCCAACGGCCATCTGGGACAGCTCTATTTTGGAAAAAAGGTCCATCAGCGGGAGGACTATCCCTATCTGTATGAGACAGCGGTCCGCCCTATGACGTCCTATGTGTTCGAGGATGACTGTTCTCTGTCCTTAGAGCATGTGCGGCAGGAGTACGGCGTGTATGGGACGACTGATCCTCGCCGCCCCGCCGTCGAGATCTTGCAGCCAGACGGGAGCCGGATCTGCGATCTGCAGTATAAAGGGCATGAGATCATGAGAGGAAAACCCCCACTCGCCGGGCTTCCTGCCACATATACGGAACAGGACGACGAGGCAGAGACGCTGCGCGTCGTCCTGGAGGATGCTCTCACCGGCGTGGTGGTGGAGCTCCTGTATACGATCTTTACCCAGGGAGGGATCCTCGCCAGGAGCGCGCGGATCACGAATGCGGGGACGGGCAGTGTCCATCTCACCACCGCCATGAGCCTGTGCATGGATCTGCCGGACTGTGACTATGAATGGCTGCAGTTTTCCGGGGCGTGGGCGCGGGAGCGCCATCTGAAGGTACGGAAGCTGGAGCAGGGGATCCAGGCCGTGGACAGCCGCCGGGGACATTCTTCCCACGAGCACAATCCGTTCATCGTGCTGAAACGCCCGGGGACGGATGAATGTCAGGGTGAGGCGATCGGGTTCAGCCTGGTCTACAGCGGGAATTTTCTCGCCCAGGCGGAGGTGGATACCCATGATACCACAAGGGTCCTGATGGGGATCCATCCTATGGGCTTTGACTGGAAGCTGGATGCAGGCGAGAGCTTCCAGACACCGGAGGCCGTGATGGTCTATACGGATCAGGGCTTAAACGACATGAGCCAGACCTTCCATCGCCTGTACCAGAAGCGGCTCGTCAGAGGATCCTGGCGGGACAGACCAAGGCCGATCCTGATCAATAACTGGGAGGCGACCTATTTCGACTTTACCGAAGACCGTTTGATGGAGATCGCCGCACGAGCAAGAGAATGCGGCGTGGAATTATTCGTCCTGGACGACGGCTGGTTCGGCGCGCGGAAAAATGACCATGCGGGCCTGGGCGATTGGGTGGCAGACCCTAAGCGCCTTCCCCGGGGCATCACCGGGCTGGCGGAGCGTATCGAAGGACTCGGCATGCTCTTCGGCCTCTGGATCGAGCCGGAAATGGTCAATAAAGACTCTGATCTCTACCGGGCGCACCCCGACTGGATCCTCGCCACGCCGGGACGGCGCACATCCCAGGGACGGCATCAGTATGTGCTGGACTTCTCGCGGCCGGAGGTGGTGGACTGCCTTTATGAGATGCTGGCGAAGATCCTGCGTGAGGCGAAAGTGTCCTATATCAAATGGGATATGAACCGTAGCATCACCGAATGCTACTCCGCGGCGCTGCCGCCGGATCGGCAGGGCGAGGTGTTCCACCGCTATATCCTCGGGGTCTACGATCTGTATGAAAGGCTGCATCGGGATTTCCCCCATGTCCTGTTCGAATCCTGCGCCAGCGGCGGGGGACGGTTCGATCCGGGACTCCTCTATTATGCGCCCCAGGCCTGGGCCAGCGATGATTCGGATGCGGTGGAACGACTGAAGATCCAATACGGGACTTCTTTTTGCTATCCCATCAGCAGCATCGGGAGCCATGTATCGGCGGTGCCGAATCATCAGGTGTTCCGTCACACGCCCCTTCATACGAGGGCAAATGTGGCGTATTTCGGGACTTTCGGGTATGAACTGGATCTGAACCGGATGACAAAAGAAGAACTGGCCCAGGTGAAGGAACAGACCGCATTTATGAAAGAGTACAGGGAGATCCTCCAATTCGGTACATTTTACAGGCTCGAAAGTCCCTTCGAGGGAAATATCACCTGCTGGATGACCGTCAGTGAAGATAGGAAAAAAGCGATCGTCGGATGGTATCGCGTCCTGAACCATGCCAATATGCCTTTTTCGAGAGTGCGGCTGCAGGGCCTGGATCTTGATCTCCTCTATGAAAACCTGGAAACGAAGGAGACGTTCTACGGGGATGAACTGATGAATATCGGACTGATCACGTCAGACGGGATGTCCGGACAGGTCGGCGAGAATACGGACGGCTATGGCGATTTTGATTCCAGGCTGTATGTGTTCCGGGCAGTCCGTGAAGACTAGGGAGGAGACCGCAGTATGAAAAAAGAGAAAGATCTGTTCGGAAGGCGCTGTGTGATGATGCTCACGGGGATCCTCTTCATCGGGATCTGTGTGGGATCTTTTCGGCTCAGCGCTTTCGGGGTGGATGCATTTAGCTGTATGAATCTGGGAATCAGCGGTCTTCTCCATATGACATTTGGGACATGGCAGCTCATCATGAACGCGCTCATCCTGGTCGTGGTCTTTTTTACAGTCCGCCATTGTATCGGGGCCGGGACCATCGTCAATATGATCAGCGTGGGATATATGGCGGACTTTATCTGCTGGATATCCCAGGATGTGCTGGCGGTGGATATGACGCTGCCGCTCAGGATCTTCGCGCTCCTTCTGGGAAGTCTGTCTGCCGGACTGGGCGTTGCCTTTTATATGGCGGCAGATATGGGGATCGCGCCTTATGACAGTGTGGCGCTGATCATCGAGAAGGGTACGAGAGGACGGATCCGATTCCAGTATGCCCGGGTGCTGAGCGACGTCACCGTGGTCGTTGTCGGCGTTATATCCTGCCTTTTATCCGGCGGCGATCTGTGGCTGATCATCGGGGTCGGGACCATCTGCAACGCATTGTTCAACGGACCTCTGATCCAGTTTTTTAGGGTACATGTGGCAGAGCCGTTGATGAAGCTGTGACGGGGGAGCGCCTCTTTTTACGGCAAGCGTTCCAGAAAAACCTTCAGGTCCTCCCGTGTGGTGATCTTGAAGTTCCCCTCATCGCCAGGGATCATCGCCATATCCATCCCGGCCAGGACGGCAGGCTCCGTGGATCCGTTGATCTTCAGTATCTCATCGGGCAGCAGCCTCTGATCAGCCGCATAGTACGGCCCCAGGCGGAACAGTTCCGGCGCCTGTCCGGCGAAGACCTGGCTGCGGTCCAGCAATGCGGAGATCGTCTTTTTGTCGGCGCTCAGATACACTGTGTCTTTCATGGGCAGCACCGGGATCACGCCGTCGTGGCCTGGGGACGCTTCCAGGCAGGCCGTGATCTGCGCCGCCGATAAGAGCGGCCGGGCCGCGTCGTGGATCAGGACCCAGTCGTCCTCCCCCGCGTATCTCCGGATATCCTCCAGACCGTGATGGATAGACATCTGCCGGTTGGCGCCCGGAAGGGAGAAGCCTGCACATTTCTCCTCTATGCCCTCCTCTGCGAGCCATCTCCTGATCTGCCCCTGCCACTTCACATCCGCCACGATCTGGATCTTATCGATCCCGTTGTGGTCGGATAACTGTCTGAGACAGTACATGATGATCGGCCGTCCCCCGGCTTCTATATACTGTTTGGGCACATCCGCGGCCAGCCTGCTGCCCGTGCCCCCTGATAAGACCAGTGCTGTGACCATCTCTTTCCCCTTTCATCTAAAACCGCAGTTCGCGGATGTCCTGTAATGTCTCCCCGTAGGATCTGTCTTTTCCGAAGAGGAGCGTCGTACCCAGAACGAATCCCTGCACGCCCTTTGGCGCATATTCTAAGATCTTATCCGCGCCGCAGGCGCCGTCCCAGTAGATCTCAAAATCCATATCCTCTTTCATGGACAGGAGTTTCGTGATCTTTTTGCCCACGTAGGGCAGGTACATCTGCCCCGCATTGCCCGGATTGACGGACATGACGAGGACCTTTTTCACGATCCGCAGCATCTCCATCACCGTCTCCACCGACGTCCCCGGATTGACCGCGATCCCCGGGATCATCCCCGCGTCGATGATGCTCTGCAATGTGGTGGAGGGGTGGTATTCCGCCTCCGGGTGGATGTAGACCGTATCCCCCGGCCGCAGGCTGCGCAGGAACAGACCGATATGGTTGTTGGGATGTTCGATCATCAGGTGTACGTCCAGAGGCTTTTTCGCGGTGCTCGCTATGTATCGCATATCATTTAGCGACATGGCGAAATTGGGCACATAGCGTCCGTCCATGATATCGATATGGTAGGAGTCGATGCCGCCTTCCTCCAGCTCTCTGACTTCTCTCTCCAGGTTCCCGTAATCCGCACACATCATGGATGCCATCAATTCAAATCTCATTCTCGTCCTCTTTTCCATCACTATCTCGAAAGGCAGGTACTTTGTGATAAAGTCCTGCCCTTCATTTTCTCCATTATGTCCCAAAATAAGAAAAATGCATGTAATCCTGGCTGGTCGACCAGATCCCCTGGGAGAAGCCGTATTTTCTGAGGATGCGCGCCACCTCACCGTTTTTCGGGATCGAATAGGGATCTTTTTTCGGCCTCCAATATCTCCCCACGACCGCCTGTCCGTTGATGACCTGGTAGTTCTCCTCCGGATTGATGTCTATGGCCGTGCCGTCGTAGTGTTCGGAGCGCCCGCTGCCGTACCGCCATCCGCCCAGCGCGTGGATGGGAAACTTCTCCCGTCCCTTATAGATCTCATCAAACGCGCGCTTGACCGTGCTGGCCAGATTCTTGTGGACGTAGATCGTCCATGTCCGTGTGATCTTCCGCCCTTTTTTCCCGCTGGCAAAGTCCCACGTCTTCACGGTGACCGCCCGCATGTCTTTATACGAAGCCGCCTGACTCTTGTAAAAACGCCCGTACGTCTCGTAGGGGACTTCTTTTCCGTAGATGGCCACATCCTTGTTGAGATATGCCTGCACGGGAGCCGACCAGCTTCCGTATACCCGCTGCTTTTTCACCGTGCGGTACGCCCGTACTTTATATGTATACAGGACGTTCGGCAGACGGCTGCTCAGATCCAGCCGGACGGTCCTGCCGCCCGATACGATCTTGTATCTATATTTTCCGGAACCGGCCTTGTAGGCCACCTGGTAACCGCCCGCCTTGGAAACGGAGGTCCAGATCACGCGCTGGCAGTCCGCCGTCCGGGTCTTGACGTTCTTGATCCGGGGCACGCCCACTACTGCCGCCTGCACGCGCAGGGCCGGTGTGAATGCAAAGAACAGCAGGAACGCCAAGAGTATCACTCTCATCTTCTTTTCCGTTTTCATGTTCTCATCCTTCTCAAACACGGATCGAACGCGGATCCTCTCATGCGTAGACATCGAGCAGGTGCTCTGTGGGCGGCTGCATGGCCGCGTCCACGCCGTCTAGGATCACGTTCAGGCTCTCTTCTTGTCCTTCCATCGCTTTTTTCAGCAGGGATATGGATACATCCCTCTGCACATCAGCCGCGCTCAGCTGCATGCTCGCCGCGGCGATCGACATCGTAAGGTCCATCTTCTCTCCTCCTTGATCTATCTGCTGCATTTCCTGGCCATCTTCTGCCGCTGATCCGTCTCGTAGACTTCAACTCCGTCTATGCTCTGCACGAATTTGGAGAGCTGGGAATAGCCGTATTGTTTGACCCGGAAATCTTTGAATCTGCTGTGGAGTTCATTGCTGAGCTGGTTCATGCCGATGCCTTTCTTGCCATGCTTGCCCACCTCAGTCTTGATATATTTGATGATCTCTCCTTTAGTCTTATCGTCACTTTTGACTGATAAGATAATAGTGTTCTCCACCCTTTTTAAGTCAAAGATGCCATAGTCCTCCAAAAAGCGTGACAGGGAACTGTACCCGAAGTTGCGTACGTCGAAATCCGGATATTTATTGAGCAGACGGTTGCCGATCTCTCCTAAGCTCAGTTCTTTTCCTTTGTCCTCGCTGTCGCTGATCATGCCGATGACCGTACTGATGATCTGGCTGCTCCTATCCGTCCCCGCGCCGTCCTCAGCCCTCTCGTCCTTCTTGCCGGATCCGCCGGCGCCGTCCGGCCCTTCCTGCATCTCCTCGCCCTTTTCCTCCTCCAGCAGGACTTCCAGGTTGGTGAAGATCGAGCAGGAGCTGCGGAAAGACAGGGGTGTCTTCTCCTCCCCCATGCCGATCACCGTCATCCCCGACTCCCGCAGGCGGCTGGCCAGCCGGGTAAAATCGCTGTCGCTGGAGACGAGGCAGAACCCGTCCACCTGATGGCCGTAGAGGATGTCCATGGCGTCGATGATCATAGCGGAGTCCGTTGCGTTCTTCCCCGTGGTGTTGGCAAACTGCTGGATGGGGACGATGGAATGCTCCAGCAGCTTTCCCTTCCACCGGGACGCCTTGGTGTCCGTCCAGTCGCCGTAGATCCTCTTGTATGTGGTGGTCCCATATTTGCTCAGCTCGTCCAGGATGACGGAAATATATTTCGCTGAAACGTTGTCGGAATCGATCAGTAATGCAAATCTCTTATCTGTCATATACCTCTCCCTGTGCCAGATTTTACCTTTATCATACCATTAAATCCCAGGATCGGCAAACTGGAATTTATTTTTTTCATTCTTTTTGCGCCGGACATACATGATCGGACAATAAGGGCCATATCCTAACAATAAAATATCTGTTCCAACACAAAGGAGGATCCCATGAAGACTTTACTATGGGCTGCCGGCGGGACCGGCTTTACATTTGCGATGACGACTCTCGGGTCTGCCGTGGTCTTTTTTTTCCGCGATCAGATGCGCATGGGGATACAGAAGATTTTTCTCGGGTTTGCCGCCGGTGTCATGATCGCCGCGTCCATCTGGAGCCTGCTGATCCCCGCCATAGAGGAAGCCGTCTCCATGGATATGATCGGATGGGTGCCTGCTGCCGGCGGCTTTATCCTGGGGATCGCTTTTTTGATGGGGCTTGATTCTCTCCTCCCCCACCTGCATCCAAATTCCGGACAGAAGGAAGGCATGTCCGCCTCGTGGCGGAGGACTTCCCTGCTGGTCCTGGCGGTGACGCTCCACAATATCCCGGAGGGGATGGCCGTGGGCCTCTCTTTCGCGCTGGCCGCGCAGCACACCGGCAACCCGGCGCTCTACGCCGCGGCCATGGCCCTGGCGATCGGGATCGGCATACAGAATTTCCCGGAAGGGGCCGCGATCTCCCTGCCCCTGCGCCAGGAAGGTTTATCCACCCGGCGCGCATTTGCCGTCGGGAGCCTGACCGGGATCGTGGAACCCATCTTCGGGATCCTCACCGTGCTGGCCGCCGGAGGCATACAGCCGCTGATGCCCTGGCTCCTCTCTTTTGCCGCCGGGGCCATGATGTACGTGGTGGTGGAAGAACTGATCCCGGAGGCTCACTTAGGCGAGCACTCCAATGTGGGTACGCTGGGCGTGATGAGCGGATTTCTGATCATGATGATCCTGGATGTGGCACTGGGGTAGGATCTGCCTGATAAAATCAATGCAAGGCACTTATGTAAAGTCCACTTTCATACGATATCTATATATGGAAGTATTTATGAAAGATCGTTTGAGAGGAGGATCACTGAATGTCTATTGAAGCTTTAACTGGTAATTTTACCGCAAATCCCGTGTATGGAACGACACCTCCGTCAAAAGTAGAGGCTGCCGTAGAAGCCCTGCAGGGCGAAGAGGCTAAGAAGAGCCAATCCACAGATACCATCGATATCAGTGAGGAAGGCCGGAAACAGGCGTCTAAGAATAAAGGACTGAGCGCCGACGAGCTGAAAGCCATCCACGAACAGCAGATGGCTTCATTCAACAACATGCTGGCAAACATGCTCAATTCCCAGGTGGGCATGAACAACATCGTAAAAGGTTCCCAGATCGAGATCACCAAGGACCTGTTTTCCAAACTGAACATCACACCGGCGGATTCCGCCAGAGCCGCAGAGGCGATCTCCGAGGACGGAGAATGGGGCGTAAATGCCGTTGCGACTAGGATCATGGATATGGCCGTCGCTCTCTCCGGCGGGGACACGGAGAAATTATCCGTGCTGCGTGACGCCGTGGAAAAAGGGTTCGCCGCCGCTGAAAAACAGTGGGGCGGAAAACTCCCCTCCATCAGCGGGGACACACATAACGAGATCAACAACCGCTTTGACTACTGGGAGAAATATGGTACATTGGACGGTTACACCATGGGGAAGGCCGACAGCGAAGACTGATAGGA
>CAJTYN010000006.1:0-23531 GCA_910584115.1 uncultured Lachnospiraceae bacterium
GAAAGAGGGGTGAGATATGGTCATAACAGAGTAGATGGTACACGATTTCAGAGATTAGACAAGATTTAAGAAAGGATCCAAAAGTCATGAAAAAGAAGACGATGAGATTTATTGCGATGCTGCTCTCATTCCTGATGGTCGTCACAGCGATGCCTTCTGTCGGGACGACTGTAGAAGCGGCCGCAAGACCCAGACTCGCAAAGAAGTCTGTCAGTGTCGTGGTCGGCGGGACTGCGAAGATCGGTATAAAAAATGCTCCCAAAAAGGCTAAGATCACATACAAATCCGCAAAGAAGAGTATCGCCACCGTAACGAAAAAGGGCGTAGTAAAAGGCATAAAGAGCGGTACTGCGAAGATCACGGTCACTATAAAAAAGAATTCAAAGACAGTGAAGCTGACCTGTAAGGTCACCGTAAAAAAACCGCAGCTGTCAAAGACAAAACTGACTCTGACGGCAGGAAAAACGGCTGAGCTGTCTATCAAAAATAAACCAGCGAAAGCGACGTATACCTGGAAGACGAGTGCTCCAAAAGTCGCCGCAGTCAATAAGAGCGGCAAAGTGACGGCAAGAGCAAAGGGTACGGCTACCATCCAGGTAAAAGTCAGAACGGCCAAGAAAACATACACGCTGTCCTGTAAAGTGACCGTAAGACCGAAGTCAACGGCCGCGAAACAGGAGTATACGGTAACATTTAACAGCAACGGCGGGAGCGCGGTCGCGTCCCAGACCGTGAAAAAGAATGCCCGGGCCAGCCGTCCGGCGGATCCGGCGCGCAGCGGCTACACATTCGACGGGTGGTATACGGCTGCAAACGGCGGGACACAGTTTGATTTCAACACCGCGGTCACAGCAAACATCACGCTGTATGCACGCTGGAGCGAGCTGAACGAGGATGAAGAGTGCCGGATCACCTTTGATCTCAACGACGGGTCGGCCAATGTCTACCAGACACAGACGCTGCAGGCCGGTGAGACGGTCGTAAGGCCCGAAGACCCCACGAGGGATCTCTATCGTTTCACAGGATGGTATACGGGATCGGCGGCCATCACAGAGTATGACTTCGGCACGCCGGTGGTCAGCGATCTGACGCTCTATGCCGGCTGGGGCAACCCGGACGGGTCGGACGATCTGTACGCCGCATCCGATGAGTCGGAGACGATCTATTCCATTACCGGCATCGAGGTGAACGGAAATGAAGTCAGCGTTACATACAATACAGATTCAAAATGCCTGCTGACTGTAGAATTTTTTGAAGATCTGGTGAGCGGCAGCGACTGGTCCGAAGAGGCGCAGGCTTCCAACTTAGGCACAGCGCCGATCGCCACGGCGAGCGGGTATACGGAAGATTACGGCGAGATGGCCGTCACGGTGCTTCCGATCGATGGCGCGCTCCCGGAAGATTTCGTCGTGCGGGCCACTCTGGTCGGGACAGGCGAGGAAGAAGATCCCACGTATGTGACCAACCAGTACACGGCCACCTATAAACAATTTGACGCGCAGACAGTCGATAGTGTGATCGCAGAATATGGGGAAGATCAGGTCATCAATTTTGACAGTGACCGGACGACCAACTTTGGTGTCCTGAAAGATTCGGTCAAGATCATTCCTGCGGGTAGTCTTGTCAACGGTTTTGAGGTGACGGACGTTAAGGTAGAGGATGAGACTGTCCCTGATCACCACTTTATCTTCACGGGTGCGGATGACCAGATCCAGAGCCTGCAGGCGGGCGATGTCATTTATCTGGAGGGCACGACCTGGCTGTTCAAGATCGCGACTGTCTCCAACGACAATGGCACAGTGACCATGACCCAGGACAGAGATGCGATCATGACGGATTTCTATGATGTCCTGCAGGTGGATATGGAAAGCGGGGATACGAACGCCGCCGCGTCCAGCGATCCAAATGGGGTCGGTCCGCAGCAGGAGATCAGTGAGGAGGCGCCGAATGCGGATGCGTTCATCCAGGGTGAGGATGAGGTCAATGCGCTGGAGGAACTCCCCCAAGATCCGGGTGAGATCAACGCCCAGCAGGAGATCGATGGGGATGCATCGTATACGGATGCCGATCCTAATGCTGCCAGCGGGATCTCGCCCCAGTGGGAGATCATCGATGTCAACGAGACTCTTAGCGGCAGTATTGGGGCAAATGTGAACTATACATTTGATAATGGTATAACTCTTACCGGCTCGATCACAGGCAAGATCACAGGTAAGGTGAAGATGTCTTATGACGCGCACCTGTTTTCTAAGGATTACTTTGAGGCTTCCGTTACTTTTGAGACGAAAGTGACTGGAGAAGTGAAAGCTGGCATGGATTCAGGTGACGCAGGTAGTTGGAAAGATGCGCAATATAAAGTTGAGTTTATAGATATAAAACTTCCGACACCTATTACGGGTCTGGATGTATATGTGTCACCGGACGCTGTGCTGGATTGGAAACTTTCTGGCAGTGTCGGCATTAAAATAGAATCAACGCAGACGAGCGGCTTCACTTATAATTCCGATACTGGTCGTACAGATATCAAGAAAAAGGAGAATAAGGTCAGTTTATCGGCAGAAGGGAAAGCCGAGGTCAAGATCGGGCCTAGGATCGATATCGGTGTTAAACTTCTGGGTGGCGTTCTGAGTGCCGGTGTCACAGCCGAGGCTGGTGCAAAATTTACCGCCACGGTCCAAGCGGGGTTTGATGATCTAACGAATACGGTCGATTCTAAACATGCCTGTGGCCGTTGTGTTTCTGGTAAGGCGGAGTGGTATGCGACTGCTGCGATCAAATGCAGTTATAAGATCACAGATAGATTAAAAGGCGACATCGCAAAGCTTACGATCTTGGATTTTTCAACGCCGATCTACTTCCGGCCTGGTGTGCCCGGCGAGTTCTTTGTCTCGGTCATCAATGAAGCGGACAGCCCCTTCGGCGGAGCGATCACGTTTGGCGGCGGCTCCTGTACGAACAAGAGATACCGGACAGAATTACAGGTCCAGGATGAAGACGGCCAGCAGATCAACGGGGCGCAGGTCTCGGTCGTTAAACAGGGTCAGACATCCGGCCATACCGGAACGTCCCCCTATGTGATCTATTTATATGAAGGTACATATAAAGCATCGGCGAACGTCGATGGAACGAACGTCTCCAAGACATTTGTGGTCAGCAAGAGCCGCCAGACCGTGGTCCTGACGCTCTTATCTGCCGATAGTGTACTGGAAGGGTCGATCGTTGATGCGGATGATGACAGCATCGTGATCGGCGGCGCGTCGGTCAAGGTGAGCAAAGACGGTGTTGTGGTCGCCTCAGCCACATCAGACGGCAATGGGGGCTTCAGCCTCCCAGTCCCGGACGGCTCTCTCAAAGTGGAGATATCAAAAGACGGCTATCTCCCCTTTACCAGTGTGGAAACGGTATACGAAGGTGAGAACCACCCCATGGGACTGATCAGACTGACTCCTGGCAGCGGCATGGGCGGTTTCCGCGGTGTTATCCGGGATGCGACAGATAATGAACCGCTCTCCGGAGTCACGCTGAACCTTTACAAGGACTGGAACAGCACCACAGAGGCGAATACGGCTATCAGGACGCTGACCACCAACAGCAGCGGCGCGTTTAGATGTGAGACTATGACAGTGTTTGGGAAAGTCCTGGGCCTGCCCAGCGGCAACTATACTCTGACCGCATCGAAGGAAGGGTATTCTGATACGAGTTATAACATCGTGATCTATCCCGGTACGACGGATGAGAATCCTGAGATCAACGAAACGATGTCGCCAACGATGAATGAGGGCTTCTATCGGATCATCCTGACCTGGGGTCAGACACCACGGGATCTGGATTCCCATCTGGTCGCGGACACTGATACGGGATCCGGCATACATGTATACTACAGCAACAAAAACCCCTATCCGAACTATGCGGATCTGGATGTGGACGATACGACTTCCTATGGCCCGGAGACTGTTACGATCTCGAATTTTGAGGGCCTGAGCGGTATACGCTATGCGGTGCATGATTACACGAACCGCAGTTCATCATCTTCCACACAGATGTCGTATTCAGGCGCGACTGTACGTATCTTCAAAGGGAATAAGCTCCTCCGGACATTCAATGTTCCTACAGGGTATGGCGGAACGGAATGGGATGTCTTCTCGATGGATACGAACGGCAGGATCACAACGATCAATTCTATGACGTATACGAGACAACCGACCAGCGTGCTGGGTCATGGCCGTGCTGCCGGGATGGAGGATGAGCCGGAGGAACTGAAAGATTACGAACTCTCAGAGATGGCAGGATAGAGGGAGATAGCAATGGCATCGGACCGACCGATCGTAAGAAAATGAAGAACAAACATCTATGCATTACTTGTCATCGTATTGATCCAAGTCTTGGGTCTGCTGCTGCATAAAAGATCAGATTTGATCATATGAACAGCAGGATCAGTATAGATGTATTTAACGAGATGATCTTTTTCCAGGGAGCCATAGATGTAGATGCAGGCTCCGTCATCTAGAGTTCACAGACAAAAGGACCCCAAAAGCGGCACATTCCTGGCGCTTTTGGGGTCCTTTTCATCACATCAATGGGGCGACCACTTTCATCAGATATCCCGTCAGCTTCACCCGCAGTCTTTCCCGGCGCACAGTCTCCATGGTGACCTGCCTGCATTTGGAGAGGGTGGCCTGGAAGTCCGCTTCGATCTTGGGGATGCAGTCTGTGGCGTACATGTACGTGGCACATTCGAAGTGATGGTACAGGCTGCGGTAGTCCAGATTGATCGTGCCCACCACCGCCTCCCGGTCGTCGCTGACGAAGACCTTTGCGTGGACGAAGCCCGGCGTGTATTCATAGATCTTCACACCGGAACTGAGCAGCGGACTGTAGTGAGTCTTTGCCAGGGCGTACGGGATCGCTTTATCCGGGATCCCCGGCAGCAGCAGGATGACTTCCACGCCCCGTTCCGCGGCGAACCGCAGAGCGGTCTCGGTCTCCCCGTCCAGGATCAGATAGGGCGACATGATGTGTACATATTCCAGAGAGCGGTTCAGGATGTCCATGTACACCCGCTCACCCAGTTTGTCGTCGTCCAGCGGACAGTCCCCGTAAGGGATCACGTAACCCTTTGCCTCCTTTGCGGGAAAGGATGGATAGGCCAGGAAATGCGGCGACTCATCCGTCTTTTCATCGATGCTCCACATCTGCAGGAACATCAGGGTAAAAGTCTTGACGGCTTCGCCTTTTAACATGACGGCCGTGTCTTTCCAGTGTCCGAACCGTGCCTTCTGGTTGATGTATTCGTCTGCGAGATTGATCCCGCCGTTGAAAGCCGTGTGCCCGTCGATCACCAGGATCTTCCTGTGATCCCGATAATTGTAATGGGTGGAGGCGAAAGGCGTCACGGGGGCGAACATCTTGCACTTGATGCCCAGAGCCCGCAGGCGTTTCGGATAATCATGGGGCAGCAGCGCGAACTCGCAGGTCCCGTCGTACATGACGCGGACGTCCACTCCCTGGGCCGCTTTTTCCGCCAGGATCTCCAGGATCTGGCCCCACATGATCCCCTCCTCCACGATGAAATATTCCATAAAGATAAAATGTTCGGCCGCTTTAAGCTGCCGCAGCATTTCCGCGAATTTATCCTCCCCCAGCGGGAAATATGTGACGGCTGTCTTTTCATAGACGGGGTGGCAGCCGCTCCTGCGCATGTACCGGGCCAGGGACGCCGCGCCTCTGTCTTCCCTGGAAAACCGCTCCATCACGTCCTCCGACGCGGGGATCCGCTCCTTCGTCTCACCGATGATCTGGTCCACGCGCTTTTTCAGGGCCCGGTGTCCTATGTCGCTCTGGATATAGATAAATAAGAACACGCCGAACACCGGCAGGAGCATGATGACGATCAGCCATGTGATCTTCGCGGTGGGGTTGATCTTACTGTTCAGAAGGCCGATCACCATGATGGCCGAAAAGAGCACCGTTCCGCCGAAGATGTGGGGCAGGAACCGCTCAGCCCATCTGAAGATGCTGAATAATGTGAGGATCTGGATGGCGAGCAGGAGCAGGATCAGGCCGAAACGGCTGAAAACGGCATGGATGATCCCGGTCTGTCCTTTTTTTAAAAGGCGGAGTCCTTTGCTCTTATAGTCTGTCTGCATTGATATACCTCCATCCTATCATTATAGGACATACGGCGGCATAGTCAAGTTTTATATTTTAACAACAGGGCAGAGTTCAGGATGACGAGCACGGATCCCGCGTTGTGGACCAGCGCGCCTGTCACAGGATCCAGGACCCCGGCGATAGCCAGGAGGACTGCCAGGAGATTTAAGCCCATGGAGAGGGCGAGATCACATCTGATCGTTGTCATCATCCGCCTTGAGAGCGCGAGGAGATGGGGCAGATCCTCTATCTGATCCTCCACCAGTGCGATGTCGGCCGCCTCGATGGCGATATCGCTGCCTACGCCGCCCATGGCGATCCCCACATCTGCCATCTTGAGCGCCGGTGCGTCGTTGACGCCGTCTCCGATCATGCATACGGGTTTTTTTTCTTGTTGTTCCTGGCAGTCTCTGATCCATCTCAGTTTATCTTCCGGCAGGCATCGGGCATGGACCTCCGTGATCTGGAGTTTTTCCGCGATGGAATTGGCTGTGTCCTGCTGATCCCCGGTCAGGAGGATCGGCTGCACATCCAGCGCGGAGCATCGCCGGATCATCTCCTCGCTCTCTGGACGGATCATATCTGCGAGGGCGATGAGGCCGGCGGGCTGACCGGAAACGGCGATGTAGATGAGAGTGTTTCCCTGCCGCATGTAGTCTGTTTCCGTTTCAGAGAGTTCTCTGGGCAGGCTGATCCCCCGCTCAGATAACATCTCCTGGCTGCCCGCCAGGATCTCTTTTCCCTCGACCTGGGCTGTGACTCCGCGGCCTGGGATCATCTGAAAATGTGCGGCGGGCATCAGGTCCGGGTCATTGGGAAAGCTCTCTTTATAGCAGCGGACGACCGCTCTTCCCAGAGGATGTTCGGAAAACTGTTCTGCCGCCGCGGCCAGTGCGTAAAGCCGATCCTTTGAGAGATCTTTATGAAAACTCTCCACGACGGATACTTGCGGCCGCCCATAGGTGAGCGTTCCGGTCTTGTCAAATGCGATCGTGCGGACGCTGGCCAGTTTTTCCAGCGCGTCGCCCTCTTTTACGAGAAAACCATGTCTGGCCGCGTTTCCGATCGCTGCCATGATGGCCGTGGGTGTCGCCAGCACCAGCGCGCAGGGACAGAAGACCACTAAGATCGTCACCGCCCGGATCATCTCGCCGGTGTACAGTCCGGTGAGGAGCGCCGCCGTCAATGCGGCCACCACGATCCAGGTCGCCCACCGGTCCGCGGTCCTTACGATCTTCGCTTTCTGCGCATCCGCGGACTGGACGAGCTGGATCATGCGCTGGATGGAACTGTCCGCGCCCACTTTTACGGCCCTCATCTCGAATACATTGAACTGGTTCACAGTGCCGCTGAAGACCTCGTCCCCTGCCCTTTTGTCAACGGGAAGGGGTTCGCCGGTCATCACGGACTGGTCGATGGAAGTCTCGCCGGATGTGATCACGCCGTCCACGGGGATCATCTCGCCGGGGAGGACCCGCAGAAGATCCCCCGCCCGTACCTCTTCGGCCGGGACGATCTTTTCAGATCCGGTGTCTGGATCCGGGAGGATCCGCGCGGTCTGCGGCGTGAGCTGTATCAGTCTCTCGATCCCTGCCCGGGCCTTTGCCACGGTCAGATCCTCCAGCAATGCTCCGATCTGCATGATGAAGGCCACTTCCCCCGCCGCGAAATATTCTCCGATGCAGACAGACGCGATCAGCGCCAGGGATACCAGGACATCCGCCTTGATGTCAAAAGCCGTTATGAGGCCCTCGGCCGCCTCTAAAAGAATGGGGATGCCGCACAGGATGATCGCGATCCAGGCCGCATCGAAGGGGAGCGGGAACGGGTTCAGGATGCTGATGAGCAGGGCGGCGCCCGAGAGGATCAGCAATAGGATATCCGGTTTTTTTATGATCTTATCCATATCTCCCTCCTTTATACATATACAGGTATATGCTTATTATACTTATAGGGGTATATGTTGTCAAGACATAAAAAAATCCGGGATGGGCATGTATCTACAGACGGTGCGAGTGCGTATTTGATATACAGCCCCATCCCGGATATCCATGTTTTATGATGGATTTAGAAAATTACAAATGATCACATTATAAAAAGCCCGCACTCGCACCGCATAAATAATACGTTGAAAAAGGCAGATGCGTAACGCCTAAAAAGGAGATATCCTACAAAAAAACAGCATCTTTTCTTGACAATTCCTGTTCGGAGGTCCATATTATGGTATGAGTGCATTTGAAGGAGGACCATTATTTTATGAAACATATCGTACTTACCGGCGGTGGCACGGCCGGCCATGTCACCCCTAATATAGCCCTCATCCCCCGGCTGACTGAACTGGGTTATCGTATTTCTTATATCGGTTCGGTCGACGGGATGGAGAGAAAGCTGATCGAAGAATTGAAGATCCCCTATTATGGGATCGCTTCGGGAAAATTGAGACGTTACTTTGACTGGAAGAATTTTTCCGATCCGTTCCGCGTGTGCAGAGGATACGCACAGGCGAGAAGAGTATTGAAAGAATTGAGACCCGATCTGGTCTTTTCAAAGGGAGGGTTCGTGACGGTTCCCGTAGTGATCGCGGCAAGACACCGGCACATCCCGGCGATCATCCACGAATCGGATATGACGCCAGGTCTGGCCAACAAGCTGGCGATCCCCTCCGCGGCAAGAGTATGCTGTAATTTTCCGGAGACGGTCAAAAACCTGCCGAAAGAGAAAGCCGTACTCACGGGCAGTCCGATCCGCCAGGAACTCCTGGCCGGGGATGCCGAGCGGGCGCGAAAGTTCTGCGGTCTTGAGTCCGACAGACCTGTGATCATGATCATCGGGGGGAGTCTGGGCGCGGCGTCCGTCAACGAAAATATCCGCAAGATCCTTCCGGGTCTGCTGCCGGATTTCCAGGTCATCCATCTGTGCGGTGCCGGGAAGCTGGATCCATCCCTGGAAGGTACGGAGGGATATGTACAGTACGAATTTATAAAAAAAGAGCTTGCCGATCTTTTTGCCCTGGCCGATCTGGTCATATCCAGAGCCGGCGCGAATGCGATCTGTGAGATCTTAGCCCTCCAAAAGCCGAACCTGCTCATACCCCTGTCCGCCAAAGCCAGCCGCGGCGACCAGATCCTAAACGCCCGCTCTTTTGAACGGCAGGGGTTCAGCATGGTACTGGAAGAGGAAGAGATCACGGAAAATACGTTGCTGTCAGCCATCCGGGATCTGTACTGCCACAAGGACGCCTATGCGGAGGCTATGAAAAAGAACAACAACATCGATTCCATCACTCGTATCACCGATCTGTTCGAAGAACTGATACAGACTCATAGATCCTGATAATCCTGGTAGTAATTTTTATACAGCCAACGGCGGGCGCGGCTGATCTTCATCCGCAGGTTCACGACGGTCATGTCATGATCTTGCGCGACCGCCTTGGTTGATTCCTTTCCGATCACGACCCGGATCATCAGGTCATACCACACGGGATTTTTTTCCTTTAACCGTGCCAGGAGAAAAGACCGGAACTCCGCTCTGCGCTGTTCCTCCTCCGCCACGAGATATTCGACGGCCACGCCTGCATCGAACAGTTTTTGGTCGAGCATCGCCTCGTCGATATCTCTGTATACTTCATTTTTCAGGTAAGCCCTCCGCAGGAAATCGATGGTCTTTCTGTGGGCATTCCGCACGATCCATCCCTGGATCAGCTCTTCGTCCAGGCCGTCGATCTTCTCATGGAGTTTACAGAAGACCTCCTGGCAGACATCCTGCGCCAGAGAATGATCCCGCAGGCCATCGAATGCGATATGCAGGACAAGTTTATGATAATCTTCATAAACCTGGTCAAAGTGCTCCCTCTTCATCTTTTGTTCCCCCCTCCCGTTATCTGATCATTTCAGAGCGGATAACAGTTCAGTCTTCATCTCATCCGTCAATCTATACGGTTTCCATCCCACCTTTACGGTGTCGCCCCTATAGCGTGGGATCAGATGCATATGAAAATGAAAGACCGTCTGCCCGGCGATCTCCCCATTATTCTGCACCAGGTTCAGTCCCTCACAGTCCAATGCGTCTGTCATCTTTGCCGCCATGTCCCTTGCCAGGGTCAGCGCCCTTGACGCGGTCTCATCGGACAGCTCATACAGATCCTTTGCATGTTCTTTCGGCAGGATCAGCGCATGTCCCTTGCTCGCCGGATTTACATCCAGGATCACACGGAACATATCATCTTCATACAACGTAGCGGATGGGATCTCACCATTCGCGATCTTACAAAAAATACAGTCCATGACCATTCACCTCCATGATCTTCCAAAGATATGACCTGATTATACCACTTTCCATGAAACAGGTGCAACTATAAATATCTGTTTGATGGATTTTCAGACACCCTCTAACGTAGTATAATGTATATGAAAAAGAGCACATACAGAGGGATCAGCGCCGCCCCTTCCCTCCGGTCCAGGTCTGCTTTCTGGATGGCAAACAGGTAGGTGATGATGCTGGCCGCGGTGAGGAAGATGGTATCATAGATCGTAAAGGGGCTGACCACGATGGGATGCAGCGCGGCCGAAGCGCCCAACACCAGCAGGATGTTGAAGATATTGGATCCGATAGCATTTCCCAGGGAGAGGTCGCTCTCCCCTTTTCTGGCCGCGACGACGGATGTGACCAGTTCCGGCAGGGAAGTCCCCAGGGCCACGATGGTCAGCCCGATAAATGTCTCGCTCCAGCCAAAAGTCAGAGCGATGGCCGAAGCACTGTCCACCACCAGGTCGCCGCCCCAGACGATCCCAGCGATCCCGACGGCCACATAGAGGAGGGTGACGGGGATGGACATCTTTTTGGGATCGTTCTCAGAAGAGGCATCAACAGGCGCGTCCTTCCGGGCTTTCAGCGCCTCCCGGACGGTAAATGCCACATAGATGACAAACGCGGCCAGCAGGATGCAGCCCTCCGTCCGGGAGAGGACGGATACCTTCATCCCTTTGTAAGGAGAGGGGATGCTCATCAGCAGCAGGGCGACCGCGATGATGATGGAGATCGGAAGATCTTTTTTTAACACAGATGTCTGGACTCTCATAGGGTGTATGACGGCGCTGACTCCTACGACGATGAGGAGGTTAAAGATATCAGAACCGACCACATTGCTCAGGGACAGGTCATTTTTTCCGGCCAGGGCGGCAGTGATGCTCACAGAGGCTTCCGGCATACTGGTCCCGAAGGCCACCACAGTGAGTCCGATGATGATGCTGGGGATCCGCAGGAGACGAGCGATAGCTGAACTGCCTTCCACGAACAAGTCGGCGCCTTTGATCAGCAGGACGAAGCCAGCTAGTAGAAATAGATATTTGAGCATAAGACGTTTCCTCCATTTCACTCTTTTTGTACAAACATTTTTTAGTATGGTATAAAAAGAAGGGTCTGTCAAGTAAGGCTTTTATCTAAAATATATGAGGCAGCAGCACGCATAAGGAGTAAAAAATATCATGAAAGATCTTAAAGAATGTATCATTTACGAGGACGCACATATGATCGTCTGCCATAAACCGCCCGGTGTCCCGGTGCAGAGCGCCGGTGTGGGGACGATGGATCTGGAATGCGCCTGTCTGAACTATCTGCAGACAACATATATCGGCATCGTACAGCGGCTGGATCAGCCCGTGGAGGGCCTGATGGTCCTGGCAAAGACCAGGAAGGCCGCCGGGGAACTGAACCGGCAGGGGCAGGACGGACGTATGGAGAAAAGATATCTGGCTCTGGTGGACGGGCATCTGGAGCCGTCCGAGGGGGTGTTCCAAGATCAGATGGTCAAGGATGGCAGGAGCCGGATGGGCAGGGTCGTTCCCCCGCATACGAAGGGGGCGAAAGAGGCCAAGCTGCGTTATCGGGTGCTGGCAGAACGTGGGGGGCAGAGCCTTCTGGAGATCCATCTGCTCACAGGCAGGTTTCATCAGATACGGGTGCAGCTGAGCAGCCGGGGATATCCTCTGGTGGGAGACAGGAAGTATGGATATCAGGGGGAACAAAAGGCGGCGGGGCTGGCATTATGTGCATATCGGCTGCGCCTCTTCCATCCGGACTCCCAAAAAGAGATGTGCTGGGAGATCCGTCCGAGAGGGGAGATATTTCCAGATCTGCAGGTATAAGATCCGGCGATACAG
This sequence comes from uncultured Lachnospiraceae bacterium, assembly GCA_910584115.1. Taxonomy (GTDB): domain Bacteria; phylum Bacillota; class Clostridia; order Lachnospirales; family Lachnospiraceae; genus MGBC164599. The sequence continues at coordinate 12,309 of CAJTYN010000006.1, forward strand.
CCATACTAAGATCAAAGAGTCTGAAGGGTGTGGTGTTTTCGTGGATCTGGAATGGAAGAGGCGGGTCAGTATCATAGGGATCATAGTCGGTGTTTATCTGGGGTTCCGTTATCTCTTGCCGGTATCGATCCCTTTTTTGATCGGGTGGGGGCTGGCAGTATGGCTGCATCCCCTGGCCGTAAGGGTCAGTAAGAGACTGCATGTAAAAAAGAGTGTGGCCGGCGGTTTTTTTATGCTGCTGCTCCTGGCCGTGGCCGGGGTCTTGTTCTGGATGGGCGTGGATACGCTGATCGGGCAGATGAAAGCGTGGGTGGCGGAGCTTCCTGTGCTGGAGGAACATTTTTATCGGTATGTGGATCAGTGCTGCTGTTCTATCGAGGATACGTTCGGGATCTCCCGGACAGACAGCCGCAGATTCATACTGGACAACGTGGAAAAGATGCAAAAGGATCTTATCCAGGGGATCAGTCCCAGGACGATCTTCCAGGCAACGGATTATCTGAAAGGGCTGATCTCTGTTGTCAGCGCGGTGATCATCGCTTTTATCTCAGGTGTGCTCTTCCTGAAAGACCTGGAAGCCATCAGGCGTACACTGCGCACGTACCGGTTTTATCAGCCATGGAAACGGGTGCTCAAACGGCTGAGACAGACATGCGTGACGTATCTGAAGGCCCAGATTTTGATCATGCTGGCGGTGGCGTTTACCTGTACGCTGATGCTCTGGCTGATGAAGAGCCCGTATTTCCTGCTGTTTGGCATAGGGCTGGGGATCCTGGATGCTCTGCCGATCATCGGGACCGGGCTTTTTCTCTATCCTGCGATGCTGATCTTTTTCCTGCGCGGCCAGACCGGGCTGGCTGTGTGGTGCCTGTCCATTGAACTGGTCACCACATTGGTGCGTGAGTTTATGGAGCCGCGGCTTTTGGGTGACAAGCTGGGTGTATATCCGATCGTGATCATGGCGGCTATCTATCTGGGATTCTTCGTCTTTGGTGTGGCAGGCTTCATCTTGGGACCCGTTGCCCTCTCCCTGATCTACGGCATTGGGAAAGAATGGGATATCTGGGACTGATGCCATCGGATCTTGGATCACCTCTTGACATACGCGCAAATATATGTTTAAATACACATATGAACAATTATTCATATATAAGGAGGGACCCATCATGCGGATAGATTTCCTGCCATTTGGATACAAACATGATGACGGCTGCGGCTGTGGCCATGAGCATCATGAGCATCATGAGCACCATGAGCATGAGGAAGAGTGCGGCTGCGGCCATGACCATCATGAACATGAGGAGGATTGTGGCTGCGGCCATGACCATCATGAACATGGAGAAGAGTGCGGCTGCGGCCATGACCATCATGAACATGGAGAAGAGTGCAGCTGCGGCCATGACCATCATGAACATGGAGAAGAGTGCGGCTGCGGTCATGATCATCATGGCCATGAGGAAGAGTGCGGCCACGGCCATCAACACCATGCTCACAGCGGGGATCATGTACATACCCACAGCCGTACGCACATAGAGGTGGAGCATCATCAGACACCTGGCCATCCGGAGGGCTGTTCTTGCGCACAGTGCAATCCCCATGTAGAATATTGCGACGTCTGCGGGCAGAGCCTTGCCAACTGTACCTGCGAGATGCCGGATCAGGATATGGAGAAGAGGGTCTATATCCTGGAAGGTCTGGGGTGCGCCAACTGTGCAGCTAAGATGGAGAAGAAGATCAAAGAGCTTCCCGGCGTAAAATACGCTGCGATCACATATGCGACCCGGCAGCTGCGGCTTTCAGCAGAGGATCATCAGGCAGTCCTTCCGAGGATCCAGGAGATCTGTGCGTCCATTGAGTCTGACGTAAAAGTCGTGCCCAGGAGCGGTCCGCTCCCTGGGGCTTTTAAGACGAAGACATACATCCTGGAGGATCTGGGGTGCGCCAACTGCGCGGCTAAAATGGAGAAGCGCATCAATGAACTGGACGGCATTACGGATGCTACGATCACATTTGCCACAAAGCAGCTGCGTGTTACAGCGAAGAGTCCGGATCGTTATCTTCCGAAGATCCGTGAGATCTGCACATCCATTGAACCGGAAGTCGTGGTAAAGGAAAAGGATACCCGGCCAAAGAGTCCGGATACACTCCCCGTAGAGGCTGCCAGGACTTCTGAAAAAGGTCTGTGGCCGATCATCATCGGTGTCGCCTTGTTTGTGGCAGGGGAGATCTTGGAGCATATGGGATATGGCAGCGCGGTGACCCTTCCCATCTACATCGTGGGGTACATCATCCTGGGCGGAAAAGTCGTCCTGACTGCTCTGAAGAACATTCCCAAAGGCCAGATCTTCGATGAAAATTTTCTGATGAGCATAGCCACGCTGGGGGCTTTTGCCATCCGGGAATACCCCGAGGCAGTAGGCGTCATGCTCTTTTACCGGATCGGAGAGTATTTTGAGCATCGCGCTGTGGAGAAGAGCCGAGGGCAGATCATGGATGCGGTGGATATGCGGCCCGAGGTCGTTGATCTGCTGATCGGAGACGAGGTACAGACCATCGGGGCAGAGGAGGCGCAGGTGGGAGATATCCTTTTGGTACGTCCTGGCGACAGGATCCCGCTGGATGGCGTGGTCATAGACGGCGAGAGCCGTATCGACACTTCTCCGGTCACCGGTGAACCTGTTCCGGTAAAAGCAAAAGTGGGCGACGAAGTCACATCCGGCTGTGTGAATACTTCCGGACAGCTGAAGATCCGTGTGGAAAAAGTCCTGGGGGAATCCATGGTCACGAGGATCCTGGATTCCGTGGAAAATGCCGCCGCCAGCAAACCGAAGATCGACCGCTTTATCACGAGGTTTGCCAGGATCTACACGCCCTGTGTGGTATTTCTGGCGCTGGGGACCGCGGTCATCCCCTCTTTAGTGAGTGGAGAGTGGGGTTATTGGGTCTATACAGCGCTCACCTTCCTTGTGATGAGCTGCCCATGCGCGCTCGTACTGAGTGTGCCGTTGGCATTTTTCTCCGGGATCGGGGCTGGTTCTAAGCGTGGGATCTTATTTAAAGGCGGTGTCTCCCTTGAGGCCATGTCCCATGTAAACGCGGTCATCATGGATAAGACCGGGACGATCACGGAAGGAGATTTTGTTCTGCAGCAGGTCGTGCCCACAGGAGATCTTACGCCCGATAGACTGCTCCAGATGGCGGCGGGTTGTGAACAAGTCTCTACCCATCCCATTGCGGCCAGTATCGTCCTGGCGGCACGGGACAGAGGCATCGATCTTGAGAGACCGCGTTCTTTAGAGGAGATCGCCGGCCACGGCATCCGGGCTGTCCTGGATAAAAGCGAGGTCCTCTGCGGGAATAAGAAATTGATGGATAGATACGATGTGAAGATGAGGACATCTAAGACAGATACTTTCGGCGCGGAAGTATTCCTGGCTGTGGATGGCGTATCAGTCGGATATTTCGTGATCGCGGACACTGTTAAAAAAGACGCAAGACCAGCCATAGAAAGACTGAAAGCTATGGGCATCACGACGGCCATGCTCACCGGGGATTCCCAGGACAGTGCCCAGGCCGTGGCAGAAGAGACAGGGATCGATGAAGTGCATGCAAAACTCCTGCCCCAGGATAAATTGACTGAGCTGACTAGGATCCGCAACCAGCACGGCAGCGTTATGTTCGTAGGCGACGGGATCAACGATGCGCCTGTCCTGGCCGGGGCTGATGTGGGAGCGGCGATGGGCAGCGGCGCCGATGCGGCCATTGAAGCAGCGGATGCCGTGTTCATGACATCGAGTATGGAGGCCATCCCGCAGTCCATCCGCATAGCCAGATCCGCATCGAAGATCGCATGGCAGAACGTGGTATTCGCTCTGGTCGTCAAGATCCTCGTCATGCTCCTGGGTCTTCTAGGCTATGCAAATATGTGGCTGGCTGTATTTGCCGATACAGGAGTCGCCATGCTGTGTGTCCTGAATTCGATCCGGATCCTCTATCGGAAATGAACAAGATCAGAAAACCGCATCTCTTTGGCAGGATCATCCCTGCCGGGGAGATGTGTACTTTCTGACTGCATCCCAGATGCCATCTGCGACCGTCTGGACATTTCTGTTCCCGTCTATGACGATCACATTTTCTACATCTTTTAACCGGTCAAATGCTTCGAGATATTTATCACGTACCTGTACCAGGCGCGATCTTTTTTCAAATAATTCCTTGCGGGATCTGTTTTTTGTGATCCGTTCGATGGCCACATCCGGGGGGATATCGATGAACAGGGTCACCGTAGGACGCAAGAGATCGCTGCTCGGTCTATTTGCGCTGATCACCTGATCCATGGGCATATCGACGCCCTGGTATGCGTAAGAAGAAAAATAATACCGGTCAGTGATCACGGTGACGCCTTCATCGATCTTATGGAGGATCCCGTCCACGTCATTTAAGAGATGATCCAGACGGTCTGCCACGAACAGGGGGGAGAGCACTCGGGCATCTGTTTTTATCCGTCCGGTCATGATCTGGTGGATCAGTGAACCGATGGGGGAGTCGGTGGGTTCCATCGTCGTATGACAGCGGATCCCTTCATCTCTCATCCTTTCGGCGAGCAGCCGGATCTGTGTACTCTTCCCGCTCCCGTCGATCCCTTCAAATGCTATAAAGATCCCTTTATCCGTATCCATGAGCTGAAATATTCTCCTATTTTTATCTGTGGTTTCTGGTGTTCTTATATACTACCACACTTTTTATAAAATGGGAAATAAAAAAACTATAAATTGAGTTTGCAAAAAATTTAGAGATCTTTTCGAAGGAGTGGTTGCGGAATCTGCTGGGAGCGTTTATACTATCTATAACGCATGTTTAGAAAATACTAAGATGGATCTGGAGGATGGTATGGCAAAAAAGAATAAGAAAAAGAAGACAGCAGGCGACTATCTGCTGACGCTCGGGCTTTTGATCGCCCTCGGTGTATTTGCTTTTGCCGGATGGAAATTGTACGGTATCTATATGGATTATAAACAGGCAAAAGATGAATATAAGAAGCTGGAGGATATGGCGGTGCAGCCGAATCCCAACGGAGTACGGCCGGGAGAGGACGGAGCGCCCGCTGATGAGCCGCCCATCGTGGTGGATTTTGCCGCGCTGCAGGCGGAGAATCCTGATGTGGTCGGCTGGCTGTATGTGGAGGCGCTGGGGATCAGTTATCCGGTAGTGCAGGGGACAGATAACGAGTATTATCTGCACATGACGTACCAGAAGACGTATAATTTCGCGGGCACGATCTTCATCGATCATGAGAACAGCAGGGATTTCCAGGATCTGAACACGATCGTCTATGGACATAATATGAAGGACGGATCCATGTTCGGGATCCTCAAGCGGTTTGTCACGGAAAATGCCTACGCGACGAGTCCGTATTTCTGGATGCTCACTCCTGAAAAAAATTATAAATATGAGATCTTTTCGGCATATACAGCGCAGATCAACAGCCTTACATATACACTGTACAGCAAACCGGGGCAGGAATTTACGGCTTATCTGAAACAGATGAAAGCAAATTCGGAGATCGAGACCAGCGCGGAGCCGAAAAAATTCGATAAGATCATGACGCTCTCTACCTGTACGGGGAATAGTGCGACCCGTTTTGTCGTGCAGGGGATCCAGATGGATTGAGTCAAGGTGATGTTTAATATCTGTTGTTTTGGGCCGATATATATCATAAGGAAGAAAAAGGATCTGTCCTGAAAAAGGAGGGAATATCTATGATGATCAAGACGGCGGCCGCACAACAGCAGATCACAAACAATCCATACAGAGCTGTGCAGCGGGATAAGGAAGAGCAATATAAAGAACGGAGTAAAGAACAGACGCAGGCGGATAGCCTTGCGAAAGAGGAGATGACAGGAGCAGTCCAGGATTTTCGTATGCCCGAGAACAGCGGCGGGAACAACAAGATACGGGCGTCCATGCCGGATGATAACGTGGGACAGCTCGCATCAGAACTGGCGAATTGTCAGACGAAACTTGATGTGCAGCAGGTTTCCAGTAAGGCCATGCGTGCTCTGGCAAACCTGCGGATGGCGGGGGCCTTGAGTGAGGGTAAGGATAAAGAGAAGATCGCGCAGATGATCCGGCGGATGCAGAAATTGATCAAACGCGTCCGTATCAAGATGAAGAACCTGACAAAAGAGGAAGAACTCCAAAACCGGCAGAAAAAGGCAGAGGAAGAGCGAAAAGAACAGGAAGCCAGGCAGATCCGGGATGAACTGCGCAACAGGCGGAATAAACGCCAGCGGGAAGAGAGGGATTATGCGATAAAAGAATCCGTTGGAGGGAGCCGGGAGGCTGCTGCGGAGAATATCCTGCCCGGCGCAGCTGCAGGGGCATCGTCTATGCCCATCATGTCTGCCGGGAACGGAGGCTCTGTACCCGTGGCAGATGCAGGAGTGGTGTCGGTCGATACGGGAGCGGCTCTGGCAGCAGAGGGCGTATCCCTGGATGTGATGGTGTGATAGTATCTTAGAGCGTGTTTGAAAATGGAGGATCTTAGACAGATATGACAGGAGAGATGAGAGAACTGCAGGAAGCGATAGATAAATATGACAATATCGTCTTTTTTGGCGGGGCCGGGGTGTCTACGGAGAGCGGGATCCCGGATTTTCGCAGTGTGGACGGGTTGTATAACCAGAAATATGACTATCCGCCGGAAACGATCTTAAGTCATGGCTTTTTTATGGATAAGACGGAGGAATTTTACCGGTTCTATCAGGACAAGATGCTCTGTGACACGGCAGAGCCGAATGCCGCCCATCTAAAACTGGCCGAATTGGAGAAGGCCGGGAAGCTGAAGGCGGTCATCACGCAGAACATCGACAACCTGCATCAGATGGCGGGGAGCGAGAATGTCCTGGAACTGCACGGTTCGGTACACAGGAACTATTGTATGAAATGCGGGAAGTTTTATGGTTTTACCTATATGAAAGAGAGCCGGGGCGTGCCGAGATGCGAGGTGTGCCAGGGGACGATCAAGCCGGATGTAGTCCTCTATGGAGAGGGCCTTGATAACGATACGATCAACAAGTCTGTGCAGGCGATCTCCGACGCGCAGGTGCTGATCATCGGGGGGACTTCGCTGGCCGTATATCCGGCAGCCGGGCTGATCGACTATTTCAGAGGCGAGAAGCTGATCGTGATCAATAAGGCACCCACGCCTAGGGACCGCCAGGCGGATCTGGTGATCACACAGCCGATCGGGGAAGTATTTTCCCAGATCCGGATCTAGAGGAGTCTGGAAAGATGGCAGATCGGTTTGCGGTAGGAGATATCATACGGCTGAAGAAGAAACATCCTTGCGGCAGCAGCCAATGGGAGATCTTGCGTGTGGGGGCGGATTTTCGGCTGAAATGCATGGGGTGCAGGCATCAGGTCATGGTACCCAGGAAACTCGTGGAGAAAAATCTGCGGGAGATCACGAAAGCAGATATAAAGACGGAGGATGGAGATGCGCATTAAGAAGGGTATCGCAGTGTTTTTGATGATCAGCCTGTTTGTGTCTGCAGCTGTGCCGGTGGCCGCAGAGGCAGAGCTTGACAGTTTTCCGGACGCGCAGATCCAGCCGCCGAAGGCACAGATCTTTACGCAGAGGTGTTCGAAAAAGGGCCTGCAGTTCGGAGAGAGCATAGGGGACGCGATCGACTTAGGGATCAGATATTGTCTGTTTAATATCAATATCACTGAGTTTATGGATACGTCCGGCGACCGGCTGGAATATACGTACAAGGGAAAGGTCTATACATTTAGTTGGGATGCGTTCGAGCGGTGGGGGAGTCTGTTCTCGCAGCTCCAGGACGCAGGCATATATCTGTCGGCAGAATTTTTGCTCCCCTGGGTGGATGGGCACACAGATCTGATCCATCCTGCGGCGCGCAGCCGGGGCGCACATGAGTACTACGCATGGAATATCAGCACCAAAGAGGACCGGGAGAGGTATGCGGCGCTCTTTAGCTGTATCGCGGAGGAATTTGACGGCAGGCATGGGATGGGCTACATCAGTAATTATCTGATCGGAAATGAAGTGAATGCGTATTCCCAGTGGCATTATACAGGGTCGGATTCCCTCAAAGAGAATGCATATCTGTACGCGGATACATTCGAAGTCGTCAATACGGCAGTCAAGAAGAAACGCCCGGAGGTCAGTGTGAGCATCTGCCTGGAACATAGCTGGAATACGGAGATACCGGGGGCGGTCCACGGCGGAAAGGATTTCCTGGATACATTTGCCGAGCGGCTTGAGGAGTACGGAAGCCCTGATTTTACGATCAGTTATCATGCATACTCGGAACCTCTGACCCAGGCTGATTTCTGGAATAACTCCAGTCATCGCGTGAGAGACAGTGTTGATTCGCCCTGCATCACGATGAAGAACATCGAGCAGTTGACGAAATACGTGAGGGACACTTATGGGACAAAAACGCGGATCATGCTCACAGAACAGGGATTCAGTTCCCACGGGACGGATGGAGAGATGAAGCAGGCGGCGGCGATCGCGTATGCGTATTACAAGGCGGAGTTCAACGATATGATCGACTGCATCATCTTCCGGTGCCAGGCGGACAGTCCGGGTGAGATGGCCCATGATGGGCTCTATATGGGTCTTTGGACAGAAGGGATGGGAAAGATGAAAGCGTCCCACGATGTGTTTAAATATATGGATACGCAAAAAGGGCAGGCGTATACGGCACCCTGTCGGCAATATCTGGGAGTAGGGGATTGGAAACAGCTGATACCCGGGTACGATGCGGAATACTTTGAGTAGGGCAGGACTCGGAGATAGAGTTGACATAAAGCGGTCTTCAAGAATATTCTGAGAAATATGAGAATACATATCTGAGTTTGAAGACCGCTCAAGATACTCCTCAAAAATATTCCTCAGCGGCATCCCGATCTAAAGGAGATCATGCTCCTTGGAAAACCCCTCTTTACCTTGTTCGATACCCTCAGTTCTGAGTCGTTCTGATCTCAACTCCAAAATTCTTCCACTCACAACATCACCAATACCTTTCTGGATCAGATCAGAGATCCAAAAAGGACAGATGCATTTCAATGAAAGATCGTTTTCAAAAGATAAAAAAACTGATATAATCTACACAAATGTAGGGAACCATTCACAGATTACGAGGTTTACGGATTATGAATGCGATCTTAGGATATATCAGCCGGCATATGCTGCCGTTGTTTTTGTTGCTGGCGGCGTCTGTCTTCGCTGTGTTCTGTTTGGGGCTTTACCTGCGGGAGAAAAAGAGGGCGCGGCAGACGGAAGGCACGGTGTCGGGGGAGCGGGCGTTTTACCAGGCTTTTGCCGTGCATGAGCAGGAATTTTTTCTTTTGATCCAAAAGAGTGATCTGCGGATCTTATATATCAGCCCCAATTTTCAGGCGATCACAGGAATGGACGATGCGCTGGTCCGCTCCGATCTTGAAACGCTGAAAAAGCTCGTCACGCCCAAGACGGCCAGGCATATCGTCCGGCAGCTAAAGGAGTGGGACGGGGCGCAGGAGCTGAAGATGGAGTTTGATTACCAGGCGGCAGGGCGGGAGGCGTTTTCCCATGGATGCGCATCCATCCAGATTGACGAAAGCGGTGCCTATTATCTGGCGGTGTTTAGGGATATCACGGAGGATCATGAGACACGGGTGGCCATGCAGGCGGAGCTTGCGCAGGCGTACCAGGAGAGCCAGGCGAAGACGGATTTCCTCTCGAAGATGTCCCATGAGATCCGTACGCCTATGAACGGGATCTTGGGGATGCTCAGTCTGGCCAAGGTGCATGTGGAGGACCCGCAGCAGACGGGTTATTATCTGGATCGGGCGGAGAGCCTGTCCCAGTTTTTGCTCACGCTGATCAATGATATTTTGGATATGTCCCGTATCGAGAGCGGGAAAATGGAACTGGAGAAGGCGGCGTTCGATCTTTTTGAGGTGGCCGAAAAGCTGGATTCCATGTTCCGCAGCACCACGGAGGCGAAAAATCTTCAGTGGGATGTGCAGATGCAGGACTTTGACGTGCGCCGCGTGGTGGGGGATGAGCTGCGAATGACCCAGGTGATCATTAATTTCATTTCCAATGCGGTGAAATTCACGCCGCCAGGGGGAGCGGTCACGGTCACTTTCCGGCAGATGCATAAGATCGACGGAAATCTGCATCTGATGATCCGCGTGAGGGATACGGGAAAAGGGATCAAGTCGGATTTTATAAGCCGCATATTCCGGCCCTTTGAGCAGGAGGACGCGTCCACGGCCCATCATTATGGGGGCAGCGGCCTGGGAATGGCCATTGCCGATAACATCGTGAGGTTGATGGGCGGGGAGATCATCGTGGAGAGCGAGGAAGGCAAGGGAACGGAATTTGTAGTTTACATAAACATGCCCATCGCCGAAGGCGACCAGAGCGTGCCCGCGTCCTGGAAAGACGCGCGGCCGGCGGATGAGGCCGGGGACCGCAAGAAGGCCATCGAGGACTTTACGCTGGAGGGCCTGCATATCCTTTTAGCAGAAGACAACGATATAAATGCGGAGATCGCTATCGAGATCATGGAGATGGAAGGAGCCGTGCTGGAGCGGGCCTGCGATGGCTTGGAAGCGGTTCGCATGTTCCAGGAAAGCCCGGAAAACGGCTACGACGCCATCCTCATGGATATCCAGATGCCGAACATGACCGGCTGGGAGGCGGCGGCCGAGATCCGCAAGCTGGACAGAAGCGACGCGGATATTCCGATCTTCGCCATGTCGGCCAATGCGTTTGTGGAAGACAAGCGGCATTCGGTGGAAGTGGGCATGAACGGACATATTTCCAAACCTGTGGATTACGACGAAGTGCGGCAGCGGCTGGGCGAGGCGCTTTTGAGATAGTCATGGAGGCGGTTTATGGATAAATGGAAAAAGATCAAGAAGAGCTGGCTGGTGGCGGCGGTTACCGGGGCGGTCATCGTGGGGGTTGGGATCGCAGTCCTGGTGGGCGCTTCGGGCCGTCACGCCGTGTTTGAACCCAGGGATTATGAGGATTTTGAAAATCAATACGAGGACAGCGGGGAATACGATGCCGCGGCCGGGGATGGGGAGGAGTCGGATCTGGCCGATGAAAATGAGGATGGCGAAGACAGCGCGGACGAGGACAGCCAGAAAGCTCTGAAAATGGCCCATGAAGAGCCGGAAGCCCAGGATGACGCC
>CAJTYN010000006.1:23631-40486 GCA_910584115.1 uncultured Lachnospiraceae bacterium
CGCCGTCAACCTGGGAGGATGAGCAGTTAAAGCCCAAGGATCCGGTGGAGACGAAAGACGGCGTGCTGGTGAGATTGACGGCGGTGATACACCGGAAATACTACCAGGGGGACGTTTTCCAGGCGGAGGACGCCCAGGTGACCGCCACGTTCCGCCAGCCGGACGGCACGCGCAGAGACCGGACACTGGCCTACGGCGGAGCCGACGGCTACAGCGTGCACCTATCCACGAAGACCGTGGGAACCTATACGGCCACATTCACCTATCTGAAGGTCACTGCCCGGGCGCAGTACGAGGTGATCTCCAGCGGCGTGTCCGTCCGCTACCAGGGCGAGAAGGATGGGGAGATCTACGCCGTCAATTTCCCCGGTCCGCTGGGCGGTGACCCGGAGACCATGGATAAGATATCGGGACGGGAATTTCACGCCACCAGCGGAGGCCGGGTGGATCTGACGGACATCCACAGCCGGATGATCGCCTATCTGGGGGACAAAAAGATCCAGAAAAATTTTCTGGAAACCGCCACATACCAGAACACCACATTCCTGGAGGAGCAGGACGGCTATCTGAAAAATATGCTGTGCGGCTTTCGCTATTACCTCAACGGGAACCTGGAGGAAAATGGTCCATATCTGTATTATCCGGTCCACAACTGGGGCGCCAACAATCTGAGAAACGTAGTCAATATGGTCGCGGATGTGCCGGAGGGCTATAAGATCCGCCGCACGGTCCAGAACGAAACCGACCTGGAAAAATACCGGGCGGAGCAGGTATTGGAGCAGTACGAGGGAGAGGCGTCCGTCCTGACGGCGCCCATGGGCGTCACCAAGATCGCGTTAAAAGGCAGGCAGGGGAACGGAAACGTCACCTCCATGATCTTGCCGGAGAGCGTCCGCCAGATTGACGTTGCGGGCGCAGCCCAATGTCTGCCAAAGCTGGAAAGCTACGAGACGACCGGTCCGGGCGTTTACCAGGCGGCGGGCGGGCTTTTGTACAGCCGCGATGGAAAAAAACTCATCAGCGTTCCGGCTGGCCAGACCCAGGCAAAGCTTGCGGAGACGGTGGCAGTCATCGGAAAAAACGCTTTTAAAAACAGCCGCGTCCGCCAGCTGGATCTGCCGGAGTCGGTGGAGACTCTGGAAGAGGGTTGTTTTGAAGGACTCCAGGCGGATGCGATCCGCATAAAAGGAACCCGGATGCCGAAGAATATCGCCGACACCGGCTATACAGGCAAGGTCCTGTTCCAGGACTCCGACTATGACATCTGTCTGAAAAAAGGGATGTTCGCTTTTAAGGATACGGATATGACTTTCGGCGTCATGGATGAGAACGGCGCGGAGATCCCGGAGAAAACGGGACTCTACCGCTATGACGAGGAGAGGCGCATACTGGTCTATGCGGACCAGCCGGAGAGATTGGCGGGCATCCCGCTGAATACATACGGTCGGTACGCCGTTTCGGAAGGGATCGCCGCCATTGGAGCGAACGCTTTCGCCGGGGCGGAGGGACTCCGGGAGGTGGAACTGCCCGCCACGGTGACGGAGCTGGGAGCGGGAAGCCTTGTCTTCTCGGAAAACGCCGTCGAAGTCTTCCTGTCGGCGGAGCAGGTGAAGATCTCTTCCGAGGCCCTGGGCAGTCCGGCGGACGGGACGGCGCGGCCCCAGCTTAAGGTCTATGTGCCAAAAGAGGCTTACGGATCTTATCTGGAACAGTGGTCGAAGACGCTGGACCCGGTCTACGGCGCAGGAACGGCGGCGCGGCTTTTGCAGGCTGACGATGACGAGTATATTTACGAGGGGCAGGCCAGGTACCGCAGGGTCGTGGAAGGCCAGAGGCAGACCTACCGTCTTGTGAAAGTTTACGCCCAGGATCAGACGGTCTTCCAGGTGAAAGAGGGGACGACGGCCATTGAGACGAAAGCCTTTGCGCTGTGCGGCTCTTTGGAGATCCTCTGGCTGCCGGACGGATTGGAGGAAGTGGCGGACGACGCTTTTGCGGGCTGTCAGGCCCTGCGGACGGTGGCGGCAAAATCCGCGCGGATCTTCCCGGAAAAAGCTTTTGACGGAGCGGCCCAGGATGTGCAGATCTATGAAAAAGGCGGTGACTTCACGGAATTCATCTGCGCGGAGGGTCCGCTCTACGGAAAAACAGCTGACGGCAGTTATACGCTCTTGGACGCGCCCACGGACTGTGCCGGGGAGATCGTCCTTCGTGAAAACACAAGCCGTCTCCATAAAGAGGCGTTCCGGGACTGTGCGCGGCTGGAGAGACTACGCATACCCGATCCGGAAGCTTTGACGGAAATAGGGGCCGGCTGCTTTGAGAACTGCGCGTCCCTGCGGCAGATGCATCTGGAAAAGGCGGCGCGCTTACAGACGGTGGGGGCGGAAGCCTTTCGCGGCTGCGAGAGCCTGACGGAACTGCGTCTGCCGGATGCCCTGAAAAAAGGGGAAAAGGGCCTGTGCTACGGCTGTACATCCCTGGAGACGGTACAGGCGGGCGGGATCGGTCAGGTGGGAGAAGAGATGTTCTTCAACTGCCAGAGCCTTACATCCGACGGACTGACCCTGGACTGGCAGACGCTGACGAAAGTGGACAGCCGGGGGTTCGCCCGCTGCAGTCTGCTGACAGCCTTCCCGGATATGCCGGCGCTTGTAAGCCTGGGGGAGCAGGCATTCTTCGCCTGCCAGCGGCTGCGGCGGATGGTCCTGCCGGAGAGCCTTACGTCCATGGGCGAGGAATGCTTCGGGGAATGCAGCGCCCTGGCCCAGGTGACCTTAAACGGAAAGCTGACCGGGATCAGCCGCTATTGCTTCTACGGCTGTCACGGGCTGACGCGGGTGGGATTTGGCCCGCAGCAAAAAGCGGCCCTCCAGGTAGTGGGCGTGCAGGCGTTCAGTCAGTGCATCTCCCTGGAAAGCCTGGACTTGAGCGGATTTCCCGCGCTGCGGCAGATGGGCGAGCGGACCTTTGCCGGGTGTGACTTCCTCACATCCGTGCGCCTGCCCGAGAATTTATCGAAGATCCCGGACTATTGTTTTGAGAGTTGTCCGAACCTGTCGATCCTGGAATCATCTTCCGGACAGCCGCCAGCGTTTGGCGCGTCTGTCTTCGGGGAAAGCCTGCCGCCGTTTCTTCATCTGTGGGTGAAGGAGGAAAGTCTGCCCGCTTACAAAAAAACCTGCCAGAGCGTCCTGGACCCGGTCTACGGGGCGGGGACGACGGAGTCTATCCTCGGAAAGATCGACGAAAAAACGGAGATCGTCCGCGGGATCGTCTTTGAGATCACAGAAGAAGGACGGGTTCTAAAGGAAGCGTCGGAGGCGTTCGAGGGCGATTACGTGGTCCCCATTGACACGGTGCGGATCGCGTCGGAAGCATTTTTAAACTGCGCGAAGCTGACGGGGATACAGCTGCCCTGGGACAGCAGCATCTCTCTGGGGGACCGCTGTTTCAAAGGCTGCAGCGGGCTGAAGACCGTGGAATTATATGGGAAGATCCCTCAGTGGGGAGAGGAGGCGTTCATGGATTGCGTCGCGCTGGAGCGGGCGTCCATAGGCGGAAGCCGCTCGGTGGCCATCCCAAAAGTGGGCGATCGGGCCTTTAAGAACTGCACGGGGCTTGTGGGGCGGGATTCCGTGACCATGCAGGCGTCCGTGACCGTTTTGGGAAAAGAATGTTTCGCCGGATGCGTAAATCTGGAGGCCATCCCCTCGTCCGGTTCGCTGCGCGCCAGTCTGGAGGCAGTGGAGGAGAGGGCTTTTGAAGGCTGTGCGAGCCTGACCCAATTTCTCACCAGCGCGTTTACCGGGCTGAAGCGCGTGGGCGCTTATGCGTTCTGCGACTGCGGCTCTCTGGCCAACCCCTCGATCCCGGCCAATGTGACGGCCATCGGGGAGGGGCTGTTCGCCGGATGCGGCGGGCTGAAGACAGTGAGCTTCTACTGCGTGCTGGAGGAATACCCTAAGGACTGCTTCAAGGATTGTCCCCAGCTCACAAGGACCGGCGGCGTGAGCGCGGCCCTGGCCGGGCTGAAGCGCATAGGCGAGGGGGCTTATGAAGGCTGCGTTTCGCTGACGTCCAACAGTTCCTGGAACCTGGGAAGATATACAGGGCTGGAGGAGATCGGGGACCATGCGTTCAGAGGCTGTACAGATCTGGACGCGATCCAGCTGGGGCCCGCCGTCGGGAAAATAGGCGCGGAAGCCTTTGACGGCTGCGTGAAAGTAAAACAGATGACCTTCGACGCGCCGCAGCCGCCCCAGATGGGCCGGTTTTCCCTGGATGGGTTTGCCCCGGACTTTCAGATCCGCGTGCCGGACAGCCAGGCCCAGGAGGACGCGATCTATAAAGCGTATCTGCATGTATTTTCAGAAATGTTCGGGAGCGGCCGGGCCTATGAGATACTGGATTCCATATCCGACGGCGCAAAAGACCGGAACGATCCGGCGGCTTTGGCGAAAGACGCGCCTTCGGTCAGCTCCGGGCAGGCAAAGGAAGGTCTGAAGGAAGAGCCACAAAAAGAAGGACCGGAAGAAGAACAGTCCAAAGAAGAGCGACCAAAGGAAGAGCAGCCGCCGGAAGAGGAGAAGGATGCCGACCCGGAAGATATGAAAGATATGGACGGCGAGGCGGAGCCGGAAGAACCCATTATAATGGAAGAAAATAAAACGCATGAGAGCGGAGGCGGCGAAGGAAGTGACGCGCAGACAGAGGAGGCAATACAATGATCATAGAACAGTCTGAGCAGGTGATGCAGGAGATCAAAAAGGTTTTCATCGGAAAAGATGAGGTCATCGAGAAGGTCCTGATGTGCATTTACGCAGGCGGGCATATTCTGCTGGAGGATGCGCCGGGGGTGGGCAAGACGACCCTGGCCTTGGGATTTTCCCGGGCGTTGGGGCTGTCCTATAAACGGGTACAGTTCACGCCGGATACGATGCCCTCCGACATCACGGGATTTAGCATTTACAATAAGGCCACGGGGGAGTTTGACTACAAGCCGGGGGCGGCGGACTGCCATCTGCTGCTGGGCGACGAGATCAACCGTACGTCGCCGAAGACCCAGGCGGCCCTTCTGGAAGTGATGGAGGAGGGCAGCGTGACCGTGGACGGCGTGACCCATATCCTGCCCAAACCGTTTATCTGCATCGCCACCCAGAACCATTACGGCTCCGCCGGCACCCAGGCGCTGCCGGACTCCCAGCTGGACCGCTTTATGGTGCGCTTGAGCATCGGCTATCCGGGGCGGGACAGCCAGGTGGCTATCTTAAAGAGCCGCCGGGGCGTCAGCGACATCGACAACGTGCGGCCCATGATGACCCGGGACGATGTAAAAGAGATCCAGGATTATCTTTTTTCCATAAAGATCACCGAGGACATTTTGTATTACATCACGGATCTGTGCACGGAAACGCGGCGGGCGGCCATGGTGGAGCTGGGGGTCAGCCCCCGGGGCATCCACGCGCTGGCCCAGCTGGTCCGCGCCCGGGCGATCCTGCGGGAAAGGGATTTCGTCACGCCGGAGGACGTGCAGGCGGTGTTCGCCGATGTGTGCGCCCATCGTCTGGTGATGAAGCCCCAGGCGAAGATCGAGGGCGTGACGGCGGCTGACGTGCTGCAGGATATTTTGGCGAAAGTAAAAGCGCCTTCTTTGGGGAGAAAGTGAAAAGATCATGTGGAAACATCGGATCGGTTATCTGGTATTTATGGCGGCTGCGCTGATCGCGTACATCCTGGCGGACCGGCCGGAGGCTCTCGCGTTTTTGTGCCTGCTGGTCCTCATGCCCCTTTTGGGCGGCGGGCTCCAGTGGGCGGCTATGGCCGGATCAGAGGTGCAGTGCCGCGCCCCGGCAACCTGCCGGATGGGGCAAAAAGTCGTCGTGCGCTTTACTTTACGCCGGAAGAGTCGGCTGCCCCTGGGGCCTGTGGGCATACGCGTTATCTTTGAAAATATCTTGTACGAGGAGAGCAGAGAGCTGAAGCTGCGGCTGCAGCCCGGCGAAGAGCGGGAGATGACGTTCGTGCATCTCATGGATGCGGAGGACTGTGGAGATCTGAAGATCCGCGGCGATCTTCTGGAATGCGCGGATCTGCTGGGGCTTTTCGCGTTTAAGCGGCCGGCGGCGATCTTCCAGGAGATCTTGATCTACCCGCCGGAGCTTAAGCTGCACGCGGAATTGGCGCAGAAGCCGGAGACGAAGGATTTCGGGGAAATGTACGACCCATATAAGAAAGGCCAGGACGTGAGCGAAGTGTCCGGCCTGCGGGATTATGTGCCCGGGGACTCCATGAACAGCATCCACTGGAAATTGTCGGGCAAGCTGGACCAGCTGATCGTCCGGGAATTTGGCCGCCCGTCCCATTACAACACGCTGATCCTGTACGAGATGGTGAAAAGGTCCGGGGAGCTGGAGATACCCAGGGCTTTTAATAATGCGGCTCTGGCCCTGACAGTATCTTTGAGCCTGAGTCTGCTGGAGCTGAACCTGGAGCACAACGTGGGCCGGGTGATAGGCGGAGAGCTTCAGGCGTTCCCGGTCAGCTCCATGGGGGCCCACGAGCAGATGCAGCTGAGCCTTCTGTGCACGCCCATCGCCGGGGAGGGGAATGGGGCGGACACGGCGTACAGTCTGCGGAGAGGAAACATCCGGGGCGGCTATACGAAGATCATCTACATCACGCCTTTTTATGAGGAAAACACGGCCAGGCAGCTTTCTCAGGAGGCGGATCTGACGGTGATGCAGATCGTCCAGGGAAAGGGCATGGACTACACGGCCTCGGCCGGCTATGCCCTGATCTCCGTGGATGTGGATGCGTATCAGGACATTATGCACAGCATGACCATATAGAGGGGGCAAAACATGAGAGGGAAAAGCCAGACAGAATGTCTGCTCACAGCAAAAGGAAGAGATCAGAGTAAATGGACAGCGATGCTGCCGGAAATACTGCCGGCGTTTTTTCTGCTGGCCGGAATGCTGTTGGTCTGCCGGGATCTGATGGACGGGAGCGTCTGCCTGCCGGCGTCGGTCTTCGTCGGATGGCTGGCGATCCTTGCGCTCCGGGTATCGGAGATGTTCCCGAAAGCGGCCCGGATGGTCCGTATGGGCATTTATCTGGCTGGGGTCTTGTGCTTTTTAGGCTTCATCCTCTTTGTGTCACAGGGGTTTCTGGACGCGGTCAATCGGTTTCGGACTCTGTGGAACCTGCGGTTTCGGACGGAGCTTGCGCTCTTTTCGGTGAACAGCCGCGCCGCGCTGGGTTCGCTCTTGTTCTGGGCGCTCCTTGCCGTGCCGCTGGCCGCCTTTTTGCGGATCCTGGTGAAAAAAAGATGCGTAAGCGTCGTCCTTATGGGGAGCGTCGCCGCGTTATGGACGGGATTTGTTCTGGGGCGTTCGCAGATGTGGCTGGCGGCGTTCTGTCTGCTGGCGGGGATCTTCGGGACGCTCCTATTTTCCGCGGCGCCAGGGCGGCGTTATGGATTTCGTAGCGCATTGACGCTGGCGGTCCTGGGCGTATTGTTTTTGATCTTATCATTGACCACGGGCGGCTACGACGGGCTGAGCCAGATCGCCAGGTGGCGCGCCGATGTGACCGCCTGGTTTGGGAAGCTCCGCTATGGGGAGGACACCCTTCCCAGAGGAGATCTAAGAAAGGCGCCGGGGCTTCTGGCGGGGCAGGAGGAGACGCTCAGGCTCACCATGGAGGAACCCCAGGAGTGGTATCTGCGGGGGTTCGTGGGCGGCGATTACGACGGGAGCCAGTGGCGGGAGCTTTCCCAGGAGGCGTACCAGGGAGAGTACGAGGGGCTTTTGCAGTGGCTGAAAACGAAAGATCTTTCCCCGCTGACCCAGTTCGCCGGCTACCAGAAACTGACCCGGGAGGCCGACGGCTCCGGGGCCGAGAGCGTGCGCGTGGAGGTGGAGAATACGGGCGCATACCGGAAGTATGTCTATCTGCCCTCCGCGGCGGAGAGCTGGGAAGGCGGCAAAGCCCAGGAAAAAAAGGACTGGCAGGTGCGCTCCGGGAAATTCTTCGGGGCAAAGGAATATGCGTTTCAGGCGGTGAGCGGCGCGCCGTCCGCCGATGAGATCTTGCTGGGCGCGTGGGTCCAGAAGCCTTCCAGAAAAGCGGAGAAAGAGTATCTGGGCGCGGAGTCGGTGTATCATTCTTTTACGGAAGAATATTATATGGACGTGGAAGCAGGGCTGCGCGCGCGTATAGAGGCGATGTTTTTCCCGGAAGGGGAGGAGCGGGATCTTAATGATGTGACCGCCAAGATCCGCCGGGTCCTGCGCCAGCAGACCAGCTACCAGGAAAAGCCTTCGGCTGCGCCTGCCGGGCAGGATCTCGCCGAATGGTTCCTGGAGGACGAAAAGCGGGGAAATGCGGTGCACTATGCCACGGCAGCCGCGCTGGCTTACCGGACCGCCGGCTATGCCGCCCGGTACGTGGAAGGCTATCATCTCACAGAAGAAGAGGCGCAGAAGCTTTCGGAGGAGGGAAAACGCACGGCGGTCCTCACAAACAAGAATGCCCACGCCTGGGCGGAGGTCTACATTCCCGGGGCCGGGTGGCTGCCGGTGGAGACGGTCCCGGGCATGTATACGGAGATGTACACCGACCAGATCCTGGAGGGTGCGCCTGCCTACCAGGTGAACTCCGATCCCGGCGAGGACGGGCTGGAGACGGAGGAGGGCCTGACCGGCGCCAGTGAGAGCGGCCCGGACGAGGGGCCGACGTCGGAGGTATGGTCGCCGCGAAAGATCTTCGCCCTGCTGCTCTTCTGTCTGTATCTGGCTTTTTTCCTGTACCTTCTGTTAGAGATACAGCGGGCGCTGCGTTTGGCCTGCGCACGGCGCACGGCTTTCAGAGGCGGCGATCCGGCATATATGGACGCGTACGTAGCGAGGCTTTGGCGGCTCCTCCTCATCGGAAAAGTGACCGGCGACTACGCCCATCCGATGGATCTGTCCGCGCAGGTGGAGGAAAAGCTTGCCGGCGTCAGCCGCGGTGAGTACGAACGGGTCATAGAGCTGATCCAGAAAGTCCGGTTCGGGGGCAGGGAGCTTTTGCCCTATGAGCTCCATACCCTGGACTGTTTTCAGAAACGGGCCGCGGAGGCCCTGGCGGGGCAGAAGGGCCTGTGGGGATGGTTTAAGATGCGGTATCTGTACGCGCTGGATCGATGAAGAAAAAACTCTTTACAAAGATGGCATCATGTGCTAAAATATATATCCGTGAATACTCGTTTTGCAGGCAAGTCATGAGCCTGGCAGAGCGCGATCCTTGTTCCTTAGTTAAGGATAAGGGGCCAATAGACCAGAAGGAGGAAATACATGAAGAAGTATGAGTTAGCATTGGTACTGAATGCCAAGGTGGAGGATGAAGTGCGTCTGGCTGCTTTGGAAAAGGCAAAGGGCTATATCACCCGTTACGATGGCGTGATCGTAAATGTGGAAGAATGGGGCAAGAAGAGACTGGCCTATGAGATCCAGAAGATGCACGAAGGCTACTACTATTTCATTCAGTTTGACGCAGAACCTACCTGTCCTGTAGAGCTGGAAGCCCATATGCATATCATGGACAACGTGCTCAGATACCTGATCGTCAACAGGACGGACGAGCCTGTCGCAGAAGAGGCGGAAGCCGGACAGGACAAAGAAGCCGCTGCTGAGGAGGCCGTTGAAGAAAAAGCGCCGTTAGAATAAATATTTCATATTCAAGAGGTAAATGGATGAATAAAGTAATACTGATGGGGCGTTTGACCAGGGATCCGGAAGTGCGGTATTCAGCGGGAGAAAATGCGCTGGCGATCGCCAGATATACCCTGGCGGTGGATCGCCGTTTCCGTAGAGACGGCGAGGCTACGGCAGATTTTATCAATTGTGTGTCCTTTGGGCGGACAGCGGAATTTGCGGAAAAATATTTCTACAAAGGGATCCGTATCACCATATGCGGGAGGATCCAGACCGGGAGTTATACGAACCGCGAAGGGCAGAAGGTATATACGACGGAAGTCGTGGTAGAAGAACAGGAATTTGCAGAGAGCAAGGCAGCCAGCCAGGGATACGCGGCAGCGAATGCGGGACCGCAGTCTATGCCCGCTGTGGACATGCCTGCACCGAGTGCGGCGTCTGCGGATGGATTTATGAACATCCCTGATGGGATCGATGAAGAGCTGCCATTTAGTTAAAGGAGGTAGACCAATGGCTTACGATAGAAATAGATCAGATTCTCCATATAAGAAGAGAGGCGGCCGCAGGAGGAGAAAAGTCTGCGTATTCTGCGGTAAGGAAAATAACGAGATCAGCTACAAGGACGCAAATAAGCTCAAGAGATATGTATCTGAGAGGGGCAAGATCCTTCCGAGGAGGATCACAGGAAACTGCGCGAAACATCAGAGAGCGCTGACAGTAGCGATCAAACGCGCCCGTCATGTGGCGATCATGCCGTATATCCAGGATTAGATAAGATGTCAGAGAGCCGTTATCGAAAAGAGCGATAGCGGCTTTTTCCTATTGTCGAGAGAAAGGAGTCCGAGAGATGGAGAGTACATCTGTGAGCCATGAATTTGACCCTGTTTACGATGGAGATTCGAAGATCCTGATCCTGGGGACGTTCCCCTCGGTGAAGTCCAGGGAGATGCGGTTCTATTACGGGCATCCCCAGAACCGTTTCTGGAAACTCCTGGCCCGTCTGACCGGATGGTCCGGGACGCCCAAGACGATCCCTGAGAAAAAGGAGATGCTCCTGGAAAACGGCATCGCTCTCTGGGATGTGATCCAAAGCTGCGAGATCGCCGGATCCAGTGACAGCAGCATCCGTAATGTCGTCCCCAATGACCTGGCGCAGGTGCTGGCGGGCAGTCCGATCACCCGCATCTATGCGAACGGCAGGATGGCACAGAAACTTTATGACAGATATCAGAAGAGCCAGACGGGGATGGACGCGATCCCCCTGCCGTCCACCAGTCCGGCCAATGCCGCGTATTCGCTGGACCGGCTGGCAGAGAGCTGGGCGCAGATCCTGGAGGTGATCAGGTGATGGGGAGGCGAGCGGTCACGCAGTGGTGCCATGAGATCTTGGAGATGCATCTGCCAGAGAACGGCCTGTATGTGGATGCCACGATGGGAAACGGCCACGACACGTTGTTTTTGTGCAGGCTGGCGGGGGAGCGGGGGCATGTCTATGCCTTTGATATACAGGAGGCGGCGCTGGAGAATACCAGGAAACGACTGGAAAGAGAGGGGGCAGAGGGCGTCTGTTCCCTGATCCGGGCCAGCCATGTGGAGATGGGAGCGTATCTGGCGCCGGGGACCGTGGATGGGATGATATTTAACTGCGGGTATCTGCCCGGTGGGGACCACAGCCTGGCGACCAGGCCAGAGACGACGATAAAAGCCATCCAGGTGGGACTTGGGCTATTGAAAACGGGCGGCGTGATGGGGATCTGCCTGTACAGTGGGGGCGACACGGGGTTTGAGGAAAAGGCGCGGGTCCTCTCATATCTCAAGGGGCTGGATGCCCATCGCTATACCGTGATCGTCCAGGAATACCACAACCGGGGGAACCATCCGCCCACGCCCGTTTTCATCTTCAGAGAATGCTGAGGCTCACAAGGATCTGCAGACGCAGTAATGGCAGGGTGTATCCTCCTTGCCGGACCGGAGCGGGCATCGGTAGATCGTATCCCCGTTTTCGGCCGAGATCTGGATACCCACGATGTGGATCGGATGCATGGGCCGTTCTGCTATAAAAGTCAGATAGAGACAGGAGATGATCACCCATTTCCAGGCTTTTGGCTGGTCTTTCATATGTTCTTTCAGGAAATCCAGGAGCACCGTATAAAGCCCGGATACGGCGTCTTTTGGCAAAGGGTCCTCTCCCGGGGGATCTGCGTGCCGTGATCCCAGCAGGATATCCCGGTTAAACCTGCTGATCGGCAGGGCTTCATCGTGCTCGATGGCGTCCCATTCTTCCGCCGAGAGCGCGTCCTGCAGCCGGCGGAGCAGGCTGTTTTTTGTCAGGGCCATCAGTGTGTCTCCTTTCCCACGAAACTCTTATCCATGGTGATCATACATCGGAAGCAGGGGTTCTTTTCCCGGATCCTCTCCAATACCTGGAGCCGGGCGGCGTCCTCCATCTCCTCGCTGTATCCATAGGGCATCACCATGTCGAAGAACAGGTTGATCTGGTCGTCTTCCCTGACCAGCTGGAAATCGTGGAAATCCAGCGCAGGGTCGATCTCTCTGATCGTATCAGCGACCATCTGCCTGATCTTCAGCACCCATTTGTCGCGCATCTCCACGGGGTCCATGTGGATGACCAGATAGATCCCTTTTTCCGCAAAGACCCGCCGCTCGATGTGGTCGATGATCTCGTGGGCTTTCTCTATGTCCACGCCGCCCGGGACTTCCGCGTGGATGGAAGCCATGCTCCGGTCCGGCCCATAGTTATGTACGATCAGGTCATGGGTCCCCTCGATGCCGTCGAAGCTCTCCACGAATTCCGTGAGCTCTCGGTAGAGCGCAGGGTCGATGGGTTCGCCGATGAGCGGCTCCAGGGTCTCCCGCGCGATACTGATCCCGGCCCAGATCACCAGAACAGAGACGATGAGTCCCGCGTAGGCGTCGATGTTCCAGCCGGATACGCGGTAGACCAGTATGGCGGCGATGGTCACCGATGTAGTCGCCACGTCGCCCATGGAATCGGCCGCCGTGGCCAGCATGACCTTCGAGTCGATCCGTTTGCCCAGCTTTCGGTTAAAAAGGGCCATCCAGACCTTGACCGTCACAGACAGGGCCAGGATCAGAAAAGGCACCCACTCAAAGGTGATGCTCTCCGGGTGGAGGATCTTGCCGAAGCTGGATTTAAAAAAGGTAAATCCCACCTGGATGACCAGAAACGCTACGATGAAGGCGGCGATGTACTCCATCCGTCCATGACCGAAGGGATGGCCCTCGTCGGCGGGCCTGCTGGCCATCTTCACCCCCACGAAGCTGATCACGGAAGAGGCGGCGTCCGACAGATTGTTAAAAGCGTCCGCCGTGACCGCGATACTGTGCAGGGCCAGGCCGATCAGCAATTTGACAAGGAAGAGCAGTATATTGCAGAAGATCCCCACGCTGCTGGAGAGGATCCCGTAACGGGTCCGGACAGCCGTCTGGTGGACCTGTTCGTAGTCTTTTACAAATCTCCGTACTAAAAATTCGGTCAAAGTTCCTACCTCCTGTTTGGATTTTATCCTGTATTGTAACCCGATCTCCCTGGAAACACAAGAAATTTCTATAAATAGTTGAAGAAAAGGAAAGAGAGTGTTATCATGACTAAAAAAGGAGTACAGCTATGAGAGCCAACAATCTGACCCTGCTGACAGACCTCTACGAGATGACGATGATGCAGGGATATTTTAAAGAACCTGCGGACCAGACCGTCGTCTTCGACGTGTTCTACCGGGACAATCCTTTTCACGGGAGTTACGCCATCATGGCGGGCCTGGAACAGGTGATCGAATATATTAAGGAGCTTTCTTTTACACCCGAGGACATAGAGTATCTGCGCTCCCTGGATCTGTTTGGGGAGGATTTTCTGGGGTATCTGCGCGATCTTCGCTTTAGCGGGGATATCTACGCGATCCCGGAGGGGACCGTGATCTTTCCCCGGGAGCCGCTCCTGAAGATCGTGGCGCCGGCGATGGAGGCGCAGCTCATCGAGACGGCGATCCTGAACATCATCAACCACCAGAGCCTGATCGCCACGAAGGCGTCCCGCATCGTCTACGCGGCCAAGGGCGACGGGGTGATGGAGTTCGGACTGAGGCGGGCGCAGGGTCCGGACGCGGGGATCTACGGGGCGCGGGCGGCGGTCATCGGCGGCTGCATCGGGACCTCCAATGTGATCGCGGGAAAGATGTTCGACGTGCCGGTGCTGGGGACCCATGCCCATAGCTGGATCATGAGCTTTCCGGATGAATACACTGCCTTTAAGACCTACGCGGGCCTTTACCCGGATGCCTGCATCCTGCTGGTGGATACGTACGATACGCTGAAATCCGGCGTGCCCAACGCCATACGCGTTTTCAAGGAGATGCAGGCCGAGGGGATCCGTCTGAAAAAATACGGCATACGCTTAGACAGCGGCGACCTGGCCTATCTGTCAAAACAGGCATATCAGATGCTCTGCGACGCCGGTTTCCCCGACGCGGTGATCTCGGCCTCCAGCGATCTGGATGAAGATCTGATCTACAGCCTGAAGACCCAGCAGGCGAAGATCAATTCCTGGGGCGTGGGCACGAACCTGATCACCGCCAAGGGAAATCCGGCCTTCGGCGGCGTCTATAAACTGGCGGCGATCCGGGACAAGGACGGGACGGGTTTCATACCGAAGATCAAGCTGTCCGAGAACAGGGAAAAAGTCACGAACCCGGGGGATAAGACCATCTACCGGATCTACAATAAAAATAATGGGAAGATCAAAGCGGATCTGATCTGCATGGCCGACGAGACTTTTGACGAGAGGGAACCCATGACGATCTTCGACCCGATCGATACCTGGAAACGGACGAAGATCCGGGGCGGGAATTATACGCTGCGCGAGCTCCTGATCCCCATTTTCAAAAAAGGCGCCTGCGTCTACACGTCGCCTTCCGTCATGGAACTGCAGAAGATCTGCCAGAGGGAGCTGGACACGCTGTGGGACGAATCCCGCCGTCTGGTCAATCCCCAGGAGGTGCATGTGGACCTGTCCCAGAAACTGTACGATATCAAGAAACGGCTATTGGATGAGATGGGGGCGCAGAAAGAGGAGCGATAAAGAGCCACAGGGGAAATGTATAAGACCGGCCGGGCCGTCATAGGATAGAGTATCGATTATAAGGAGGTCTTTATACTTTGCGGTCATCTTATGTCCAACTGGTCGGCCGGGGGCATCCCCTCGATCCGGGGTATATCCCGGAAGATCTTACCGAACCGAAGATCCCCTTCTGCGCGCCGCCCGAAGATCCGAAGCGCCTTCTCCGCCTGCGGGCCGCCCGGGCGGCGGAAAGGCTGTTCGAGAGGGCCGCTCAGGCCGGGCTGTGTCTTTATGGTGTCTCAGGCTATCGTTCCTATGCGCGCCAGGCCGAGATCTACGGCCAGAGCAGCAGCGGGTACGTGGCGCCACCCGGGTGCAGTGAGCATCAGCTGGGGCTGGCGCTGGACGTGTCCTGTCCAAAGCTCGGGTTCGAGCTGGTCCCCGCCTTTGCCGAGATGGAGGAGGGGAAGTTCCTGGAACGCTTCGGTCCTATGTACGGTTTCATCCTCCGCTATCCGAAGGGAAAAGAAAAGATCACCGGATACGCCTGGGAACCCTGGCATATCCGGTATGTCACAAAAACACTCGCTCTGTATCTGTCACTGACGGGCCTGACTCTGGATGAGTATCACAGTCTCTGATCAAAAGAGTATCCTGTCACTGTTCCATCTGCCTTCCCAGGAAACCGGCCGCCGTCTGGACCAATTTCTGCTCGGCTTCTCCCATGGTCTGCCCCGCTTCGCCCACGAGGATCACGGAGCCGATGGTGTCGCCCGCGCAGATGATGGGCCAGATCACCTGCAGGTTGGGAAATTCCCCCTGGCCCTCGGTAAGGGGGATGGACCTCTCTTTCTCATCATTTCCTTTATGGACCGTGCGGTTGCTGATCAGTTCCTCCAGATCCCGGCTGATCGCCCGGCCTGTGTATTCTTTATGGGACGGACCGGCGGCGGAGACTACCTGGTCATGGTCCGTGATACAAGCCAGACAACCGGTCGTCTGGCTCAACGCTTCTGCATATTCTTTTGCAAAGATGCTCAATTCCCCGATCGGGGAGTATTTTTTCAAGATGATCTCTCCCTCTCTGTCTGTGAAGATCTCAAGAGGCGTGCCTTCTTTGATGCGCAATGTCCTGCGGATCTCTTTCGGAATGACCACACGTCCCAGGTCGTCGATCCTGCGGACAATTCCTGTTGCTTTCATCTATATTTTCCTCCTTTGGTTAAAAAACAGTTGGATCTTGTGGAAATAGTATTGGTAAATGGAGTAAAAATAATACGGCGAAAAGGGTTGCATTTTACGAAAAATGTGGTATAGTGATCATATATACTTCATATAGTATTAAAAACTATATGATAGCGTATCCGTTATAAATACCGTATCACAGGAGGTGTTCGTATGTTTTTGAGATTAAAAGACCCTATAAGTGCGATCACGCACGGGATCGCGATGCTGCTGGCGATGGCGGGCGCTGTGCCGCTGCTCTTAAAGGCGGCCCGGGAACCGGGGGCGATCCACGTCGTTGCGCTGGCTGTCTTTATCCTCACGATGATCTTGTTGTATTTTTCCAGTATGATGTACCATTCTGTGGATTCCACGGAGAAGGTCAACCGCCGTCTGCGGAAAATGGATCATATGATGATCAGCGTGATGATCGCCGGGAGTTACACGCCGGTCTGTCTGATCGTGCTGCACGGCCCCATGGGGTATGCGCTGTGTGCGCTGGTCTGGGCGACGGCCCTGGTGGGGATCCTTCTGAAAGCATTCTGGATCACCTGCCCGAAATGGGTGTCCAGCGTCCTCTATATCGGGATGGGGTGGCTGTGCGTGCTGGCGTTCATCCCCATCATCCGCGCGCTGCCCGCGGCGGGGTTCGGCTGGCTGCTGACGGGCGGGGTCATCTATACCGTCGGCGGGATCATCTATGGGCTGAAGCTGCCGCTGTTCGATCAGCGGCATCGGTACTTCGGGTCCCATGAGATCTTCCATATCTTCGTCATGCTGGGGAGCGCCTGCCATTTCGTGGTCATGTATTTCTTCGTATGTCCCATGCCCGTTTAAA